>CALWXZ010000059.1 GCA_944385625.1 uncultured Flavonifractor sp. | reverse complement strand
ATGGCTATGGATAGAGAGCGCCCCCGCGGCCGCAAGCGCCGCAAGGTCTGCACCTTCTGTGTGGACAAGGTGGAGCATATCGACTATAAGGACGCCGTGAAGCTGCGTCGGTTCCTGTCCGAGCGGAGCAAGATTCTGCCCCGCCGTACCACCGGCACCTGCGCCATGCACCAGCGTCAGCTCACCGAGGCCATCAAGCGCGCCCGTCAGATCGCGCTGCTGCCCTTCGTGACCGACTAATTGCGTCATTTGAACAGCCGGGCCTTTGGCCCGGCTGTTTCTTTTTGTACCCCCCTTTGGAGGCTCATCTCCGCCCTTCCGAAACACCTTGACAGCCTGCTCCGGTTGTCATAGAATATTCCCGATACAAACATCCCGGTGTTTTGTCAAAACCGGAGGTATTACATACAAAACAGACGAAGGAGAACAGACCTGTGATTGAACTGAAACACATCTCCAAGGTCTTTCCCACGGCGGACGGGGACTTTGAGGCCCTGTCGGATATCAACCTGACCATCGGGGACGGGGATATCTTTGGCATCGTCGGCATGAGCGGCGCGGGTAAATCCACCCTGGTGCGCTGCATCAATCTGCTGGAGCGGCCCACCCAGGGAGAGGTCCTCATCGATGGGGAGAATCTGATGGAGTTCTCTCCCGCCCGACTGCGCCAGACCCGCCGTTCCATCAGCATGATCTTCCAGCAGTTCAACCTTTTGATGCAGCGGACCTGCCTGAAAAACATCTGCTTCCCCATGGAGATCGCCGGCGTACCGGCTGCCGAGGCCAAAAAGCGGGCCCTGGAGTATTTGGACATCGTGGGCCTGCCCGACAAGGCCAACGCCTATCCCGCCCAGCTGTCCGGCGGTCAGAAGCAGCGCATCGCCATCGCCCGCGCCCTGGCCTCCAACCCCAAGATGCTGCTGTGTGACGAGGCCACCTCCGCTCTGGACCCCACCACCACCCGCTCCATTCTGAAGCTCATTCAGGATATCAACAAGCGTCTGGGCATCACCGTGGTGGTCATCACCCATGAGATGGCGGTGGTGGAGGAGATCTGCACCCATGTGGCCATTTTGGACCACGGCCACATGGTGGAGACCGGCACCGTGGAGGAGGTTTTCTCCAACCCCAAGACCGAGGCCGGCCGAAAGCTGGTCTTTCCCGAGGGGGCCCATATCGACCAGTTCCCCGTGGCCAATGTGGTGCGGGTGGTGTTCAACGGCGGCTCCTCCTACGAGCCCCTCATCGCCTCCCTGGCCATCGACTGCGGGGTGAAGGTCAACATTCTGGGGGCCGATACCCGCAACGTAAACGGCAAGGCCTTCGGCTCCATGCTGCTGGGCCTGCCCGAGGACAAGAACGAGGCCGTCAAGGCCATGAACTATCTCCGCGCCCAGAAGGACGTGACTGTGGAGGAGGTGCCCGACTACCATGGCTGATCTGCTGCAAAATGAAGAGGTCCTCCGCCTGCTGGAGCTGAGCAAGAACGGCCTGCTCTACGCCATCTGGGAGACGTTGTATCTGACGGTGATCTCCACCTTTTTCTCCTATGTCATCGGTCTGCCTCTGGGGGTCATTACCGTGGTGGGCGAGCAGGGCGGCGTGCTGCCTCTGCCCCGTCCTGTGATGGCGGTGCTGAATTTCGTGATTAACATTCTGCGCTCGGTGCCCTTCCTGATCCTGATGGTGGTGGTTATTCCCCTGTCCCGGCTGATCCTGGGCACCTCCATCGGCACGGTGGCCACCATTGTCCCCCTGATTGTGGCCGCCTTCCCCTTTGTGGCCCGTCTGGTGGAGGCCTCCCTGCGGGAGGTGGACAGCGGCGTGGTGGAGGCCGCCCAGTCCATGGGCTGCTCTCCCTTCCAGATCATCACCAAGGTGATGATTCCCGAGAGCCGTCCCTCCCTGATCTCCGGCTTCACCACCGCCTTCATCACCATCCTCAGCTACGGCGCCATGGCGGGCGCCATCGGCGGCGGCGGTCTGGGGTCCATGGCACTGAATCTGGGCTACCAGCGCCGGATGAGTATCATCCTGTGGGTGTCGGTGGTCATGCTGGTGATTCTGGTCCAGATCTTCCAGTCCATCGGTACCCGGGCCTCGGTCCGGCTGGATAAACGGATTCGCAGCGTGGACCGGAAAAGGAAGCTCAAAGCCAACCGGGCGGATAAAGCCGGGCTGTCGTAAGCGTCTGTTTGGATGGGGTGTGCAAACCAACCGGTTTGTACACCCCGTTCTTTTGTCAAATCTGCCCACTTGACGAATGAGTGGGGGAGGCATATACTAAATGCAACCCAAAGGGAACTGAATAACGCCCCTCAAACGCAAGGAAGAGAAGAGTAACCGGAAAGATACGGCACAGAGAACCCGGCATGGTGGAAACGGGTACGGAAGGTTTCGGTGAAGATGGTCTCGGAGCGGCGCACCGACTACCGCAAGGTATAGGCTGCGACGGGTGCGCCCGTCAACGCGCAGGAGTATGGCTGTACTCCATAAGGCTCCTGTCGTGAGGCAGGGGTGAAACAAGGTGGTACCACGAAGCGGAAAGCTCTCGTCCTTGAACATCATTCAAGGGCGTTTTTTTGTGCTCGCATTTGGGTGACACCAAGACATGAAAAGGAGAAATGTACCATGAAGAAGCTTGTCTCTCTGCTCCTGACCGGCGCTCTGTCCCTCGGCCTGCTGGCCGGCTGCGGCGGCGGCGGCACCGGCTCGGCCAACACCCCCGCCGGCAACACCGAGACCACCCCTGCTCAGTCCTCCACTCCCTCCACCTCCACCGAGACCCCCACCGTGCCCGAGGGCACCGTCATCAAGGTGGGCGCCTCCCCCGCTCCTCACGCCGAGATCCTGGAGGCAGCCAAGGATCTGCTGGCCCAGCAGGGCATCACCCTGGAGATCGTGGAGTTTAACGACTACATCCAGCCCAACCTGGCGGTGGAAAACGGGGAGCTGGACGCCAACTACTTCCAGCACATCACCTACATGAACGAGTTTAATGAGAGCGACGGCACCCACCTGGTCAGCGCCGCCGAGATCCACTATGAGCCCTTCGGCCTGTATGCCGGCAAGACCACCAGCATCGACGCGCTGGCCGACGGCGCCCAGATCGCCGTGCCCAACGACACCACCAACGAGGCCCGGGCCCTGCTCCTGCTCCAGCAGGAGGGTCTCATCACCCTGAAGGAGGGCGCCGGCATCACCGCCACCAAGGCCGACATCGCCGAGAATCCCAAGAATCTGGACATTGTTGAGCTGGAAGCCAGCCAGCTGCCCGTCCGTCTGGGCGATGTGGACATGGCCGTCATCAACGGCAACTACGCCATCGACGCCGGCCTGAAGGTGGCCGACGCCCTGGCTGTGGAGGCCTCCGACGGCGAGGCCGCCCAGGCCTACGTCAACGTGGTGGCCGTTAAGGAGGGCCACGAGAACGATCCCGCCATCCAGGCTCTGGTGGCCGCCCTCAAGAGCGACGAGGTCAAGACCTTTATGGAGGAGACCTACCAGGGCGCCGTCGTCCCCATGTTCTAATATTTCCGCGAAGGCCCGCCATCCGGCGGGCCTTCTTCCTTTTCCCATCTTCAAAATTCCTATTGATCTTGTGGGAATTATGTGGTATCCTTGACAAAAACAATGGGAGGTCCTGTCCTATGAAAATCGCCCACTCCATTCCCGAACTGATCGGCAATACCCCCCTGCTCCGCCTGGAGCGCTTTGCTCCCGGCGGCGGTATTCTGGGCAAGCTGGAGAGTTTTAACCCCCTGTCCTCCGCCAAGGACCGGGCGGGCCTGTATATGATTCGCGCCGCCGAGGAGGCCGGGCTTCTGAAACCGGGGGCCACCATTGTGGAGCCCACCAGCGGCAATACCGGCGTGGCTCTGGCCTATATCGGCCGCCAGCGGGGCTATAAGGTGGTACTCACCATGCCCGAGACCATGAGCCAGGAGCGCCGCTCCCTGCTGTCCGCCCTGGGGGCCGAGCTGGTCCTCACCGAGGGTGCCAAGGGCATGAGCGGCGCCATTGCCAAGGCTAAGGAGCTGCTGGAGGCCGATCCCTCCGCCTGGATGCCCGACCAGTTCAATAACCCCGCCAATGCCCGGGCCCACTATGAGACCACCGGTCCGGAGATCTGGCGGGACACCGACGGCGCGGTGGATGTGCTGGTGGCCGGGGTTGGCTCCGGCGGCACTATCACCGGCGCGGGCCGCTATTTAAAGGAGCAGAACCCCAATATCAAGGTCATTGCGGTGGAGCCTGCCGAGTCGGCGGTGCTGTCCGGCGGCAAGCCCGGTCCCCACAAGATCCAGGGCATCGGTGCCGGCTTTGTCCCCGGCACCCTGGATATGGGCGTGGTGGACCAGGTCCTCCCCGTTCCCGGCGAGGCCGCCATGGCCTCCGCCAAGGAGCTGGCCCGGTCCGAGGGAATCCTGGTGGGCATCTCCTCCGGTGCCGCCGCCTGGGCCGCCCGGGAGCTGGCCCGTCAGCCCGACTTCCAGGGCAAGACCATCGTGGCCATCCTGCCCGACACCGGTGAGCGCTACCTCTCCACCGGCATCTACGCATAAGAAGAAGGACGCTGCTCACGCAGCGTCCTTCTTCATCTCAATCTTTTGGAAATCGTAACAGCCATAAGGCCGCGCCTGGGATGGCGCACACCTGAGGGTGGAACACAAGGAACATCCATAGACGGTTCATCAGCCATGTATACGCCGGAATCTGAGGAACTTCTACCAGCGCGTCATAGGGCACACCCAGGCCAGCCTGGATCACCTGAATCAGTCCCACCACCAGCGAGGGAAGGAGCAGAACCACATATACCGCCAGCAGAAGCAGCACACCCCGCCGGGCCCAAGTTATCCACGCCCGCTCTTCCAAGGGACGGATCACCTGCAGCAGCCGCAGACCCTGAAGGGCGCACCAGCCCAATACCAACCATAAGGCAGGCTTCAGCAGGCCGGTAGCGAGGCCGCTCACCAGCATCGCCCCCACATAGCGGCGCATCAGCATCTCACTCAGCAGGGGCGCAGGAAGGGTCAGCATCAGAAAAATAGCTGCCACAATCAGGCAGCCCACCGCCAGACGACGGACTTCTCTCTGCCGGTCCTGCTGGGCAGGCAGGCCGTAGAGCACCTGATTCACGTCGGTCTCCAGCACCTGGGCGATTTTGAGCAGCATATCGATATCCGGCCGGCTTCTCCCCGTCTCGTAGTTGGATACCGTCTGCCGGGTGACAAACAGAGCCTCTGCCAGCGCCTCCTGGGTCATTCCCTTTTTCTCCCGCAGGGACCTGATGTTCTTGCCGATGTCGCGCATACCCTCTCACCTCGTCTCAAGGATATCCCGGACCGGCCAATTTGTCACGCAAAGATCCTTTTACAGCAGGCTTCCGCCGGCATTTGCCCGTCCTCCGGGCACTTTTTGTGATAGCGCTCCACCAGATCGGCCAGGGTAAGGTTGTCCACCACCCCTGAGACCGCGGCCTGGATCTCCCGCCACACATCCACGGTGACGCACTTGTCCGCCCGCCCGCAGCGGCACACGTCGTCGGCGTCGGCGCAGCTCACCGGGGCCAGATTGCCCTCCAGCACCCGCAAAATTTCCCCCACGGTGTACTCCTCCGGCTCCCGGGTCAGCAGATACCCGCCGCCGGCCCCCCGCACCGAGCGCACCAGCCCCGCCCGGGAGAGCTGGGTCACAATCTGTTCCAGATACTTGTCGGAAATATCCTGCCGCTGGGCCACATCCCGCAGAGGCACCGCCGTGCCGTGGCTATTCAGCGCCACATCCAGCATCAGCCGCAGGGCATACCGCCCCTTGGTCGAAATCTTCATACCATCCCTCCTGACTTTTGAAATATAATACCATAATACTGGTAGGACTTCAAGTGAAATTTCCCCTTGACTTTCGCACCAAAAAGTGCTAAAGTCTCAAAAGTAGAAAGGAGCGTGCCCGTCATGCTGAAGCATTCCGGTTATGGATATGGCTCTTACCGCTGCTACTATTTCAGCGGTGTTTTTGCCTGCCCATAACCGGCTGACCGGGATTTCGTTCCTACCGAGAATGTGGAACATCCGCAGCTGCCTTTGGGCGGCTGCGGATGTTTCTTTTGAAAGGAGATTCTGACATGGTTGTCATTATGAAGCGGGGCTTCACCCCCGAGGAACTGGAAAGCGCCATCCACACTATGGAGGAGGGCGGCGTCAAGGTGATGGTGTCCAAGGGGGCCGAGACCACCATCCTGGGCGCCGAGGGCAACGCCGACGGCATCGACCAGGAGAAGCTGTCCCTGCTGCCCGGCGTGGACCGGGTGATGCGGGTAACCGAGCCCTATAAAAAGGCCAACCGGAAGTACCACCCGGAGGATACGGTGATCGACCTGGGGGGCGGCGCTCTGGTGGGCGGCGAGAAACTGGCGGTCATCGCCGGTCCCTGCTCGGTGGAGAGCGAGGGGCAGATTGTGGGCGTGGCCCAGGCCGTGAAGGCCGCCGGGGCCGCCGCTCTCCGCGGGGGCGCCTTCAAACCCCGCACCTCTCCCTACTCCTTCCAGGGCATGGGCAACGACGGCATCCGTCTGCTCCAGCAGGCCAAGGCGGTCACCGGCCTGCCCATCGTCACCGAGATCATGTCCACTGACAACATTGAGATGTTTGAGATGTGCGTGGATGTCATCCAGGTGGGGGCCCGGAACATGCAGAACTTCGACCTGCTCAAGCAGCTGGGGAAGACCACCAAGCCCATCCTGCTCAAGCGGGGCCTCAGCTCCACCATTGAGGAGTGGCTCATGAGCGCGGAGTATATCATGGCTGGCGGTAACGAAAAGGTCATCCTGTGCGAGCGGGGAATCCGCACCTTTGAGACCTTCACCCGCAACACCCTGGACCTGTCGGCCGTGCTGGCGGTGAAGCAGCTTTCCCACCTGCCGGTGGTGGTGGACCCCTCCCACGCCTGCGGCAAGGCCTGGATGGTGGAGCGGATGAGCATGGCGGCCCTGGCCGCCGGGGCCGACGGCCTCATTATTGAGGTCCACAATGATCCGCCCCACGCTCTGTGCGACGGGGCCCAGTCCATCACCCCCGCCCAGTTCTCCGATCTGATGGACAAGCTGGGTGTCCTGGCCCCCTGCGTGGGCCGTACCCTGTAATCCCCCGCAGGGCCGGACACCGGCCGGCCCGTCACTTCCCCGAAGGGGCGGCCTTTACGGCCGCCCACCCCTGAAAGGAGAACCAAACTATGAAAAAAACGCTTGTCATTGTGGGCCTGGGTCTGATCGGCGGCTCCATGGCCCTGGCCCTGAAAGGTTTTGAGGACTACGAGATCGTGGGCGTGGACGTGTCCCAGCCCACCCTGCGCTATGCCGCCGAGCACGGCGTGGGCGACCGGGTCACCGAGTCCGCCGCGGAGGTGATCCCCCAGGCCGATGTGGTGGTCCTGGCCCTCCACCCCCAGGGCATCCTGGACTTTCTGAAGGCCTACCGGGAGCAGTTCAAACCCGGCGCTCTGGTATGGGACGTGTGCGGCGTCAAATCGGCCATTCTGGAAGCGGCGGACTGCCTGCCCGACTCGGTGGACTTCATCGGCTGCCATCCCATGGCGGGCACCGAGTTCTCCGGCGTGGAGCACGCCTTTGCCCAGATGTTCCAGGGGTCCCACTTCCTCATCGTGCCCCGCCCCACCAGCCAGCCGGAGCATCTGGCCCTGCTGGAGCGGCTGGCGGCCTACATGGGCTGCAAGGACGTCCACCGCACCACCGCCCAGGCCCACGACGCCCTCATCGCCTATACCAGCCAGGTGATGCATATCATCGCCGTAGCGGTGTGCGACGATCCCACCCTCTTCGACTGCAAGGGCTACGAGGGCTCCTCCTTCCGGGGCTGTACCCGGGTGGCCGCCCTGGACGTGGGGCTGTGGACCCAGCTTTTCTCCCTCAATGAGCCCGCCCTGCTGGAGGTGCTGGACCGGCTCATCGGCAATCTTCAGTCCTACCGGGCGGTGCTGGTCACCGGCGACCGGAAGGCGTTGGCCGAGAAGCTGGCCCACTCCGCCGCCCGCAAGCGGCAGATGGACCTGCCCGGCCCCGACCTGCTGGAATAAGCAAAAAGGACGTGCTCTGGCAGCACGTCCTTTTTGCTTATTGGTATTGGAAGATGTTCATATCCTCCAGGGTCAGATCCTGGTCGTAGGGATTGACCAGCTGGTTGACGGTCTCCAGCGTCTCCTCCGGATAGAGCTGGTAGCAGTACTGTCCCCAGCCGGGATAGTAGGTGTTGCCGTCGCCGGTGAGGGTGGCGCTGGTCATGCCGGTCTCAAAGTCAAAGCCCAGGGCAGGCTGGGCAAACCACAGCATCTCGCCGAACTCCAGGTCGGTATTCACATACTCCAGGAAGATCTCGATATAGCGGTTGATCTTCTGGGGATTGGACAGGGCTTTTTTCAGAATGGTGCCGATGAGCTGCTGCTGGGTCCGGGTGCGTCCAATGTCGTTGTCCGGATAGGCGGAGTAGATGTTGTCGGGATAAGTACCCTCACCGTCAGAGTTTTTCCGGCAGCGGGCCACGTTAAGCACATCCTGGCCGTCCAGGTGCTGGAGTCCCGGCTCATAGTGGATGTGCAGATCCTGAGCCGGATCGTCGTAGGCCATGTGGACGGGCACGTTGAACTCGATGCCCCCCAGCTCATCCACCAATACCTTGAAGCCCTCCATATTGACGCCCACATAGAAGTCGATGGGGATGCCCAGCAGATCGGAGATGGTGTCCCGCAGCGCCTCGATCCCCTGCTGGTAGACCGCGTTGAGCTTTCCGCTCTCCACCAGGGTGTCTCTTGGAATGGAAATCATGCCCACCGTCTGCTCCACCGTGTCGTAGGTACACACGATCATGGTGTCGGCGTTGCTGCCCACCTGATCCTTGGCCACCAGTAAAAAGGTATAGGTGTACGGCCTGCGCTGCCGTCCCGTGGCAGGCTGGGCGCTGGTGCCCGGAGGCGCCGGCTCAGGCGTAGGCTCCGCCGCCATTTCCGGCTCCTTGGCCAGCAGCTTGTAGACGCAGAACAGCGTCACGATCAAAGCCGAGATGACCACAAGGATGCCATAAAAGATCTTCGCCGCCCGCCGTGCCGGGGAGGTCCGGCGGCGGCGCTTTTTCCGGTGTGTCTGGGCCACTGAGGCGCGCCCCCTTCTCCAATCGCGTTATGTCAACAAACAGATACAGTATAGAGGAGAATGGCCCGTCTGGCAAGTGGTTGCCGCAAAATTTTATGGAGTTGTCAGATTCTCTCCCCCCAGGGGAAACACAGTGCCCGCCGTCAGCAGCTTTTGGGGCAGGTCGGCCCGGTAGTCCGGCTGCCCCGGGTCCAGACTGTTGACCACCACCCCGTCGCTGCCCGCCCTGGCGGTGGAGTGGAGATACCTTCCCTCCCCCAGATACAGGGCGATGTGTCCCGGGAAGTAAAGCAGGTCGGCGGGCCGGCACGCCTCCAGGGGGATGGGGCGAACCGGGTAACCGGGTACGATGCGGGCGTCCCGGTAGATAAGCACCCCGCTGAAAAACCAGGCCATAAAGGTGAGCCCCGAGCAGTCGATGCCCATGGGGGACTTCCCACCCCAGCGGTACTGGGTGCCCAGATAGCTCCTGGCCCGCTCCACCACCCTGGCCCGAAGCTGCTCCTCCGGCCAATCCCCGGCCTTATTGCAATATCGCTCCAAAAAACTACTTTTTGTATAGCCTTTTTGCCCGCCGGGCAGTTCCACCTGCCGCCACCCTTCCGGTGCGGGCCCCTCCGATACCGCCGTCAGACTGCCCCGGGGCAGGGTGGCCAGCACCGGCCGCTCCACCTCCGGCCCGGCCAGCACATCGGCAAAGGGGGCGGTCACCACCCACCGGTCCCGGACCGCCCCGCCGCTGGCCGGGACCAGCTGCTGCCGCCTCACCCAGCCGGAATAGCCGTAGTGGGTGCGAACCTGCCACCAGTCGCCCCGGGCCTCCTCCGGCCCGGAGACCGGCCAGCCCATCAGGATTTCATCCACCCGCTCCCGGTCCTCACCCGGCCCGGCATAGAGGGGGCAGAGGGGAACCGCCGCAAGATAGCTCATATTCCCTCCCAATTCTCCACCATTTGTGGTATGCTGAATGTACGGTTTATAGGACAGTAACTGTGATATACTCACAGGACACAAAAAGAAAGGGGGTCGCCTCCATGCCCAAAAGCGCCAATCAAAAATTGAAACTGCTCTGTCTGTGCAAGCTGCTGTGGGAATCCACCGATGAGGAGCACACCCTCACCGTCCCCCAGATCATCGCCCGCCTGGAGGCGTGGGATATCAAGGCCGAGCGCAAGAGCATCTACTCCGATATGGAGGCCCTGCGCCGGTTCGGGCTGGATGTGCAGTGCCGGAAGGGCCGCTCGGCGGGCTGGTTTTTGGGGGAGCGCCCCTTCCAGCTGGCGGAGCTCAAGCTGCTGGTGGACGCGGTCCAGTCCTCCCGCTTTATTACTCAGCGGAAAAGCAGTCAGCTGATTCACAAATTGGAATCACAGGCCAGCATCCACCAGGCCCGCCAGCTCCAGCGGCAGGTCTATGTGGACCGGCGGGTCAAAACCATGAACGAGAGTATCTATTACACCATCGACAAGCTCCACACCGCCATTGCAAACCGGAAAACCGTCACCTTTCTCTACTTTGAGTATAATGTCCGTAAGGAGAAGGTGTACCGCCATGAGGGCCGCCGGTACACGGTCTCCCCCGCCGGTCTGATCTGGGACAACGAAAACTACTATCTGGCGGGCTATGACCACCGCTCCCATGAGATGCGCCACTACCGGGTGGACAAGATGGCTGATCTGGCCGTCACCTGCCTGCCCCTGACCGGAGTGCCGGAGGGCTTTGACATGGCAGCTTATGCGGGGAAGCACTTCGGTATGTTTTCCGGCCGGGAGGGACAGATCACCCTGCGCTGCCGCAGCGGCCTGGTGGGGGTGGTGCTGGACCGCTTCGGCATGGATGCCATTCTGGTGCCCGACGGGGCGGACCATTTCACCGTCACCGTCTCCGCCGTGGTCAGCCCCCAGTTTCTGGGCTGGCTCTTCGGCCTGGGGGACGGGGTGGAGCTGCTCCGGCCCCAGTGGGCGGTGGAGGCCCTTCAGGCCCAGCTGGCCGCGGTGGCCGGCCTCTACCAGAGCTGACTCAGTTCCAACCGGCCCACACCTCGGGGCAATAGCCCACGGTGGCCTGTCTGCCGTTGCGTACAATGGGGGTCTTGAGCAGCTTGGGGTTGTCCAGCAGCTTGTCCAGCTTATCGGCGTCGTAGGCCAGGTATTTGAGCAGGGCGGCGTCCGGGTGCTTCTGGTCGATGAGGCCGTCCAAGCCCACCGCGTTCACCACGCTCTTCAGCTCCCCGGCGCTCATGCCGTACTTGCCCAGGTCCACAGCCTGGAATTTGATGCCCCGCTCCTTGAACCAGCGCTGGGCCTTTTTGGTGTCAAAGCACTTGTTCTTTCCGAAAATCTGAATGTTCATTTCTCACTCTCCTATATAGGCAAACCGGGGGCCCCGATAGCCGTCCCGCTCCACAATCTCATTCCACATTTCCGCCGGCCGGACCCAGATACCCCACTCCCCATACAGGGCCTGATAGACCACCATGGGCTCCAGAGTCTCCGAATGGCGGGCCACATAGAGCAGCCGGTATTCCTTGCCCTTGAAGTGGCGGTAACGGCCGGGCCGCAGCAGTACCTCTTCCATCCAGTCCACGCTCCTTTCCCCTTGTCTCCGGTATTGTACCACAACTGGTTTTCCAGCACAACCGAGGGAACTCCGTCGCAAAATAATGGTATACTTTCCCCGGTTTGCGTGGTATAATATAGATGCTAATTATGGCTTTATGCGCGGCATCGCGCTTTGAATAAGGCAAGGACACAGCATGGATACAGGCGCCAGGCGGTGCGCGGCCGTTCCCTTTTTCCGGCGAGGCAGGGCCGGAAAGAGCGGGATCCCACCGCTTTTCTTTTGTGCGCCCAAATCCGAATCTGGTCCAACAGTTCACCGGAAAACGGATTGATTGTAAAGGAGTGTACCAATACTTTTATGGCTGAAAAACTGAAAATCATTTCTCTGGGCGGTCTGAACGAGATTGGCAAGAACCTGACGGTCTACGAGTACGGCGGGGATATCATTATCATCGATGTGGGCATGGGTTTTCCCGACGACGATATGTACGGCATCGACGTGGTCATCCCCGACTTCACCTACCTCATCAAGAACAAGGACCGCATCCGGGGCATCTTCCTGACCCACGGGCATGAGGACCACATCGGCTCCATCCCCTACCTTCTGCGGGATGTGAACGTGCCCATCTACGCCACCCGGATGACCGCCGGCCTTGTAAAGCTGAAGCTGGAGGAGCACCGCCTGCTCAACAAGACCAAGCTCATCACCTGCGAGGCGGGGGAGACTGTGAAGGCGGGCAAGTTCACCGTGGAGTTCATCCATGTGAACCACTCTATCGCCGACGCCTGCGGCTTTGCCATCAAGTGCGCCGTGGGCACCGTCATCCATACCGGCGACTTTAAGATCGACCCCACCCCCATTCAGGGCGGCATGATCGACCTGGGCCGTCTGGGTCAGCTGGGCAAGGAGGGGGTGCTGGCCCTGCTGGCCGACTCCACCAATGTGGAACGCCCCGGCTACACCAAGAGCGAGCGCAGCGTGGGCGACTCCTTCGACGGGCTGTTCCGTGGCTGTGAGCAGCGCATCATTGTCACCACCTTCGCCTCCAACGTGGACCGCATCCAGCAGATCATCGACGTGGCCGCCCGGTATGGCCGCAAGGTGGCGGTGACCGGCCGCTCCATGGAGAACGCCATGAAGGTATCCACCGAGCTGGGCTACATGAAAATTCCCGAGGGGGTTCTGGTGGATCTGGCCCATATCAAGAGCCTGCCCAAGAACAAGATCTGCATCATCACCACCGGCAGCCAGGGGGAGACCATGTCCGCCCTCACCCGCATGGCCTTTAATACCCACCGGCAGGTGGACATCCAGGCCGGCGACCGGGTGATTCTGTCGGCCTCCGCCATCCCCGGCAATGAAAACGCCATCGGCAGCGTCATCAACGAGCTCTACCGCAAGGACGCCGAGGTCCTCAACGAGCGGGAGCGGGCCCTCCATGTGTCGGGCCACGCCTGCCAGGAGGAGCTGAAGATCATCCACGCCCTGGTGAAGCCCAAGTTCTTTATCCCCGTCCACGGCGAGCAGCGGATGCTCAAAATCCACGCCAAGCTGGCCCAGCAGATGGGCATGAACCCCAAGAACATTATCATCAGCGACATTGGCAAGGTGATCGAACTGACCCCCAACTCCGCCAAGATCAACGGCACCGTGCCCGCCGGCCGGGTATTTGTGGACGGCTACGGCGTGGGCGACGTGGGCAGCGTGGTGCTGCGGGACCGCAAGCATCTGGCGGAGGACGGCATGATTGTGGTGGTGGTCTCCATGTCCGGGGACACGGGCGATCTGGTCTCCGGCCCCGACATCATCACCCGCGGCTTTGTCTATGTGAAGGAGTCGGAGGGCCTGATGGAGGAGCTGCGGAAGGTGGCGGTCAACGCCCTGGAGAGCTGCCAGCGGGACAACCTGACCGACTGGACCGCCATCAAGTCGGAGATCAAGACCTCCATCTCCAACTTCCTGTACAAAAAGACCAAGCGCAACCCCATGATCCTCCCCGTCATCATGGAGGTCTGATCTCAAATTATCAAAGCGGCTGCCGCGTCTGCGGCAGCCGTTTTTTTGACCCATCCGCCGCCCCATCTATGATGGGGCCCCGGAGGAGCCGGGCGATACAAAAACGGGGCCGCTGCCATCGGCAGCGGCCCCTTCAGGTCCCGCAATTACTTCAGGTTAAAGAAAGCGTCCTTGCCCAGATACTGAGCCACATCGCCCAGCTCCTCCTCGATGCGGAGCAGCTGGTTGTACTTGGCAACACGGTCGGTACGGCTGGGAGCGCCGGTCTTGATCTGGCCGGCGTTGAGGGCCACAGCGATATCGGCGATGGTGGCGTCCTCGGTCTCGCCGGAGCGGTGGGACACGATGGCGGTGTAGCCGGCCCGGTTGGCCATCTG
>CALWXZ010000058.1 GCA_944385625.1 uncultured Flavonifractor sp. | reverse complement strand
CACATCACCCTGGCCCGGAAGGTGCGCTCCCCCGCCGGGCTGGAGCCCCTCACCGCCCCCGGCCGCTTCCCGGCCCTGGAATGCCGGGTGGACCGGCTCACCCTCTTCTCCTCCCAGCGGGTGGACGGGGTGCTGCGCTATCTCCCGGTATATCGCAAAGCCCTTATGTAGGGGCCCAAGGCCGGCCCCTCAGGCACAGAAGCGGTGGTTGCCGATCTGGAGGATGAGCGGCCGGCTCCAGATCCAGCTGCTGGTGGCGGTGGCCGGGTTGAAGTAGTGGATGGCCCCGCAGCTGGGGTCCGCCCCGTTGAGGGCCTCCCGGGCCGCCCGCCGGGCGGAATCGGCCACCGGCTCGTTGAACTGGCCGTCCACCATGCAGGTGAAGGCCCCCGGCTGGTACACCACCCCGGCGATGGTGTTGGGGAAGGCCGGGTGCTCCACCCGGTTGAGGATCACCGCCCCCACCGCCACCTGGCCGCTGTAGGGCTCCCCCCGGGCCTCCGCCGAGATCACCCGGGCCAGCAGCTCCACCCCGGCGTCCTGGCCGGTACCGGTTCCCTCCCACATACCCAGGGCCTTCAGTGTGGCGGGACCCACGATGCCGTCGGCGGTCAGGCCGTTTTTCCGCTGGAAGTACTGCACCGCCTGGGTGGTCTGGCTGCCGAACACCCCGTCCACCGCCCCGTCGTAGTAGCCCCAGTTTTTCAGCTTGGTCTGGATCACCCGCACCTGCTCCCCGCTGGAGCCCTGCCGGTAGGTGACCGCCCGGGCCTGCTGGGCCAGGGCGATCAGGGAGATGTTCACTGCGAACACCAGGGCCAGGGCCGCCATACGTCTGCGTCTGTTCATTCCGATCCCTCCCATCTCACTGGAGGTAGTGTACGGCGGCGGGGAGCCGGTTATGTGCGCCAATCCCTTCCTGCTCGCATAGGCCCCGCCGGTTTGGGCAATACTGGTACAAAACAGGAAAGGATGTGGGCAGGTGGTACAGGGCGTGTCCCGGCAGGTCATCGTGGTCAAATCCCCCGACCCCCGGTTTTTTGAGCAGGCCATTTTTATCGTGAAGGAGGACGCCTTCGGCAAGGGGGCCTCCGCCGAGGCGGTGCTCCAGGAGGCCCGCCGGGCGGCGGACGGGTACCTCAAGCGCTCCTCCGGCTGGCGGCGGGTGTGCCGGAAGATCCCCGCCCCGGTGTATGCCGCCGGCGGAGCCCTGGGGGCCACCGTGTGCTGGCTGCTGGCCCTTCTGCTGTAAGCAGAACCGCCGGGGCGGTTGGGCCGGGCTTTCCCCCGATTCGGCGGACGGGAAAACAGGAAATTGACAATTTCGCCTTTGCGTGTTAAAGTGTTAATAAACCAGCGAGAAAGTGTAAGTAGCTTCAGTGACGCTTCCCAGAGAGCCGCGGAGGGTGAGAACGCGGTATGCCGGCGCTGAAGGGAATGGGCTTTTGAGGGCGAGTTGAAAGATGGAGTAGGCGAGCCGGAGACAGCACTCCGTTATCAAAGGCAGCATAGACGACTATGCGCGAGAGGATACAATGACCTGTATCAAGCCGGGTGGTACCGCAGGAGTATGATGATCTCAACGCTCTTGTCCCTGCAAAGACAGCTTTGCGGGGACAGGAGCTTTTTTTATCGGGAGATCGCGCAGAAAGGAGAGAGCGGCAGATGAAACTGGAAAATTACGAGGTACACCTCCCCAATTATTCCATTGGGGATCAGATCTACGATAAAATTGGGCCGGTATGCGAATCGTACGGGAAAAAGGTCCTTGTCATCGGGGGCAAAAAGGCGCTGGCGGCCGCTTACGATAAGATTGAACAATATGTGGGGCAGACCAATCTGGAGATTATCGGGAAAGAAATTTACGGCGAAAACTGCACCTACGCCACCGTGGAGCGGCTCCGGCAGATGCCCCTGTACCGGCAGGCCGACATGGTGTTCGGCGTGGGCGGCGGCAAGGCGCTGGACACGGTGAAGTGCCTGTGCATCACCGACGACAAGCCGGTCTTTGCCTTTCCCACCATTGCCTCCAACTGTTCGGCCTGCACCTCCGTCTCCATCATGTACAACGAGGACGGCACCTTTTTAAAACCCCATTTTTTCGTCCGCCCGGTCATGCACTCGTTTATTGACACCCAGATCATCGCCCAGGCCCCCAGGCAGTATATGTGGGCCGGGATCGGCGATACCTACGCCAAATATTACGAAGCCACCATCTCCGCCAGGGAGGACCGGCTGGAGCATTTCACCTCCCTGGGGGTGGCGGTCAGCGTCATGTGCCGCAACCCCCTCATCGACTACGGCAGGCAGGCCTTTGAGGACCACAAAAAGGGCCTTTGTACCTACGATGTGGAGCAGGTGATCCTGGCCATTGTGGTAACCACGGGGATCGCCTCCATTTTTCTGACCAAGGATTTTACGCCGGATTACAACAGCGGCCTGGCCCACGCGGTGTTTTACGCCCTGACCTCCTACCCGGTGATTGAAGAAAAGCACCTCCACGGAGAGGTGGTGGGCTTCGGGGTGCTGCTCGCCCTGCTGGTGGACCGCCAGTACGAGGAGTTTGAAAAGATTTACGAGCTGAACCGGTCCATCGGGCTGCCGGTCTCCCTGGAGGACATCGACATCACCCAGGCCCAGTGGCAGGAATGTGTGGAGCGGATTCCCGGTATGTCGGACATCGCCCACTATCCCTATCGCGTCACAAAAGAGATGTTGGATGAGGCCATGGGTCAGCTGCGGGAAAGGGTGAGCAAGGACTATGAAGAGCGCTAAGACGCAAGCCGCCATTCTGGGCGTCGCCTTTGTGTGGTTTTCCACCCACTTCGGCGGAGGCTTTGCCTCCGGGGCCCAGATCTACAGCTACTTTGTGCGGTACGGGGCGTGGTGTCTGCTCATGCCGGCCCTGGCCATGCTGTACAACATGGTGTTTTTCGCCTACAGCCTGCGCTTTGCCAAAAAGCACGGAGTTTATGACTACCGCTCCTACAACAACGCCTTTTACGGGCGGTTTGCACCGGTGTTTTCCAACCTGTTTGAGGTGCTGTATATCTGCGTCATGTGCGTGGCCCCGGCGGTGGCCTTTGCCACGGGGGGCGCCACGTTAAGCGAGCTGACGGGACTGCCCTATCTGCTGTGTACGGTGCTGATCGGCGCGTTCATCTTTGTGGTGGCGATTTTTGGCACGGATCTGGTGCGAAAGGTGGCCTCGGTCCTGTCCATCTGCATCATCGCCGGGCTGATTATTGTGTATGTGCCCAACATTGTGGTCAACTTTTCCTCCATTACCGACGCAGTAAGCAGCATGAATACGGCCCAGCTGTCCCTGGGCGACGCCCTGTACTCCGCCTTCCTGTACGGCACCTTCCAGCTGTCCAACATCGCGGTGTTTGTGCAGCACGCAAAGTCCTTTGCCACCCCCGGCGACGCGGTGAAAAGCATGGGGGTGGGCTTTGTGGTCAACGCGCTGCTCATGCTCATGGTTGTGCTGGGGCTGATGACGGTCTACACCAATCCCCAGGCCGCCGGACAAAGCGTGCCCACGCTCTTTATGGTGGAAAACGGAGTGGGAGCCTCCTTCATGACTCCGCTGATCTCCGCTCTCATCATTCTGGGCGCGGTATCCACGGCGGTCAATATGGTGGCGGCCATGGTAAAGCGGATCTGCGGGGAGAGAAAACCGGCGGCGCCGGCGGCAAAAAGAAAATTCCGCATCACCAAAAAGGAAGTGATCGCCGCGCTTGTGTGCTGTCTGGTGGACTTCGGCATCGCCCAGTTCAGCCTGCTGACCCTGATTCAGAAGGCATACAGCGGGCTTGCCTATCTGGCTATTCCGGTCATTCTGGTCCCCTATCTGATCCATATGATTGCCACCAGGATGGACACAAAGCCAAGTACATAGCGGACCTCTGCAACAAAAAGGACGACGGGATGGCCTTGCAAAAGGATGTCCCGTCGTCTTGTTACCAGTTTTGCGCCTGATAGTTTGTGCCCCAGTCCCCCATGGCGTCCAAAATTGGTTTCAGACTTTTTCCAAGCTCAGTCAAACTGTACTCCACCCGCGGCGGAACTTCGGCGTATACCTTTCGGCTGACCAGGCCCTTTTCTTCCATATCCCGCAGCTGGGCGGTGAGCACTTTCTGGGAGACGCTGCCGATGGATTTTTTCAGTTGGCCAAACCGCTTGGTCCCCGGCATCAGGTCCCGGAGAATCAGCACCTTCCATTTGTCCCCGATGAGCATGAGCGTCGTTTCCACCGGACAGGCGGGCAGTTCCTTGGTTTGCTGCATGACAGTCTCCTCCTTCAATGGTATCCTTTTGGTGCCTACAGCACAATAAAGTGCTTACTTTACAGAAGAAACTATTGCATTTATGATAGTCCTGCAAGGCAAACATTGCAAGAGCCAAATTCCCATTTCTCTGCATCAGGAGGTATGTATCATGAACAAAGTCCTACCGTTTTTGCAGGAAAATCCTGGGGAGGAAGGGAGGTAACCGCATGACGCAGGAACAACGGACGGATTTTTTGATTCGCTGTCTGCTGGAGGAAAGAAACGAATATCAGGGCATCCCGCTGCCCTCCGGCCTGGCGGAAAAGGAGCGGCTGCTGCGGGGCCTGATGAATGTGCGCCCGCCCCGGCCAATGAGGATTTCTTGCGTGTGCAGGACGCTTACCTTGGGGAGCGTCTCGCCGAGCGTGGTGTGACAAGGCTGAAAGACCTGACGCCGGTGCGTCCTGGACTGTATCTCTGGCAGGGAGATATCACCACGCTGGCGGTGGATGCCATTGTCAACGCGGCCAACAGCCAGATGCTGGGGTGCTTCGTCCCCTGTCACGGCTGCATCGACAACGCCATCCATACCTATGCGGGGGTGCAGCTGCGTCTGGAATGCGCCCGGATCATGGCCGGGCAGCGGGGTGAGGAGCCCACCGGCAGGGCGAAACTCACAAATGCCTACAATCTGCCCTGCCGCTATGTGCTGCACACCGTGGGTCCCATCGTCCGCGGGGCTGTCACCCAGGCAGACCGCGCCTGTTTGGAGCTGGCGGAAGCCAGCGGGCTGCACAGCGTGGCTTTTTGCTGTATATCCACCGGAGAGTTTCGCTTTCCCAACGAGCTGGCCGCAGAAATTGCCATACAAACGGTGGGAGAATGGCAGCGGCAAAACCCGGACAAAATCGAGGTGATCTTCAATGTGTTCAAGGACCGGGACTACGCAATCTACAAGCGCCTGCTGCGATAATCTGGCGCGGCTCAGACAGGAGCTGGAGACGGCGGACGCGGTGGTGGTTGGGGCCGGTTCCGGCCTCTCCACTTCCGCAGGATTCACCTATACCGGCGAACGCTTCCAGAAATATTTCGGGGATTTTATCGCAAAGTATGGCTTCCGCGATATGTATTCCGGCGGCTTCTATCCCTTTGAGACGCCGGAAGAACGCTGGGCGTACTGGAGCCGGTATATCTATATCAACCGCTATCTGGACCCGCCCAGGCCGGTTTACAGCGATCTTTTGAAGCTGGTGGGGCACAAGGACTATTTTGTGCTGACCACCAATGTGGACCACTGTTTTCAGAAGGCCGGATTTGACAAGCGCCGCCTGTTTTACACCCAGGGGGACTACGGCCTGTGGCAGTGTTCCAGGCCCTGCCACCAAAAGACCTATGACAACGAAGCGGTTGTAAAACAAATGGTGGCCCGGCAAACCGATGGGAGAGTTCCCGGCCAGCTGGTGCCCCATTGCCCTGTCTGCGGCGCGCCCATGTCCATGAACCTGCGGGCGGACGACACCTTTGTGGAGGACGAGGGCTGGCATGAGGCCGCCCGCCGCTATGAGGATTTTCTCCGGCGCCACGATGGCAGGCACATTCTGTTTCTGGAGCTGGGCGTGGGAGGCAATACGCCGGGCATTATCAAATATCCCTTTTGGCGCATGACCCATCGAAATCCCAGGGCCGTCTACGCCTGCCTCAATTTGTCGGAGGCTTACTGCCCCGGGGAAATTCAAAAACAATCCATCTGCATGGACGAAGATATCGGAAAGATTCTCACTTTGCTGCTATAAAAGGCGGCCCGCCTATGCTATAATCAGGGTACGATACCAAGGCGCGCAGCCTTTTGAAGGGATATAGAAGAGATGACAAGAGTTCTGTTCGTGTGCCACGGCAATATCTGCCGCAGCCCCATGGCTGAGTTTGTGATGAAGGACCTGGTGGACAAGGCGGGACTAAGGGACCGGTTTGCCATCGCCTCCGCCGCCACCAGCGCCGAGGAGCTGGGCAACCCGGTATACCCCCCCGCCCGGCGGGAGCTGGCCCGGCACGGCATTTCCTGCGCCGGCCACGCCGCCCGCCAGCTGACTGCGGCGGACTACGGCCGGTGGGACCTGTTTGTGGGCATGGATGGGGCCAACCTGCGCAATATGCGCCGGCTCTTTGGCGGCGACCCGGAGGGCAAGGTACACGCCCTGCTGGCCTACGCCGGGGAGGACCGGGACATCTCCGACCCCTGGTACACCGGCGACTTTGAGGCCACCTGGCGGGACGTGTACGCAGGCTGCTCCGCCCTGCTGGCCGCCCTGACGGCGGAGAAGCTGCCCAAGCTGGTGGTGGTGCTGGGCACCACCGCCTGCGGCAAGAGCGGCCTGGGGGTGGCGCTGGCCAAGCGCTTTAACGGCGAGATCGTGTCCGCCGACTCCCGGCAGGTATACACCGGTCTGGACCTGGGCACCGGCAAGGTGACGGCGGAGGAGATGGAGGGCATTCCCCACCATATGCTGGACGTGGCGGCTCCCAACCAGCCCTATTCGGTGGCCGACTTCCAGGCCGGGGCCTACGCCGCCATCGACGATATCATCGCCCGGGGGAAGGTTCCCTTCCTGGTGGGGGGCTCCGGACTATATGTCCGGGCAGTGACCGAGGGCTTCGCCTTCACCGACGCCGCCCCCGACCCCGCCCTGCGGGCGGAGCTGGAGGGCAAGACGGCGGCGGAGCTGTACGCCATCCTGCGGGAACAGACGGGGGTCACCCTGTCCAACGGAGAGGAAAACAACCACCAGCGGCTGGTACGCTCGGTGGAGAAGGCCCTGTCCCACGGCTGGGAGGCCCCCCAGGCCCAGCCACGGTACCGGTGCCTGCTGCTGGGGGTGAACTTTCCCCGGGAGACCGTGTGCAGGCGCATCGACGACCGGCTCCAGGCCCGCATTGACGCGGGCATGATCGAGGAGGTGGCCGGCCTGCGAAAGGCGGGGGCCACCGACGCATTCCTGGAGGGGCTGGGGCTGGAGTACCGCTATATTCTGCGCTACCTGAAGGGGGAGATCCCCTCTCTGGAGGAGCTGAAGGACCAGCTAGGCCGGGCCATCAAGCGCTTTGCCAAGCGGCAGGTCCAGTGGTTCAGCCGGGACAAGGACGTGCTGTGGCTGGACATGGAGGGGGATTTCCTCACCCAGGCCGCCCAGGCGGTGGAGCGGTTTTTGAAGGAGCCTTAAACGAGAGCCGCTGCGGGCGTATCCGCAGCGGCTCTCGTTTTTTATAAGGTTTTATCCCTCCGGCAGGGGCACCCGGCGGTGCTCCACCGGTCCCCAGGCGGGCAGGGGCAGGTGCTGCATGGCCCCGAACACCCGGCTCTTCAGACCGGGATACTGCTGGTCCAGGCTTTTGATAAGCTCCTTGACCTCCTGCCGCTTGGTGTAGCCGTCGGCGGGGCAGGGATTGAACACCACCGGCAGATGGTTGCGCTGGGCGGCGTTGCGGATGAGCCCCTCCCCGCAGTAGAGCAGGGGCCGGATCTGGCTGATGCCCATCCGGTCCAGCCAGGTCACCGGTTGGAAGCAGCTCAGCCGCCCCTCGTAAAAGAGGGACAGGAAGAAGGTCTCCACCGCGTCGTCAAAGTGGTGCCCCAAGGCGATCTTGGAGATGCCCCGCTCCTTGATGGCGTTGTGGAGGGCCCCCCGCCGCATCTTGGCGCACATGGAGCAGGGGTTCTTCTCCTTGCGCAGATCAAAAATGATATGGTGGATCTCCGAGGGCAGCAGGGTAAAGGGCACGTCAATTTGCTCACAGTAGGCCGCCACCGGGGCAAAATCCATCCCCTCTCCCCCGTCCACATGGCCCATGTCCAGGGTAAAGGCCTCCACAGTGAAGGGCTTGGGATAGAACGCCCGCAGCCGGGCCAGGGCGGTGAGCAGCACCAGGGAGTCCTTGCCTCCGGACACCCCCACCGCCACCCGGTCTCCGGCCTGGATCATGTCGTAATCCTCCACACAGCGGCGGACATAGCTCAAAATCTTGTTCATAGGCACCTCAAAAAATTGAAAATCGAAATGGAGCATTTAAGAGAAAACAAGAGATATTACGCGATTTCAAGAGCATACACTTTTTCTATTGAAAAAAATCAGAAAATGTGTTGACACCAGATAACCCCCGTATTATAATACAAAACGCTCCAATCGTAAAGATTGGGGCCTGTATTCTGTTTAGACATATTTTTTAAGATATCATCAAAATTGGAGGTTTCACCATGTCCACTTTTATGGCCAACAAGGGGAACATCGTCCGCAAGTGGTATATCCTCGATGCGGCTGGTAAGCCCCTGGGCAAGACTGCCGCCACCGCGGCCACCCTGCTGCGCGGCAAGCACAAGCCCGAGTATACTCCCCATGCCGACTGCGGCGACTTCGTCGTGGTTGTCAACGCCGAGAAGGCCGTTCTGACCGGCAAGAAGCTGGAGCAGAAGTACTACCGCACCCACTCCGGCTGGGTGGGCGGCCTGAAGGAGACTCCCTACCGCCTGCTGATGCAGCAGAAGCCCGAGCTGGCCATGCGTGTGGCCATCCGCGGCATGATGCCCCGCAACATCATCACCAAGGATTCTCTGTCCCGCCTGCACGTCTACCGCGGCGCCGAGCATCCCCACAACGCCCAGAAGCCCGAAGCCTGGGCGGCCAACTAAGCAGGAGGTACAAAGGAATGTATAAGAGCAAGAAGCCTTATCTGTATGGCACCGGCCGCCGGAAGTCCTCCGTGGCCCGCGTGCATCTGTTCCCCAACGGCACCGGCGCCATCACCATCAACGGCCGGGACATTGACGACTACTTCGGCCTGGAGACCCTGAAGCTGATCGTGCGTCAGCCTCTGGCCACCACCGACACCCTGGGCAAGGTGGACATTGAGACCACCGTCACCGGCGGCGGCGTCACCGGCCAGGCCGGCGCCATCCGTCACGGCATCGCCCGGGCCCTGCTGCAGGTCAACCCCGAGTACCGCGCCGCCCTGAAGGCCGCCGGTTTCCTGACCCGCGATCCTCGTATGAAGGAGCGTAAGAAGTACGGCCTCAAGGCTGCCCGTCGCGCTCCCCAGTTCAGCAAGCGCTGATTTTTATCGCTATACCATCAAAAATGCCGCCCAAGAGGGCGGCATTTTTTTGGCTTTTTGAAAACCCTATTCCTCTCTGGCCCGGCGGGCCGACAACAGGTAGAGGGCCACGGCGGCCAGCTGGGCGGCCATGGACACCGCCACCATGGCGGGAAGGCTGGCGTCGTAGAGCACCCCCATCAGCCAGCTGCCCAAAAACCAGAAGATACCGAAGGAACACTCAAAAATACCATAGCCGGTGGCCCGGCTGTTTTTGGGCACCATGGAGGTGACCGCCGCCTTCAGAATGGACTCCTGGGCCCCCATTCCCACCCCCCAAAGGGCGACGCCCACCAGCAGGGCCGGGGCGGAGCGGAAGGCGAAGATGAACACGGCAAAGCCGCTGGACAACACGGTGGAAATGGCCAGGGCCTTCACCCCGATTTTGTCATAGAGACGGCCGAACACCAGCGCGGCCACGGCGTCCACCAGCATGGCCGCCGCATACAGCAGGGGGAGCACGTCCTGGTCCACCAGCCCCTGGTAGGCCCTGGTGACGTGCATCAGAATCAGCGCGTAGTCGAGAAAACCGAAGGCAAACAGGCTGATGCCCGCGATGTACAGCCGGAAGCTCCCCTTCATGCGGAAGGGCACATATTCCTTGGGCTCCGGCTCAAATTGCTGGGGATTGGGGAACTTGTGCCTGGTAAACAGCAGCAGCAGGATGGTCAGCCCGCCGGGCACCGCCAACACCCCAAAGCAGAAGGCGTAGTTCTGAAAAAGCTCCCCCTGCCGCCGCAGCAGCAGCACCGCCGAGAGAAGCACAGGCCCCAGAAACGCGCCGATCTGGTCCAGCAGCTCCTGCATCCCAAAGCTCCTGCCCACTCCCTCCTGGGAGGCGGCAAAGGACATGATGGTGTCCTTTGCCGGCTTTTTGATGGCCTTGCCCATCCGCTGGACCACCAGCAGGCCGCAGGCCCACATCCAGCCATGTTCCCCCACCAGCGCCAGGGCGGGCACCGCCAGCACATCCAGCAGGTAGCCCAGGATGGTCATGGGCCAGTACCCCCTGGTTCGGTCCGTGAGCCGACCGAACACATACCGCATGGAGTACCCGATCAGCTCCCCCAGGCCGGACACAAAGCCGATGACACCGGCGGAGGCCCCCATCAGGGACAGATAGGCCCCCCGGATGCTGGATGCCCCCTCGTGGGTCATGTCGGAAAAAAGGCTGACCACGCCGAACAAAATCAAAAAGATCATGGCCTGGGACAGGCGGCCTCTCTTGCCCTTCATGTCACGCCTCACCCCGAATCCGTGCCGCCACGGCGGGAAACCCCGCCTTGCTCTCCGCCTTGCACCGCAGGTACAGCTTCTCCAGCAGGCGGACAAAGACGGCCCGCTCCTCCGGCTCCAGCCCCTCCAGCAGCCAGCCATAAAACGCCGCCTCGATGTGGGCCTTGGAGCCCTTCAGCCGCTGGGCCTTCTCCGTGGGAAAGATCAGCTGGCTGCGGCCGTCCGCAGGGTTGGGCTCCCGGCGCAGGTAGCCCTTTGCCTCCAGGTTGAGGGTCTGCTTGGCCACCGCCCCCTTGTCCGTCCCCAGCTGCTTGCCGATCCCGGCCTGGGTGATGCCCGGATTCTTCCGCACCACATGGATCAGGTCCAGTTCTCCGGTGCCCACCCCGTCGGCCTTTAAGGTGCGCACGGTGAATTTCCCCACCTCCCGGGCGATCTTGGTGATTTGACGGCGGCTGTCATCCATGGCCCGTCCCTCCCCGCAAAAAAGATGTACTATCATCCAGTTGGATGATAGTACATCTTTTTTGCGCTGTCAACCCCTTTTCCGACCCGGCTCCCCTCAGGTCTCCACCCCCTCCAGCCGCATCACCGACACCTCGAAGGCGGTGCGCTGGCGGCTCTGGCCGTTCTCCAGCTTGGTGTAGGCCCTGCTCTGGAGGCGGCCCTCCAGCCGCACCCCGTCCCCCACCTCCAGCTCGCCGCAGCAGCGGGCCAGGGCGCCCCAGGAGATGCAGGGTAAGTAGTCCGCCCGGCCGTACTTGCGGTTGACCGCCAGCATGAGATCGCAGATCTCCCGGCCCAGCGGGGTGCGCCGGAGCACCGGCGGTTTGCACAGCACCCCGGCCAGGGTGAGGCGGTTCTCGTTGGGCCCCTCCCCCCGCCGGAGGCTCTTGGCGTGCAGGGTGATGACCAGCTTGCTGCCGGTGCCGCTTTTGTTGTTGAAGGAGCGCACCTCCCCCTCCACCTCCACCGGCATCCCCGCCTGTACCGGGCAATCCTCCAGCATCTCCCGGGGGGCGATGACGTTGATGGTGTCCTCCGACCCGGACAGCCGGAGGACGGTGAGGGGAAAGGTGTCGTACACCACGCCGTGGGTCTCATGGGACCACACCGGGTCCGCCGCGGCGGTACCCCGGAGCAGCGCCCGGTTTTCGTTCCATCCTGTCTGCATATCCATCCACACTCCTGCCTGTTTTAGGTAGCTGTGGCATCTATATGCAGGTTTGTCCCAGGATATGCCCTACTGCTGGTTCTGCCAGTCGGCGGGGTAGACGAAGTAGAGGAACCGGGCGTGGCCGGTGACGGAGAACTGGATCTCGCTGCCCTTGGGGATATAGATCAGCTCCCCCGGTCCGGCAGACACCTTCTGCCCGCTGCACAGGATCTCCAGCCGCCCCTCCACCACATAGTCCATCTCGTCATAGTTGAGGGTCCAGGGGAAGGTGGTGTCGCTCATCTCCATAATGCCCACCCCCAGCCTGGGGGACTGCTCCAGGGTGAACAGGTCCCGGGTATACACCTGGTCGGCCGGGTTGCCGGTGTCCATCCGGTGAGCCTCGGTGACGGTGAGGGCGGGCACCCGTACCGCCCGCACCCCGCCGCCCAGGTGCTCCAGCAGCACCTGGCGGATGATCTCTTCCAGCTTATGATTGTCCATGACCGGTCTCCTTTCGGGTGAGGAACATGGCCACCGCCACGGCGGTGACGCCCCCCACCAGCTTGCCCACAATCATGGGGAAGATCATGGAGGAATCAAACCCGGCGGTAAAGCCCAGGTGGTCTCCGAACACGAAGGCCGCCGACACGGCGAAGGCCACGTTGATGATCTTGCCCCGGCGGTCCATGTCGTGGAGCATCTGAAACATGGGGATATTGTTGGCCAGGGTGGCCACCAGGCCCGCCGCCGCCACGTCGTTCATGCCCAGCAGGCTGCCCAGCTTCATGAGGGGCTTTTTAAATACCTTGGTAATGACGTACACCAGGGGGAAGGCGCCCGCCAGCACGATGGCGATATCCCCCACGATGGTAATGCCCTCCTCAATGGAGTTGAGGCCGGGGATGACGGTAAGGGGGGTCAGCGCCTCAATGATGGCGGCGGCCAGGCCGATGGTGATGATGATGACAATGATGCGGCCAAAGACCTGGAAGCCCTTTACCATCCCCCCGGGCACAAAGGCCAGCCCCAGGGCGATGAGCACCGCGAAGAGCACGATGGGCAGCAGGTTGCGCAGCACCATCATCAGGGGAAACCCGGCGACGAGGCCGCCCACCAGGCTGCCGATGGGAATGGTGATGACGCCGGCCAGCACGCCGGTGGCCAGGGCGGGCCGGTCCTCGGCCTTAATGATGCCCAGACCCACCGGAATGGTAAAGACGATGGTGGGGCCCAGCATGGCCCCCACGATGAGGCCGCCGAACTGGCCCGCCTCCTGGGTGAGGGCCAGCTCCTGGGCCAGGGGGGCGCCCCCCATGTCGTTGGCCAGGATGGTACCGGCGAACATGGCCGGATCGGCCCCCAGAGCCCGGTAGAAGGGCACCACCACCGGCCGCAGCAGATCGGCCAGCACGGGGGCCAGGCAGATGATGCCGATCATGGCCAGGGCCAGGGAGCCCATGGCCATAATGCCCTCCTCAAACTTCTCCCCCAGGCCGAACCGGTTGCCCAGGATGCGGTCAATGGCCCCCAGGGCCATGAAGAGCACCATCAGGTAGACGATGATCTCGTTGATGGACATACGTTGTCCCCTTTCTCAGGCTGTCCCATAAGACAGTCCTTCGATTTTTGATGTTGAACGGGCCGTCGAGGACGCCGGCCCCCACGACTGCCATCGTTATGGGTCAATGATCCCGATGATGGCGGCGTCCACCGGCACCTCCGCCCCGGCGGCCACCCGGGCCGCCCCGCCGGTGGCGACGAGGACGGTTTCGCCCTCCCCCGCCCCCACGCAGTCGGCGCACACCAGCAGCCTCTCCCCCACCTCCACCGTCAGAAAGGTCTGTCCGGTCAGGTTGGGGGCCTTCTTCGTGGCCCATACCTTACCGGCCACCTGTCCCAGCAACACAGATCCCCATCTCCCTCAGCTGCCGCTCCAGGGCCAGGCAGCGGCGATAGATTGACGGCGGGGCGGTACGGCGGTAGAGCCGGTACTCCAGCGCCTTCCGCTCCAGGCACACCCGTGCCCCCGCCAGCAGGGCGGCCAGCACCTCGGTCTCTCCCGGACTGGCCGGGGCCAGGGCGGCCAGCCGCCCCATGGCCCCCACCGGCAGCCAGGTGATGACCAGGGCGCGTCCCCGCCACTCCAGCCTCACGGCAGAATCAGGGCCCGGTCCCCTTTTTTGAATCCGCAGGCATTGGCTTCGTCGTAGTCGATGTGGGCAAAGGTGGCGAACTTTGGGGACACCCGCACCTCCACCCCCTCCAGGGTCAGGGGCCGCCCGGTGAGGCACTTGAGCCGCACCTCCCGGCCATTCTCCACCCCAAAGCGGGCGGCGTCCTCCGGGGTCATGTGGATGTGCCGCTTGGCGGCCATCAGCCCCCGGTCCAGCCGCAGCACCCGGTCACCGTTGCGCAGGGTGACGCCGGGGGTGCCCGAAATGTCCCCAGACAGCCGCACCGGAGGGGTGATGCCCAGCACAATGCCGTCGGTGAGGGAGATCTCCACCTGGCTCTCGGCCCGCTCGGGGCCCAGCACCACCACGTTGGGAATAGACCCCTTGGGGCCCTCCAGGGTCACCCGCTGCTGGCACACAAACTGCCCCGGCTGGGACAGGTCCTTCACCCGGGTGAGCCGGGCGCCGGGGCCGAAGAGGGTGTCCAGGTCGGCCCGGGACAGGTGGACGTGGCGGCCGCTGGCCTCCACCTCCACCGTCAAACGGCGGACGATCTGCTCCGCCAGCAGCTCGATATTGATGGTATTAAGCGTGTTCATAGCGTCCCGCCTTTAGCTTGATCATCATGATCCACATGAGGGAGGACAGCCGGTTCAGGG
>CALWXZ010000057.1 GCA_944385625.1 uncultured Flavonifractor sp. | reverse complement strand
GATAAGCCATGGGAATTACCTCCAATACCTCAATTTCAGCAAAAGCACATCTCTGCGCTTGTGATTATAGCACAAACCAACCGGTTTATCCACCCTGTTTTTTGGAAGTTTACGCCGGAAGCTGCAAGAAATTTCCTGCCCGCTATTTGTGGTATCCCGAGCCCTCCACGATTTTAAAGCAGCGGTAGATCTGCTCCAGCAGCATGACCCGGGCCAGGTGGTGGGGGAAGGTCATGGGGGACATGGACAGGCGCAGATCGGCCTTCTCCTTCAGGGCGGGGTGCATCCCGTAGGAGGAGCCGATGAGAAATGTCAGGGTGTTTTTGCCCTGGCCCGTCCACCCCTCCAGACGGGCGGCCAGCTGCTCGCTGGAGAGAAGCTGGCCCT
This sequence comes from uncultured Flavonifractor sp., assembly GCA_944385625.1. Taxonomy (GTDB): domain Bacteria; phylum Bacillota; class Clostridia; order Oscillospirales; family Oscillospiraceae; genus Flavonifractor. The sequence goes on along the minus strand of CALWXZ010000057.1, from coordinate 14,829 downwards.
CCACGCAAAGGGCAATGACTGCCCCGCCCTTGGGCAGCTTGGCAGTCACCGCCGCCGCCTCCTTCTCCAGGGCGGCGTCGATCTGGGCCCGGGAGGGGTTTTGGGGCAGCCGCTCCTCGGGAAGCTCGGTGAGCTGGAGCTTGCAGTAGCCTCCCAGCCGTTTGACATATTCCGCCGCCCCGTCTATGTAGAATTTCTCCTTCAGCTTGCCCACGCAGATGATGTGGATGGAAACGCCCTTCATACCGCGTACCTCCGTCCCGGCTGGCTGCGGGGAGCCACGTCCAGCACCACGTCCCGGCCCGGGGCCGCCCCCATGCGGGTGAGGGAGTCCCCCACCACCTGCCGGGCCCGCTCCGGGGTGTTGTTCTCGTGGGACAGGTGGGCCAGCAGCACAGTGGAGGCCCCCGCCGCCACGGCGGAGCACACCAGGTCCGCCCCCGCCTCATTGGACAGATGGCCCCGGTCGCCCAGAATACGGTCCTTGAGAAAGTAGGGATAGGGGCCGGAGCGGAGCCACTCCACATCGTGGTTGGCCTCTGCCACCAGCAGGTTGGCCCCCCGGATGCCCGCCTCCACCGCCGCCGTCACATGGCCCAGGTCGGTGACCACCGCCGCCTTTCGTCCGCCGGCGGAGAGGGCGTAGCCGGTACTCTCGGCGGCGTCGTGGGGGGTGGGGAAACTCTCCACGTCGATGGAGCCGATGGAGAAGCGCTCCCCCGGCGTAAAGGGGTGGAGTACCTCCTCCAGAAAGGCGATGCGGTAGCACAGCTGCCGTCCGGTGCCTCGGCTGGCGTATACCGGCACCTTCAGCTGCTTGGTGAGGGTGGTAAGGCCGGAGATGTGGTCGGTGTGCTCGTGGGTGATGAGCACGGCGGACAGACTGGCGGGGTCCACCCCCAACCCCTTCAGGGCGGTGGTGATTCGGCGGCAGGAGATGCCGGCGTCCACCAGAATGTGGGTATCGCCGTGGCTCACCAGCAGGCTGTTGCCGCTGGAGCCGCTGGCCAGGGTACACAGTTGAAGCACGAAATCGCTCCTTTCCAGAAAAAACAGGCGGGAGATACTCTCTCTCCGCCTGCTGTTATCACTTTGTGCGTCAGCCCACCTGGGCCTGCTTGTCCTCGTCGGGGGTGACCACTACCCGGATATCGGCGCCCACGCCGGAGAGTTTGCGGACGATGTCCTCATAGCCCCGCTCGATGTGGTGGATGTGGCCGATCTCGGTGGTGCCCTGGGCGGCCAGACCGGCAATGACCATGGCGGCGCCGGCCCGCAAATCGCAGGCCTGAATCCGGGCGCCGGTAAACTTCTCCACGCCCTCAATGACGGCGATCTTGCCGTCCACCTGGATCTGGGCCCCCATACGGCGGAACTCGTCCACATAGCGGAAGCGGTTGTCCCACACGCCCTCGGTGATGACGCTGGTGCCCTCCGCCAGGCAGAGGACGGCGGCAATCTGGGGCTGCATATCGGTGGGGAAGCCGGGGTAGGGCAGGGTCTTGACGTTGGTGCGGGTCAGCTTGCCGGTGCGGCGCACCAGTACCGCGTCGTCCAGCTCCTCCACGTCCACGCCCATCTCCAGCAGCTTGGCGGTGATACACTCCAGGTGCTTGGGAATGACGTTTTTGATGAGGACCTCGCCGCCGGTGGCGGCCACGGCGGCCATATAGGTGCCCGCCTCAATCTGGTCGGGGATAATGGAGTAGGCGCCGCCGGTAAGGCGCTCCACCCCCCGGATCTTGATGACGTCGGTGCCGGCGCCCATGATCTCAGCCCCCATGGAGTTGAGGAAATTGGCCAGGTCCACGATGTGGGGCTCCTTGGCGGCGTTTTCAATGATGGTCAGGCCGTCGGCCAGTACGGCGGCCAGCATGATGTTCATGGTGGCCCCCACGGATACGATGTCCAGATAGATCTGGGTGCCGGTCATCCGGCCCTTGGCGGTCTTGGCGTGGATATAGCCGCCCCGGACGTCCACGCTGGCTCCCATGGCCACAAAGCCCTTGATATGCTGGTCAATGGGCCGGCCGCCGAAATCACAGCCGCCGGGCGGGGGAACCTCCGCAGAGCCGAAGCGGCCCAGCAGAGCGCCGATGAGATAATAAGAGGCCCGAATCTTGCGGGCCAGCTCCTCAGGTACCCGGGCGTTGCGGATATGGGAGCAGTCCACGTCCACCGTGGTGCGGTTGACGGTGCGTACGTCGGCGCCCAGCTCCTGCAAAATGTTGAGCAGCAGCGTCACGTCGCTGATCTGGGGCAGATTTTCAATGCGGCAGACCCCGTCCACCAAAAGGGCGGCGGGGATGATAGCAACAGCGGCGTTTTTTGCGCCGCTGATGTCAATCTCTCCATAAAGCGGTTTTCCGCCGTGAATTACATACTTTGTCAAAATGCAACCCTCTATTCCTTCCGCCGGGGAACACACCCTCGCCGGCGGCATCCAAAGCCGGAACAGGCCGGCACGAAAAGCATCTGTAGACGCCCTGCTGCGGCAGAGCGCTCCAATACGCATACATTATAGCATAACCCGCCGTAAAATCAAAGAGATTTCTTCGCCGGCGCCCGGCGGGAATGATTTAATCATAATTTGCCCTGCCATGCGGAAAATATACCGCAAAAGGGAATCGGACAGACCAAAAATTGGGGAAAATCGCCCTGTCGGAGTTGGGGCGGCCGGTCCGACATATTATACCCTATGGGGCCGCTTCTGTCTTTCCGAAAAATGCACAAAAAAAGCCATGGCAAGCTGTGAATTTCGCAGCTTGCCATGGGAAAATATGGATTTCATCCGCTATTTGCTCTGTTTGTCCCTGACCAGGATGTGGGTTACGTTGGGCTGGCTGGTGGGGCGCACGTCCACCTCGAACCGGGGCAGGGATTTGACCAGCTTGGACAGCTTGGAAAACCCGAAGTTCCGGGGGTCGAAGTCGGGCTGTTTCTTGACCAGCAGGTTGCCCAGCTCCCCCAGGGCGGCGTAGCCGTCCTCGTCAGCGATGGTGTCCACCGATTCGGCGATGAGCTTGACCACCGCCTTGGGCACCCGGTGCTCCGGTTCCTGGGGCTGGGCGGGGGCCTCCTTCTTTTTCTGCGGCTTCTGGGCCTTGGGCTTCTCCTCCTCCGCCCGGGCCTCCTCGGCGGCGGCCCGGATGACCTCGATATAGACAAACTTGTCACAGGCCACAATAAAGGGGTTGGGGGTTTTCCGCTCCCCCATACCGTAGACCTTCTTGCCCGCCTCCCGCAGCCGGACGGCCAGACGGGTGAAGTCGCTGTCGCTGCTGACCAGCACAAAGCCGTCCACCTGGCCGCTGTAGAGGATGTCCATGGCGTCGATAATCATGGCCGAGTCGGTGGCGTTTTTGCCGGTGGTATAGCTGTACTGCTGGACGGGGGTGATGGCGTTTTCCAGCAGGGGCCCCTTCCAGGAGGCCAGATTGGGGGTGGTCCAGTCCCCGTAGATCCGTTTGATGGTGGGGGTGCCGTACACCGCCACCTCCGCCATGATATCGCCCAGGGCCGAGCGGGGGGCGTTGTCCGCGTCGATGAGCACCGCCAGGCGCAGGTCCGTCTGTTCTGACATAGCCGTCCTCCTTTTGGAAGTCTGATACAGCCCTCCCCGGCTGCCGGGCGCGGTGGAAACACCGGGCAGAGAAAAGGGCAAATTTATCATACACCAGATCCTGAAATTAGAAAAGGTGCAGAATGATAATCCTGATATAGAAATAAAATACAGTTCATAATATTTAAGGAAATAAAACCAATAAATTTGAAGGAAAAAGAAAAAATTTAAGCGATTTTTAAGAAAAACGCTTGACTTTTTTAAAAGGAGAATTATAATGTAGACGCTTCAGGTGGCGGGGTGTTCGTGAGAAATACCGTGCCACCTGTTGGCATTTTTACCCTGCGGCGGGGGGCGCGCGGCCCCGCTCAGAACCAATTTGAGGAGGATAAGTATGGTCACATTTTTTGTCTGCCTGGTCCTGCTCATCGTCGGGTTCTTTACCTACAGCAAGCTTGTCGAGAAGATCTTTCGAATCGACGACCGCCCCACCCCTGCTGTGGCCCACCCCGACGGTGTGGACTACGTTCCTATGAAAACCTGGCGCATTTTCCTGGTCCAGCTGCTGAACATTGCCGGCCTGGGCCCCATCTACGGCGCGCTGTCCGGCGCCTGCTGGGGACCGTCGGTGTACCTGTGGATTGTGTTCGGCACCATCCTGGGCGGCGGCGTCCATGACTTCCTGTCCGGCATGATGAGCGAACGCAACGACGGCAAGTCCATCTCGGAAGTCGTTGGCCTGTATATGGGCAAGGTCATCACCTTTATCATGCGGGTGTTCTCCGTGGTGCTGCTGGTCATGGTGGGCGTCAACTTCTCCGTGGGACCTGCCGGCCTGCTGGCTCAGCTGACCCCCGACTATTTGTCCACCATGTTCTGGCTGGTGGTCATCATGATCTACTACCTGATCGCCACCTTCCTGCCCATTGACAAGATTATCGGCAAGCTCTATCCCGTGTTCGGTATCTGCCTGATTATCATGGCGCTGGGCATCGGCGGCGGCATTCTGGTCCAGATGGGCGGGGATATGCCGGAGCTGTCCCTTGCCGGCCTGACCACCGCCCATCCCGGCGGCCTGCCCAAGTGGGCCATGATGTTTGTGACCGTGGCCTGCGGCGCCATCTCCGGCTTCCACGCCACCCAGTCTCCCATGATGGCCCGCTGTATCACCAGTGAGAAGCAGGGCCGTACCATCTTCTACGGCGCCATGGTGGCCGAGGGCGTCATCGCCCTGATCTGGGCCGCCGCCGGCGTTACCTATTATACCAATCACGGCTCTCTGCTGGACGGCATGACCGGCCTGACCAACGCCATCGCCGCCAGCGGCTCCGGCGGTGTGGTCTTTGAGATCTCCACCGGCCTGCTGGGCACTGTGGGCGGTATCCTGGCCATGATCGGCGTGATCGCCTGCCCCATCACCTCCGGCGACACCGCCTACCGGGCCGCCCGGCTGACCATCGCGGACTGGTTCCACATCGACCAGTCCAAGGTGGGACCCCGCGCCGCCCTGTCCGTACCGCTGCTGGCCGTGGGCGCCGTCATCGCCCTGGCGCTGCCCTGGGACGTGCTGTGGCGCTACTTCTCCTGGGCCAACCAGACCCTGGCCATGATTGTGCTGTGGACCGGCGCCGTGTTCCTGCACCGGTTTGGCTACCCGCCCAAGGCCTGCTTTATCGCGGCCCTGCCCGCCACCTTTATGTCGGCGGTGTCGGTAACCTACTTCATCCAGGCCCCCGAGTGCCTGAATATGTCCACCTCCATCGCGTATCCGGTGGGCATCGCGGTGGCCGCCGTGTTCCTGGGCATCTTTATCTGGCGGACCCTGATTGTGGGCAGAAACGACGTGAGCACCGCTGCCGCCCATTGAGTATTTCCTTGTGAAAAGATCCGGAGGATGTTCCTCCGGATCTTTTTTTGCAACCATTGCAGCAATCTCTCGTCTAAAAGCGTATATAGGGTGAAAGGGGGAGAGAGAATGGACCCCAACCGGTTGGAAGCGCTGATTCATACCCATGAGAACACATTGTACCGGGCGGCCCTGGCCATTCTGGGGGACGCCCATGAGGCGGAGGACGCGGTGCAGGACGCCTTCCTGCGCTGCCTGGAGAAAGGGCCGGCGTTTGAAAGTCCCGCCCATGAGAAGGCCTGGCTGCTGCGGGTCACCGTCAACGGCTGCAAGAGCCGCCTGCGGTCGCCCTGGCGGCGGCACACGGCCCCGCTGCTGGATACCTATCCCGCCGCCGGGCCGGAGGAGCAGAGCCTGCTGGAGGCCATTGGGGCCCTGCCTGCCAAAGACAGGGCGGTGCTCCACCTCTACTATTACGAGGGGTATCAGACCGCCGAGATCGCGGCAATGACCAGCTGGCGGGAGGGTACCGTTCGCTCCCGGCTTACCCGGGCCAGGGCAAAGCTGGGGGCGCTGCTGAAAGGAGACGAGCCATGAACCGATATCGTACCTATATGGACCGCATCCAGGCCCCGGAGGATCTGGCGGACAAAGTATTGGAGGGAAAGCGGCCCCGGCGGGCCCGTCCCGTTTTGGCGGCGGGGGTGCTGGCAGCCTGCTGCCTGGTGGCGGCGGTGGGGGGCTGGCAGCTGTGGCAGGGCCGGGTCCAGACGCAGCCCGATCCCACGGCGGGGGTGGCGGCCACACCTCAGACAAGTCAGCAGGCGGCCCAGGAGCAAACGCACACTCTGGTGGTGGCCGACCCCTTTGAGGGCCAGCCCCACAGTTTCCCCAATGTGCCCGGCTACGACTATCCCGACTGCACCGGGTCGGACGCCATGGCGGGAGACTACGCCCCGCCGGAGGGCTGGTTTGAGGAGCGGTTGTCCGCCCAGGAGATCATCACCGTCCTGGGGGGTGCCGATGAGGTGCCCTGGACGTTGGACTGGACCGGCTTCGGCCTGGACGGCACGGTGCTCTACGACGGGGAGGGAAATCCCTGGCGGATCAGCATCGTGGGCCAGCGGGGAGAGGATACCCTGCATCTGGAGCTGTGGCCCGGCCGGGCGCCCCTCATCGACCTGCTCTATGCCGACGCCGGCACGGAAATCGTGAACGGGGTGGAAGTGACCACCTATTCTCTCTACTATGACCAGAACGGCGATGGAACCAAGGAATACACCTATCACGCCCATTATTTTGACGGGACCATGGGGGTGAACTTCACCTGCACCAGCGAGGACCAGGGTACCGCCGCCAGGCTGGCCAGCCTGGTGGTGGGCCACAAGGGGTTTACCGCCGAGGGGCTGAATGGAGACGGCTTTGAGGGGAAACATATGATGCTGGCGGGGGTGCGGCTCTACGGCAGCGGGGAACTGACCCTGGCCCAGGCCTATCAGGAGGAGCTGGCCGCCTATCTGCCCGACCGGAAGGCCCTGCCCGACGGCTTTGTGTTTGAGAATGCCCAGTGGCATTTTGATGAGCTGGAGGACAGCCTGAGCATCCTGTGGTGCCGGGGGTATGACGATGTGAATGTGCGGTCTGAACGTCTGTTGCTGCCCCGTACCGAGGAGAAGCTGCTTACCGACTTTCTGCCCGATGAGGTTACCGCCCAGGCTCTGGAGCAGCTGGGCCGCTATGTGGAGGACGACCAGGGGGATACTCCCGGCTGGCGGTACGAGCCCTTCACCGTCTACTACACAGGGAAGGATGGGGTGACGGTGGCCGCCACTTATTCCATCAAGGGCCTGAACCCGGAGCAGGCCGCCTCCCTGGTGAACAGCTGCCAGGCCGGCAAATCCCGTGTCCACCCCATCACTGGAGCCGTTGATTGAAGAAAAAGCGCGGAACCGTCCGGTTCCGCGCTTTTTCATATGCACGTTTAAGGCAGGATCACTTCGTCCTCCTCCGTGACCCCGGAGAGGATCTCCACATATTCGCTGCCCCACAGGCCGGTCTCCACGGTGACGGTCTCCGCCTTGCCGTCCCGCAGCACCTGGACGGTGTCCCCATCCACCGCCCGTACCGGCACCCGCAGGCAGTTGTCCTTCCCCTCGGTGAGGATGGATACCGACACGTTCATGCCGTCCCGCAGGCCGTCGGTATCGTCCAGGGCAATCTCCACGGTGTAGTCGGTGACGCCGCCGGAGGTGACGCCGGTGTCCTCCACCCGCCGGACAGAACCGGTGTAAGTGCGCTCCTCTCCGGTGTCGGTGGTGAAGGTGATGGAGACCCTCTGGCCGGTGCCCACCCGGTCGATGTACTGCTCGTCAATGCTGGCGTGGACGCACAGGTCCTCCGGCTGGGCCAGCACCGCCATGGGGCTGCCGGCGGAGGCCAGGTCCCCCTGCTTGGAGGTGCGGGAGAGGATAACCCCGTCCACCGGGGCGGTGATGGTGTAGTCCGCCCGCTGGTCGGTGAGCTGGTCCAGGCTGGCCTGGGCGGCGTCCACCTGGACCTGGGCGGCGTCCACCTGGAGTCCGGCGTTGTCCACTTGGAGCCGTGCATTGTCCACGGCGTTGGTGAGACTGTCGTTTTTCAGGGTGCATACGCTCTGGCCGGCGGCCACCGAGCCGCCCTCCTGAATGGAGAGGGTGAGCACCTGGCCCGACTGCCCGGCGTAGACGGCCTGCTCGGTGGCGTAGGAGACGGTGCCCGCCTCCATGCACATGACTCCGTTTACCGAGGCCATGGCGGTGGTGCTGCTGGTCAGGGTGCCGGGGTTGCGGAAGGAGAACTCCACGTTGACGCCGGTGCGGCTGCCGCTGAGGGCCACCGGCGTGTCATAGACCCGGGTCACCGTGCCGGTGAGGGTGTCGGCCTTGCCGGGAAAGGAGATAACGGCGGCGGCCCCGGGGGTGAGGGCGGCGGCGTCCTCCAGGGCGAAGGGGACGGTGAGCTTCAGATTCACATTGTCCACCACCTGGGCCACAGGGGTGCCGGAGGAGATAAAGTCCCCCACGTGGACGTTGACCGCCGTCACCCAGCCGGAGGTGTGGGAGACCACCGTCAAATCGGCGCAGGCGGCCTGGGCCTGGGCCAGGCTGGTCCTGGCCTGCTCCAGGGAGGCCTTGGTCTGCTCCAGCGCCACCTGGGCGCTGTCCACCGACAGCTGGGCCTGGACGATCTGGTCCTCCAGGGCGTCGGAGTCGATGGTGTACAGCACCTGCCCGGCGGTGACGGTATCCCCCTCCTGAAAGGCGCATTCCTCCACAGTGCCGCTGACGGTGGGGACGATGGTATAGTTGTCGCCGTAGGTCACGGTGCCGGTGTCCTCCACCCGGTACTCCACGGGACCGGTGTCCGGCCGGACGGTGCGGTACCCGTCCTGGTCCGAGCCGGAGCAGCCGCCCAGCAGCAGAGCCAGTCCGGCCCACAGCGCGGCCCCCCGGCGCCAATACACAGCTTTCATACAGATACACCCCCGAGTCCTTATTCCACGCTTTTCAGTGCGCCCAGCATATCGATTTCCCGCATCTTCCGCCCGATAATGAAATTGACCCCCAGGGCAAATACCATGGTCACCGCGCAGGACAGGCCGATGGCCGTGGGGGTGATGACCACCTCCAGAGGCATGGCGGTGATGGAGAGGATGAGAAACCGGTCCAGCGCGATGCCCAGCGGGATGCCGCAGACGATGCCCGCCCCGGCAAAGATGAGATTTTCACTCAGCTGCAATTTCTTGATCTCTTTCTCAAAGAAGCCCAGCACCATCAGGGTGGCTAGGCTGCGGATCTGCTCGTAGAAGCTCATAATGCCCAGGTTGTAGATGACAATGCAGGCCAGCCCGCCGCCGAAGAGGATGAGGATGTATACCACCATGGAGGTGTTGTCCATCTTCTCCACCGCCGCCCGGGTCACCGCCTCCCGGCTCTGCCAGCCGTCCACGAAGTCGTACCGGTCCAGCTCCCCCTCCAGGGCGGCGGGGTCCCCGGTGGTCAGGTAGGCGGTGGTGGGGCTGTAGGCCTTGCCCAGGGTCCGCCACAGGCTGCGGCTGACATAGGCGCCGCTGACGCTGCGGTTGACCTCCGCCACCCTTAACGGATAGTAGTGGTTGTCCCCGGTAAAGCGCAGGGTTATAACATCCCCCGCCTTCACCCCCAGCTCGTCGGCCAGTGCCTGCTCCAGCACCACCCCGTCCTCCGGCAGGGTGAGGGACCCGGAGGCGTAGGGGTCGTACAGGTGGAGGGAGACGGTGTCCTCGCTCACCGTCAGGGTGGAGGTGACCAGCCGGTCGCCGGTGTACATCCAGCAGGCGGTGGTCATCTCCAGCTCCGCCCCGGTGACGCCGGGGGTGCTGGTCAGCCGGGTGTACTGGGACTGGGTCACCGAGGTATTCAGGTTGGCCATCACGTCGTATTTGTTCTGGTTTTGGGCCAGGGCGTTGGAGTAGGTGTCCATGGAGTCCTTGATGGCGAAGGCCATGAACACCAGGGCCATACAGAAGGCGATGCCCACTACGCAGGTGAACATCCGCACTTTGTTGCGGAAGGTGTTGCGGATGATGTACTTGGTGTTGAAGCCCAGATGCCGCCACAGCGGCCCGATCCGCTCCAGCAGGACGGTCTTGGCGTTTTTGGGGGGCTTGGGGCGCATACACTGGGCGGGGGTCTCCTTCAGCAGGGAGCGGGCCACCAGCCAGGCGCTGCCCAGGCAGCACAGGGCGGTGAGACCGGCCGCCCGCCCCCAGGCGGCAAAGTCGTGGACGACGGTATATGGGGGCAGGTCGCAGCCGGTGGCGATGGTCCACACGATGAGCCCGGAGATGTACTTGCCCAGCAGGGCGCCGATAGGAAAGCCCACCACCACCACCAGCAGGGCGTGGAGCAGGTAGTAGAGTAAAATGGTGTGGTCGTTGTAGCCCAGGGCCTTGAAGGTGCCGATGTCCATCCGGGCGTTTTCAATGAGCCGGTTCATGGTGCTCACCATCATCAGCACCGCGCACAGGAAAAACAGGGTGGGGAAGAAGGTGAGGATGGGCACCAGGTTGTTTTTGCCCTCCATCAGGGAGTAGGCGGGCTGGTTGTCCTTCAGGGCCAGAACATTGATTACCTTGTTGCCCAGAAGCTGGTCCACCGCCGTCCGGAGGGCGGAGGGGGAGAGGCTGTCGTCGGTGGTGATGCAGATCTGGGTATATTGGTTGTCCCCCGTCACCCCGCTGAGCACCTGCTCGTCCACATAGGCAAAGCCGAACCGGGCCAGGTCAGGGGAGGGGTTGGTGGCGTTGATGTTGTAGAGGCACTCCGGGTCCTTGCCCACCCCGCAGATCTGGAGCCGCAGGTGGACCCCCAGGCCGGTGAGGGTGAGCTCGTACCAGTCCCCCACCTCCAGACCGTGGGCGGCGGCGTATCCGTCGCTGAGGAAGATCTCCCGGCTGTTCCGGGGCAGCGCCCCCTCCACGATGTAGGGTGTGTTGATGGAGAAGTCGGCCACGCCGTAGAGAGTGAGAGTCAGGTCGCTGTCATGCCGGTCCTCGGCGTCCAGCACCACCCGGGGCTGTACGCCGGTGATCCCCTCTACGGCGGACAGGACTCTACAGTCGCTCTGGTCCAGCCCCGTGCCGGTGATCCAGTAGTCGGCCACGTTCTGGGCGTCGTAGTAGTCCTCCATCACCAGGTCCACGTTGTAGATGATGCCGCTGAGGCCGGTATACACCACCACGGCGATCATGGTGATGATGCTCACCGAGATCAGCCGGGAGGCGGTGCGCCGCAGGTCGCGGAAAAAGTTCTTCCAGATCATGCTACCACTCCAGTTCCTGTACGGGCACCGGGTTGGGATTCTCCTCAAAGGATTCGATCTTGCCGCTCTTCATACGGATGAGTACATCGGCGGTGGGGGCCAGGGCCCCGTTGTGGGTGACCACCACCACCGTCTTTTTGCTCTGCTTGCACAGGTCGTACAGCAGGGCCAGAATGGATTTGCCCGTCACATAGTCCAGAGCGCCGGTGGGCTCGTCGCACAGCAGCACGTCGGGATTTTTGGCCAGGGCCCGGGCGATGGCTCCCCGCTGCTGCTCGCCGCCGGAACACTGGGCGGGGAAATTCCGCCGCCGTTCGTCCAGGCCCACCAGCTTGAGCACCTGGCGGGTATCCAGAGGGTTGGGGCAGATCTGGCTGGCCAGCTCCACATTTTCCTCCACCGTCAGGTTGGGCATCAGGTTGTAGAACTGGAACACAAAGCCGATGCTCTCCCGGCGGTATTGGGTGAGCTGGCGCTTGTTGAACCCGGAGATCTCCTTATCGTTGACAAAGACCTTGCCGCCGGTGGGGGAGTCCATCCCGCCCAGGATGTTGAGGACGGTGGATTTGCCCGCGCCGCTGGCCCCCAGGATGATGGTGTACTTGCCCTCCGGGATGGCGAAGCTGATGTCATCCACAGCCTTGATGACAGTCTTGCCCATGATATATTCCCGGGACACGTGTTCCAGCCGGACGCCTGACATGGGACGGCACCTCCCTGAATTTGGCTAAAAAGTACGAATGACGATGGAATATTCAAAATTATTTGTGGGATTATGTCATATTATAGCATGGCATGGCTCCATTCTCAATCCCCGCCGGGGCGCGGGGTGAAAAAAAGCTGCGGACCCCTCCGGGCCCGCAGCAGATTGGCTATGTAAAGTGGTAGATTCCGTCGGAGACGGGAGAAAAACCGGCCTGGAAGAAGGCGGCGCAGGCCCGGGCCATGTGGGCCGGGTCCTGGCTGCCGGCGGTCTCCACGGCGGCGTGCATGGCCAGCTGTGCCATACCGATGTCCACCATGGGGATGCTGACGGCATGGCTGAGGAGATTGCCCAGGGTGGAGCCGCCGGGCTCGTCGGCCCGGTTGGCGAAGATCTGGACGGGCACGCCGGCCTGCCGGCACACCGCCTTGAACAGCCCGGCGGTGAGGCCGGTGGTGGTGTACTTCTGGTTGGCGGACAGCTTGATGACCACGCCGCCATTGGGATAGACCCTGTTGGCCGGATCGGCCTTCTCGGTAAAGTTGGGGTGGACGGCGTGGCCGTTGTCGGCGCTGAGGAGCATACTGCCCGCCAGGGCCTGCCGCACCTGCTGCTCGTCCAGCCCGAGCCCGTGGGCCACCCGGGCCAGCACGTCGGGCAGGAAGGAGCTGAGGGCTCCCTGCCGGGTGCCGCTGCCCACCTCCTCATTGTCGAAGAGGCAGTAGACCTGCCCCAGCTGATCCTGGGGGGCGGCGGTGAGCAGGCCCTCCAGGGTGGCGTAGGCGCAGCCCAGATCGTCGATGCGGGGGGCCTGGAAGAACTCCCCGGCGGGGCCAAGCACCACCGGCTGCTGCCGGGGGCAGAGGGTCAAATCGGCGGACAGGATGTCTCCGGCGGCCACGTTGAGGGCCTCGGCCACCAGCTGAGTGAGGGAGGGGCTGCCCGCCAGGCCGTACAGGGGCTGCATATCCTTCTGGGCGTTGTAGTCGTGGCCCCGGTTCACGTCCCGCTGCTGGTGGATGGCCAGGCTGGGGATGGTGAGCAGGTCCCGGTCCAGGTAGACCAGGCGGCCCTCCACCCCCTGGGCAGTTTTAACGATGGCCCGGCCGGCCACGGTGAGGGGGCGGTCCAGCCAGGAGGCGCAGTTCATACCGCCGTAGCCCTCGGCAGACAGGCGGAGGTAGCGCTTGTCCCCCTCCAGCACGTCGCCCTTGATATAAAAGGTGGGGCAGTCGCTGTGGGCGGCGGTCAGGCGCCAGCCGGTCAGGGCCGTTCGGGGCAGCCGGAAGGCGATCAGGCTGCTCTGGTTGCGGGTGGTGTAGTAGCTCCCGCCCCACGCCAGGGTCCAGGGCGCGCACTCCTCCAGCCGGGTGAAGCCCGCCTGCTCCAGCAGGGCGGCGGCGCTGCCCACGGCATGGTAGGGGCTGGGGCTGCGGGCGATAAAGTCCATCAGACGCTGCAAGGTTTCCATAATCTGAGGCCTCCTGTGGGAGAAATAGAGAGGATGCTGGAAAAAGACGCCGCCCACGAAAACCAGTCCGCGGCGGCGTGGTACGGGTAGTGGGGGTCGAACCCACACGCCTTGCGGCACAGGAACCTAAATCCTGCACGTCTGCCAATTCCGTCATACCCGCCTGTTATTGTCTCCTTAGTTTAGCATCCGCCGGGGAAAATGTCAATTATGCCTGGGGGTTGCGGCCCGGGAAGGAAGGCATTATAATGAGACCACATATCCGGACGCCCAAGGAGGATGCAAACCATGGAAACTGCGCCCCGCATTGCTGCCATTCAGGATATCTCAGGCTTTGGCCGCTGCTCCATGACGGTGGTGCTGCCGGTGCTGTCCGCCATGGGGAGCCAGTGCTGCCCGCTGCTCACCGCCAGCCTGTCCGCCCATACCGCCTTCCCCCCCAGCCAGAACGCCGTCTTTCTGGACCTGACCGCACAGATGGAGCGGACCGCCGCCTATTGGGGGGAACTGGGGGTCCGGTTTGACGCCATTTACAGCGGCTTTTTGGGTTCGGTGAACCAGGTGCGGATCATTGAGGGCTTTTACCGGCAGTTCCGGGGGGAGGGCACCCTGGTGCTGGTGGACCCGGTGATGGGGGATGGGGGCAGGCCCTACCGCACCTGCACCCCCGATCTGTGCGCGAAAATGGGCCGGCTGGCCGATCAGGCCGACTGCATCACCCCCAACTGGACGGAGGCCGCCCTGCTGCTGGGGGAGGACTATGACAGCCGCCCCACGGAGGAGGAGGGTATCCGGAGCTGGCTGGAGCGGCTGAGTCTGACGGGAAGGCGCTCGGTGGTGCTCACCGGGGTCAGTCTGGCGGAGGGCAAGGTGGGCGCGGGCTATTTTGACCGGACCACCGGCTCCACCGGCTTTTTCATGGCCCGCCAGGAGCCCGCCCACTTTCCGGGTACCGGCGACCTCTTTGCCAGCGTACTGCTGGGGGCGCTGATGCGGGGGGAGAGTCTGCCCGGTTCGGTGGAGCGGGCGGTAAAATTTGTGCAGCGCAGCGTGGCCCACACCCTTCAGGTGGGCACCCCGCCGCTGGAGGGCGTTCAGTTCGAGCCCATGCTGAGAGAACTGATACGTTGATAAAAAGAAGTCCTGCCGCAGCCGCGGCAGGACTTCTTTTCGTTTGGCACTTACTTGTGGTCCACGGAATACATATGGGCAATGAGGTCCAGCACCTTGTTGGAGTAGCCGATCTCGTTGTCGTACCAGGAGACCACCTTCACAAAGGTGTCGGTCAGAGCGATGCCGGCGGTGGCGTCGAAGATGGAGGTGCGGGGATCGCCCAGGAAGTCGGAGGAGACAACAGCCTCATCCGTGTAACCCAGAACGCCCTTCAGCTCACCCTCGGAGGCCTC
>CALWXZ010000056.1 GCA_944385625.1 uncultured Flavonifractor sp. | reverse complement strand
TCCTCGATGTTGGCCCACACCTCGGCGGCCTTGGCGGCACGCTCCTCGGCCTCAACGGCGCGGATGGAGCCCACCACCCGCTTGCGGGCGCGGTTGACCTCGGTGATGCGCAGGCGCACCTTCTGCTTGACCAGCTGGCTCATGGGGGTGTCCCGGGGCAGGCCGGTCTGGGAGGCGGGCACAAAGACGCGCACGCCCTTGATGTTGACCACGACGCCGCCCTTGTTCTCCTCGGTGACCACGCCCTCCATGATGGTGTGGTCCTCCTTGGCCTGCTCCACTTCTTCCCAGCTCTTCACAGTGTCAAGGCGCTTCTTGGAGAGGGTGACAACGCCCTCCTGGTCGTTCACGCGCATGACGTAGGTCTCAATCTCATCGCCAACCTTTACCAGGTCCTCGACCTTGACCGTGGGGTCGTCGGTCAGTTCGGACACCGGTATGTAGCCGGCGTGCTTGGTGCCAAGATCCACATAGATCTCAGTGGGCGTAATGCCAGTGACAACGCCCGTGACCTTCTCCCCTGTATTTAAAGTCTTGATCGATTTCTCCAGCATTTCGGCGAAGGATTCCTCGATCTCAATGTTTTCGTCGCTCATTTTGTCATAGACCTCCTTTATAATCCACTCAGGCGTGGACGCGCCCGCAGTGATTCCAATAGAAGCCTTCCGGTACAGGGTGGAAGGTTCCAGCTCCGCCGCCCGTTCGATCCAAACGACCATGGGACAGAGCGCCTTGCATAACTCGGCCAGTCGCTTGGTGTTGGAACTTTCCCGCCCGCCGATGACGACCATAGCATCGCACTGAGCGGCCAGCGCCTGAGCCTCAGACTGCCGTTTATACGTAGCATTACATATTGTATCAAAAATTTTTAAATTTGTACACTCTTTTTTTGCTTTTTCTACGCACTCTGTCCAGATAAAGTGGGTAGAGGTGGTCTGAGAGACCATGGTAATGGGGGTTTCGCGCCGGGCCGGGTCCTCTTCCAGCCACTGCTCCAACGCCGCTTTCCCTTCCAGCACAACGGGATGGGCGCACCAACCGGCAATGGCCTCCACCTCCGGGTGGTCGGGCATACCGATGATGAGCACCTGCCGGCCCTCCCCCTCCGCCTCTTCCACAATCCGGTGGATACGGGAGACATTGGGACAGGTGGCGTCAATGACGGGGCAGCCCCGCTCCTTCAGGGCCTGATGGACCGCCCGTCCCTCCCCGTGGGAGCGGATGATGACGGCTGTACCAGCGGGCACCTGGTCGGGGGACTGGACCAGGACCACCCCCTGCTGCGTCAGATAGTCGATCACGCTGCCGTTATGAATGATGGGCCCCAGCATGGCGCAGGGCTGGCCGCTCTTGGCGGCCTGCTCCGCCAGCTCCACCGCCCGCCGGACGCCGTAGCAGAATCCGGCGGACTTGGCCAGCTCCACCCTCATCGTCCCGCCTGAGGCTTCAAAGCCTCGATGCGGACCATCAGGTCCTCGGAAATGGTCTTGTATTCCTCCGGCGTGGGCCGTCGGGAGGCGGTTTGGGGATAGTAGGGTTCCCCAATGACCACCGGATTCCAGCGGAACCAGCGCTTCTCGGCGGGGACATACATGGGCACGATGGGTACGCCGGTGCGGGTGGCCAGCATGGCGGCCCCCGTCTTGGCGTCGCCGAAGTCCCCGTCCTGGTGGCGGGTCCCCTCGGGGAACATGAGCAGCAGCTCCCCGTTTTTCAGATACTTCATGGCGGTCTTGATGGCTCCGATGTCGGCCTGGCCCCGTTTGACGCCGAAAATGCCGCCGTGCTTCAGAATCCAGCCGATGATGGGCCAGTGCATGACCTCCTCCTTGGCCATGACGTGGATCTGGTGCTTCAGCCCCAGGGCGTAGGCCACGAAGAGGGGGTCGCTCATCCGGGTGTGGTTGGCGCACAGCAGGGCGCCCCCCTCCGGGAAGTTCTGCTTATTGATGCAGCGGGTGGGTTTAAAGATGCGGAAGGCTGGCCAGAGAACGATATAGGCCAGAAAGTAAATGATATTCATGCCTGCAGCTGCTCCTTTGCAATGTGAATCAGCAGGTCCAAACTCTGTTTCAGGTCCAGCTGGGTGGTGTCGGCCAGCACCGCGTCCTCCGCCTGGCGCAGGGGCGCCGCAGAGCGGTGGGTGTCCTTCTCGTCCCGGTCGAGTACGTCCCGCAGCACAGTGTCATAGTCGGTCTGCTCCCCCCGCTGCCCCAGTTCCAGCCAGCGGCGGCGTGCCCGGGCCTCGGGCGCGGCGGTGAGGAAGATCTTCACATCGGCCTGGGGCAGCACCACAGTGCCGATATCCCGGCCGTCCATCACCACGTCGTGCTCCCGTGCCAGCTGGCGCTGGCGGTCCAGCAGAAAGGCCCGCACCTGGGGCAGGGCGGACACACAGGAGGCATAGTGGGAGATCTCATGCCGGCGGATGGCCTGGGACACATCCTCCCCGTTGAGGTACATCCGCTGCTCCCCATCCTCCCCGTAGCCCAGACCGATGTCCAGGCCGGACAGCAGGGCGGTTACCGCCGCCCCGTCCTCCGGGTCTGTGCCGGTGCGGAAGGCCTGCAGGCCCACGGTGCGGTAGATGGCGCCGGTGTCCACATATAAATACCCCAGCGCCCGGGCCAATGCCCGGGCCAGGGTGGATTTGCCTGCCCCGGAGGGGCCGTCGATGGCAATGCTCCTATGCTTGCTCATATCATTCCTCCTCCTTTGGGGGGTGAATCCAGGCGGCCGCCCCCTGTCCCGCCGCCCGGCCGGTACACCAGGCGATCTGCAGGTTGAAGCCGCCGGTATAGGCGTCCACGTCCAGCACCTCGCCGGCAAAGAACACGCCGGGAACCTTCTTGGAGGCCATGGTGTGGGGGTCCACCTCGCTTGTCTTGACGCCGCCGGCGGTGACAATGGCCTCGGCAATGGGCCGGGGACCGGCAATATCGATCCGAATCCCCTTTAGTACCTCCACCAGATGCCGCCGCTGGGCTTTGGTGAGGGAATTGGCCTTCAACTCCCCGGGGATACCGGCCAGCTCCAGCACCACCGGCACCATCAGCCGGGGCACCAGCCCTTCCAGCACATGGCGGAAGTCCTTGTTGGGCCCCTCCCCCAGGTCCCGCAGCACCCGGGCGTCCAGTTTCTCCTGGTCCAGGGCGGGCTTCAGGTCCAGCAGGAGATAATAGTGCTCCCGCCCCATGTCCCGCATATGGGCGGAGGCTGAGAGGATGAGGGGTCCGGACAGGCCGAAGTGGGTGAACAGCAGCTCCCCCTGCTCGGCGTATACCGTTTTTTTCTTACTGTTTTTCACCTGGATAGCCACGTTGCGCAGGCTGAGGCCCTGCATTTTGGGGCAAAAATCCTGCTCCGCCACCAGCGGCACCAGGGAGGGTCTGGGCTCCACAACGGTGTGGCCCAGGGCCTTGGCAAAGCCGTATCCGTCGCCGGTGGAGCCGGTGAGGGGATAGGACACTCCGCCGGTGGCCACCACCGCCGCCTTGCAGGGATAGCTTCCCTTCTCCCCTTTTACGCCGGCGACGCGGCCCTCCTCCAGAATCAGGCCGGTGGCCCGGTCCTGGACCAGGTCCACCCGGGCCCTCCGCAGGGCACGCAGCAGGGCGTCGATGATGTCGGCCGCCTTGTCGGACCGGGGAAACACCCGGTTGCCCCGCTCGATCTTCAGCGGCACCCCCAGCCCCTCGAAAAAGGCCTCCGCCGCCTCGGGGGGAAAGCGGGTGGCGGCGCTGGTGAGAAACCGGCTGTTGCCGGGAATGTTTTGCAGCAACTCCTGCACCGTGCAGTGGTTGGTCACGTTGCACCGGCCCTTGCCGGTGATGTACAGCTTGCGGCCCAGCTTGGGGTTGCGCTCCAGCAGGGTGACCGACGCCCCCTGTCCGGCGGCGGTCAGGGCCGCCATACAGCCGGCGGCGCCGCCCCCGATGACGATGATCTCACTCAACTGTTTTCGTCCACCTTCTCATAGACCTCGTACTCGTCCCAGATCCGCTCCAGACTCTCAAAGGTGCGGGAGAGGTCGTCGTTCTTCTTCCGGCCGATGGCCACGATGAGGGCGTTGACCAGGCTGAGAGGGGCCACCAGGGAGTCCACAAAGGAGGCCATATCGCTCTTGGCCAGCAGGGTAATGGAGGAATAGGGGGCCAGCGGGGAGGCCGAGGAGTCGGTGATGGCGATGGCCTCCGCCCCCCGGTCGTGGGCAAACTGCATGGCCTTCACCGTCCGGCGGGAATACCGGGGAAAGCTGATGCCGATGACCACGTCCTCCGGCCCCACATGGAGCAGCTGCTCAAAGACCTCGCTGCTGGAGGTGGTGTGGATGATGGTCACATTATTAAAGATCAGGGTGAAATAGAACCCCAAAAAGCTGGCGATGGCGGCGGCGGACCGCACCCCCAGGATGTAGATGTGGCGGGCCTTGACGATGGCGTCCACCGCGTGTTGGAACTGGGTCTGGTCGGTCTCCTCCAGGGTCAGGCGAATCTTCTCGATGTCCGACTGCATCACCATGGAGAGAATGTCGTGGTCGCCGATGCGGTCGTTGGTCACCTCGATGCGCTGGATGGTGGTGAGTTTGCTGCGAATCATCTCCTGCAGGGCCTTCTGCATGGCGGGGTAGCCGTCGTACCCCAGCTCGGCGGCGAAGCGGACCACGGTGGACTCGCTGACCTTCACCGTCTTGCCCAGTTTGCTGGCCGTCATGAAGGCGGCCTTGTCGTAGGACTCCAGAATGAAGTTGGCGATGAGCTTCTGTCCCTTGGAGAAGGTATTCATTTCAGACTGAATGGTAGAGAGAATATCTTTTGGCATAACCAGCACCTCCCGGCGCCCTGTCCCATATCGACATAACGCCGTTAACCTTGATGGCAAAAATCCCGGTCCGTCCCCCGGTGTGACCGCGGACAGACCGGACAGAAGCGGACGGCCGCGCAGCCGCGGCGCATCCCATGATTCAGTAAACTCTATCATACCGGTTTTCCAAAAGAAAAGCAATCCCTTTTTTGCAAGACTTCTATCACTTCCTGCAAAAAATCGGTTACAAATTGCCGGGAACCTGCTCCAGCAGGGCCACCTCCGCCCGGCTCAGCCGCCGCCAGCGGCCCGGCTTCAGCTCCCCCAGGGTGAGGGCGCCCTCCCGCACCCGGCGCAGCCGGGTGACCTGGAGCCCGGCGGCGGCGCACATCCGCCGCACCTGCCGGTTGCGCCCCTCATGGATGATAACCGATAAAATGCCCTCCCCCGCCCGCTCCACCTTGGCGGGGCTGAGGGGTACGCCGTCCAGGGCCATGGGGCCACGGAGCACCGGCAGGGCGGCGGGGATATCCCCTGTCACCCACACCAGATACTCCTTTTCCACCTCGTGGCTGGGGTGGAGCAGCCGCTGGGTCAGTTCCCCGTCGTCGGTGAGCACCAGCAGCCCCTCCGAGTCCAGGTCCAGCCGCCCCACCGGCCACACCCGGGCGCCGCAGCCGGCCACCAGATCGGCCACCGTTTTCCGCCCCTTCTCATCCGACAGGGTGGTGACGTAGCCCCGGGGCTTGTTGAGCAGCAGATAAGTACGCCTTTCCGGCCCTTTGAGCGGCCTGCCGTCCACACGGATGTCGTCTCTGTCCGGGTCGGCCTTGTCCCCCAGGGCGGCGGGCCTGCCGTTGACCGTAATCCTGCCCGCCGTCAGCCAGGCCTCCGCCGTCCGGCGGGAGCACAGCCCGTGGGCGGAGAGTATTTTTTGCAGCCGTTCTTCCACCGGCAGTCTCCTTTCCGCAGTTGAGGCCTGCCGCAAAACGGCAGACCTCCGCTGTGTTCTGTTAAATTCATCCAAACAGCCGCTGCCACCACCGCAGAGGGGCCGTGTTGTTGACCGCCCCGGTCTGGTAGAGCAGGGGCAGCTGGCCGATCTCATCCCCATTCAGAGTGAGGGTCAGCTTACCCGCCGGAAATCCGGCCGCCACCGGGGCCTCCACCCGCTCCGGCAGGTCCACGGTCCGGCTCACCCGCTCCCCTTCCGCCAGGGGATAATAGAAGTCGGACACGGTGCTTACCCGGGTAAAGCGGCACAGGCTGCCCATCACCGGCAGGTCGGCCCACTCCCCCGCCGGGACCACCAGGGTCCGGGGATAGGCGGCAAAGCCGTAGTCAAACAGGGCGGCGTGGTCGGCCCAGTCGTTGGGGGCGTTGAGGGTAACGGCGATAAGTTCCTGTCCCTCCCGCAGGGCGCTGGACACCAGGGTGCGTCCCGCCTCGTCGGTATAGCCTGTCTTGAGGCCGGTACACCCCTCGTACCGCCACAGCAGCTTGTTGTGGTTGGTCAGACTCCGTCCGGCGATGAAAATGGACCGGGTGGAGGCGACAGTCCGCAGCTCCTCCCGCGCCAGCACCGCCCGGGCCAGGAGGGCCATATCGTAGGCGGTGGAGTAGTGCTGGGGGTCGTCCAGACCGTTGGGATTTGCAAAGTGGGTGTCGTTCATGCCCAGCTGGGCGGCCTTTTTGTTCATCTCCGCCACAAAGCGCTCCACATCCCCGGCGCAGTAACCGGCCACGGCCAGGGCCGCGTCGTTGCCCGAGGAGAGCAGCAGTCCGTAGAGCAGCTCCTCCAGGGTGAGCTTCTCCCCCGGCTTGAGGTACATGGAGGAGCCCTCCGCACCGGTCCACTCCTCCTTTACCGTCACGGTGGAGGTCAGGTCCGGGTGGAGCTCCACCGCCACCAGGGCGGTCATCAGCTTGGTGATGCTGGCGATGCTCCGGCGCTCCCGGGCGTTTTTCTCATAGAGCACCCGTCCGCTCTCCCGGTCCATCAGCACGGCGGACGAGGCGGACAGGGCCGGCTCCGCCCCGTAAGCGGGCGGGACCAGCAGAAACAGGGCCAGCAGAACGGCAAGACAGCGCTTCAAAGGGCATCACCTCACGTTGATGCCGCTAGTATGCGCCTCAGGCCTCCTCTTTATCCGCCGCAGCCTGGGCGGCCTTCTCCGCCTTTTTCTTCTCCTGCTGCTTTTCGATAAAGTCGGTCACCTTGTCGATGGCCTCGGGCACCATCTCCACCACCCGGTCCACAGTGGTGGCGGCGGGAGGGGCCACGGGCAGCAGCTTCACCGAGCCGTCCTTGACCACCAGAAAGCCCACCGGTATCAGGTTGACCCCCGCCCCGGCGCCGCCGCCGAAGCAGTTGTCCCCGTCCGGCTTCTGGTGCTTGCTGCCAAACTCGGTGCCGCCGGAGCCCACCCCCACGCTGAGCCGGGAGATGGGAATGATGGTCACCCCGCCGGTGGTAATGGGCTGGCCCACGATGGTGTTGGCGTCCGCGATTTCACGGACCTTGTCTACGATGTTGCTCATCAGATCGCCGATAGGATGCTGCTTTTCCATAGCTTAAACCGCCTCTTTCTGTGTTTGCTGCCGGGAGTTGCTCCCGCTTTTGGGTTTGGAGAGGATGGGCAGGACCTTGAGCGCCACCCGGACGCCCAGGGCCAGGATCTGCCCGATGGTCAGCGTGGCCGCCGCCCGGAAATACAGGGTGGGGCGCTGGGTGACAAAGTCCACCCCGGTGCGGATGCGCCACTGCTTTACCTTGAAATTTTGCTCCACCAGGGGCCAAAACATACCGATGGCCCCGTTGAGCCGCCCGTAATTCACCGCCGCCTTGGCCGGATCGGCAGAGGCCACGGTGAGGTCCAGATAGAACTGGTCAATGCGGATCTTCCGCCGCAGCCGGCCGGCGGCATCGGTCACCACCGGCAGCAGCTGCTTCACCAGCTCGATGATCTCCCCAGCCGACTTGGGCTTCTTTTTGGACCCGGCCTTTTTGGCCTTGACCGGTTTGGGTTTTTTCGGCTGTTTGGCCTTGCGGGGAAAGAGGGTGATCTTCACCGGGCCGGCCAGCAGCTTCAGGGTGAAGGTCTTTTGGGCCCACTCCGCCCACACTCCCACCCGGACCAGGCTGAGCAGCACCAGCGCCAGGACCACGATCCCCAGAACCAGCAGCACTATCATGCCCCAGACGCCTCCTCAGATTTGGCCAGCTCTTTGGCCGCTTCCTCGATCTCTTCCTCGGTAACCTGTGTCAGGTCCTCCCCCGCTTCCGCCGCCTTCAGCCGCTCCACCGCCGCCTGCATCTCCAGGGTAATCTGCCCGTCCTCCGGCGGCGTGTTGGGCAGCTCGGGCAGCTCGTCCAGACTGGACAGGCCGAAGGAGCGCAGGAAGGTCTGGGTGGTGCGGTACTGGATGGGCCGGCCCGGTACCGCCAGGCGGCCGCACTCCTCGATCAGGTCCCGCTCCAGCAGCAGGCCGATGGTGTAGGCGCTGTCCACCCCCCGGACCTGGTCCACATAGGCCCGGGTGGCGGTCTGGTGGTAGGCGATGATGGCCAGCACCTCCAGAGCCGGCTGACTCAGCCGGGCGGGGCGGCGGGTCTCAAAGGCCTTGCGGATGTACGGGGCGAACTCCGGGGCGGAGCACAGCTGATAGCTGGTGTCCAGCCGCACCAGCCGCACGCCCCGGCGCTCGTAACTGTAGCGGTCGGCCAGGCGCTTGCACATGGCGTCCACACTGCTCCGGTCCAGATCCAGGGCCAGACACAGCCGCTCCACCCCCACCGGCTCCCCGGCGGCAAAGAGGATGCCCTCGATGGCCGATTCGATTTCCTTCACTTCCATAGATTATCCCCCGTCCTCGCCCGGATAAACATCGGTGGTGTAGTGGGGTTCCTCCCCGCCCTCGCCGGTGCTGGTGATGGTGCAGTCCTGCTCGGTCCCCGCCAGGCGCACCCGGCGGGCCTTGCACAGCTCCAGCACCGCGATGAAGGTGGCCACAATCTCCGACCGGCTCCGGTTGCCCCGAAACAGGGCGGAAAACCGGGTGACCCCAAACCGGGCCAGCCGCTCCAAAATCTCGTCGGCCTTATCGGCCACCGGGTAGGGCTCCCGGCCCACAATGCCCTCGAAGGCGGCCATGGGGGGCGGCAGCCGGTGGTCGGCCCGGGCCAATACCGAGCGCATGGCCTTCAGCAGGTCCTCCGGCTTGTGGACGTAGCGGTAGGTTCTGTCCGCCGGGATGGCCTCCGGCGGCTTGGTCAGATAGTCCCGGCCCACCGCGTACCGGTCGGACAGGACGGGCACCACCGCCTTGATGCGGATATAATCCTCCTGTCGCTGGTGCTCCTCCAGGGTGGCCATCAGCTGCTCCAGCTCGGTGAGGGCCTCCTCGTCGTGGATGGACAGCAGCATCCTGGTCTTGATATACACCAGCTGGGCCGCCATGGTGACGAACTCGCTGGCCACTTCCAGGTCCAGCTGCCGGCGCTGGTCCATCCAGGCCAGATACTGGTCCAGAATCAGGGAGATCTGAATGTCCTTGATCTCCATCTTGTTCTTGCTCAGCAGATGGAGGATCAGATCCAGAGGGCCGTTGAAGTCCTCCATATCCTCCCGGGTCTTGACCACTTTTTCCAGATGGTAAATTGGCGTTTCGATGGCACTCACCTCAAAACAGGTTCAGAAGGGCGGACACGTCCTGGAGATAGAGCAGCCACTCCAGGGGCATCCCGGTGAGGGCGCACAGCCCCCGCAGGCACTGGATCATCAGAAAGGACAGGGGCCTGTTGAACACCCCCAGCAGCACCAGCACGATGAGCAGGCCCATCACATATTTTTCGTATTTGAGGATGGTGTAGTAGGCCCTGTCGGGTAAAAAGGCGAACAGGATCTTGGACCCGTCCAGCGGCGAGATGGGGATCAGGTTAAATAGCCCCATGCCCACCCCCAGCAGCGCCATGTTGGCCAGAAAGCACAGAACCAACAGGGTGCCTTTATCAATGGGGGCGAAGTGCCAGATGGCGGAGGACAGGCCCACCGCCGCCAGGGCGGTGAGGAAGTTGGCCGCGGGGCCCGCCAGGGCGGTGATGGCCATGCCCTGCTTGGGGTGCCTGAAGTAGCGCATATCCACCGGCACCGGCTTGGCCCACCCCACCTTGGCCACCACCATCATCAAAAGGCCGATGAGATCCAGGTGCTTGATGGGGTTGAGGGTGAGCCGCCCGGCGTTCTTGGCGGTGGGGTCCCCCAGCCGGTAGGCCACAAAGCCGTGGGACAGCTCATGCAGGGTGATGCACAATAGAGCGGCCACGGCGCTGATGAGCAGGGCGATGAGCCCCCACCAGTCCATGTGCCGGAAAAATTGACCGAGTGAACCCAAGGATCATTCCTCCAATAGCTTGCCGCGCAGCCGCTCCAGCACTGGCTGGGTCAGCCCGATGGCCCGCAGGTAGTCTGTGACAGAGCCGTAGGCCCCCTCCAGCCGGTCCAGGCAGTCCTCCAGATATTCCGGCTTGGAGGAGCCCACATAGGCGGGCAGGTCGGCCTGGGTCTTTCGTATCCACCGGATCACCGGGCGGATGTACAGCTCGGACACCTGGTAGTCGGCCAGAATGTCCAGCCTGTCCACCCCCGCCAGGGTGAGCAGCAGGGCGGCGATACAGCCGGTGCGGTCCTTCCCCGCCATGCAGTGGAAGAGCACCCCATCCGGGGCGGCGGCGATGGTCTCCAGCACCGAGCGGATGGTCTGCTTCCGCTCCAGGGTGCGGAAATAGCCCAGGCCGATCAGCTCCTCCTCGTTGGGCAGCTTCTCGCCGCTGGACATGGGAATAAAGTGGTAGGAGAAGCCGGGCCGGTTTGCCAGCTCGTCGGGCAGATGGTCCTGCTCCGCCGGGCTGCGCAGGTCGATGACCGTGGTAAAGCCCCGCTCCAGCAGCCAGGCGGCGTCGGCATCGGTCAGCCCCATGGGGTTATCCCCCCGCAGCAGAGACCCCCACCGGGTGATCCTTCCGTCCGCCGTGGGATAGCCCCCCAAATCCCGCAGGTTGAGCATCTTGCCCAGCACGATCCGCCGCTGCATCTCCGTTCCCTCCCTTTCCTCCATAATTTGATTCCGATTATATCAAATTTCCCCGCAAAACACAAGCCGGACCGGCGGGTTTGACCGCCGGTCCGGTGCGTACTCAAATAATGTGGTTCCGAAGGGTGCCGATGCCCTGGACGGTGACCTCCACGGTGTCGCCGGGCGTCATGGACCCGATGCCCGCCGGGGTGCCGGTGGTCACCACGTCGCCCGGCTCCAGGGTCATGGAGGCGGTGATGAATTCCAGCAGCTGGGGCACCGCCGTCATGAACTGGCTGGTATTCCCCTGCTGGACCACCGTCCCGTTGAGCCGGGTCTCAATGGCCAGAGCGGCAGGGTCCACCTCGTCGGTGACCACTGGGCCAATGGGGGCAAAGCCGTCCATGCTCTTGCCCCGGGTCCACTGGCCGTCCCCCTTCTGCACGTCCCGGGCGGTGACGTCGTTGAGGCAGGTGTAGCCCAGAATATAGTCTGCAAAGTTCTCTGCCTTTACATCCTTTGCCCGGCGGCGGATGACGAAGGCCAACTCTCCCTCGTAGTCCAGTCGCTCCACAAAGGCGGGGGCGTGGACGCTCCCCTCCGGGTGGTTGAGGGTGTTGGGGGCTTTCAGAAAGAGGATGGGCTTGTCGGGCACCCCCTCCCCCATCTCCACGGCGTGGTCGTAGTAGTTTTTGCCCACGCACACGATCTTGGTGGCCTCGCAGGGGGCCAGAAGGCGGCAGGCCTCCAGGGGAAGGCTCTCCCCGTCGTAGCAGATCTCCTCAAAGGGCGGTCTGGTCAGGGTGCGCACCAATTCCCCCTGGAGCACCCCCCATACCTCCTTACCGTCCCGCAGCAGCTTTACATACCTCATACCAGTCCCTCCGCGTGATCCAGAATCAGATTGAGCAGTTCCTGCTTTCCGTCCCCCTTCTCAGCTGAAAAGGGAATTACCTTTACTTCATCGCCCAGCTCCAGGGTCTCCCGGATACGCTCCAGGTTGGGCTGAATGTCGCTCTTGCGCAGCTTATCCAGCTTGTTGGCCACCACGGCAAAGGGCTTGCCGCTGGTCTTGAACCAGCGGGCCATGGTGCAGTCGTCGGCGGTGGGCTTGTGGCGGGCGTCCACGATCATCAGGCCCAGCGTCATCAGGGAGCTGTCGGCAAACCACGCCTCCATAAGCCGGCCCCACCGCTGCTTCTCTGCCATAGACACCTTGGCGTAGCCGTAGCCCGGCAGATCCACCAGATAGAATGCCTCGTCAATGAGAAAATAGTTGATGTGGGTGGTCTTGCCGGGGGCAGCCCCCACCCGGGCAAAGTTCTTTCGGTTCAAAAGCCGGTTGATGACCGACGACTTGCCCACATTGGAGCGCCCGGCAAAGGCCACCTGGGCCAGCCGGTCCCGGGGAAAGTCGGTCGCCTTGGCGGCGGAGCGGACAAATTCCGCCTTTTGCAGATTGATGGGCATAATTACCTCCCGAATGTGTATGGGCGGCGGGGGGCAAGCCCCCGCCTTACTGGCGCAGGTTGGGCCGGTCGGCGGTCTGGGCCGCGCCGTGGGGCTGGGCCAGGGCCTGGTCGGGGGCGGACACCTTCAGGTCCAGGGCCTCGGCCAGCACCTGGTCCACCCCCTCCACGCTCACGAAGTGCAGGCCGGCCTTGACGGTGGGATCGATCTCCTCCAGATCCTTCTCGTTGTCGGCGGGGATGAGCACGGTGCGGATGCCGCCCCGATAGGCAGCCATGGTCTTCTCCTTCAGGCCGCCGATGGGCAGCACCCTGCCCCGTAAAGTGACCTCCCCTGTCATAGCCAGCTCCGGCCGCACCGGCAGCCCGGTGAGGGCGGACACCATGGCGGTGGTGATGGCAATTCCGGCGGAGGGGCCGTCCTTGGGCACCGCCCCCTCCGGGAAATGGATATGAATATCCTTTGTCTTGTAGAAGTCGGCCTCAATGCCCAGTTGGGCGGCCCGGCTGCGGATGTAGGTCAGGGCGGCGTGGGCGGACTCCTTCATCACGTCCCCCAGGTTGCCGGTGAGTTCCACCTTGCCCGAGCCAGGCACCACAGCTGCCTCCACCTCCAGAATCTCGCCCCCCACGCTGGTCCAGGCCAGGCCGTTGACCACCCCCACCTGCTCGGTCTGGGGGATGTGGTCGGGGTGATACCGGGGGATGCCCAGCAGTTCCTCCAGGTTCTTATCTGTAATGGATACAGACTTTACAGCTCCTGTCACCAGGCGCATTGCCGCCTTGCGGCACAGGGCGGCAATCTGCCGCTCCAGGATGCGCACGCCCGACTCCCGGGTGTAGCCCCGGATGAGGATACGCAGCGCGTCGTCGGACAGCTTGAACTTGGCCTTTGTCAGGCCGTGGCGCTTGATCTGCTTGGGAATCAGGTGGCGCTTGGCGATCTCCACCTTCTCCTCGTCGGTATAGCTGCTCAGCTCGATAACCTCCATCCGGTCCAGCAGCGGCCGGGGGATGGTGTCCAGGGTGTTGGCGGTGGTGATAAAGAGCACGTCGGACAGATCGAAAGGTACCTCCAGGAAGTGGTCCCGGAAGGTGGCGTTCTGCTCGGCGTCCAGCACCTCCAGCAAGGCCGAGGCCGGGTCCCCCCGCTGGTCGTTGCCCAGCTTGTCGATCTCGTCCAGCAGCAGCAGCGGGTTACAGCTGTCGGCCTGCCTGATGGCGGCGATGATGCGGCCGGGCATGGCCCCCACATAGGTCTTGCGGTGGCCCCGGATCTCGGCCTCGTCGTGGACGCCGCCCAGGGAGATGCGGGCCATATTCCGGTGAACCGCCTTGGCCACGCTGGTGGCGATGGAGGTCTTGCCCACGCCGGGTGGACCCACCAGGCAGAGAATCTGTCCCTTCAGCTGGGGGGAGAGCTGCTTGACGGCCAAAAACTCCAGGATACGCTCCTTCACCTTGTCCAGGCCGTAGTGGTCGCCGTCCAGCACCTTCCGGGCGGCCTCCACGTTGACCCGCTCCCTGGTGTGTTTGCCCCAGGGCAGCTCCAGCACGGTGTCCAGGTAGTTACGCAGCACGGTGGCCTCGGCCGAGCCGAAGGGCTGCTTCTCCAGCCGGCCCAGCTCCTTGTTCAGCTTGTCCGCCACCTCCTGGGGCAGCTTGGCCTGCTGGATGCGCTGGCGGTATTCCTCGATTTCGCTGTCCCCCTGGCTGTCATCCCCCAGCTCCTGCTGGAGGACCTTCATCTGCTCCCGCAGCACATAGTCCCGCTGGCTGCGGGTCAGCTGGTCCCGCACCTTGTCCTGCATCTGGTGCTCCAGCTCCAGGATGGCCACCTCCCGGCGGAGGCTCTGACACAGCTTCTCCAACCGGCGGACGGGGCGCAGCTCCTCCAGAATAGCCTGCTTGTCCCCGGTGCGCATGGGCAGGTTTTGGGCGATGTAATCGGCGATGTACCCCGGGTCCTCGCTGGACATCACCGACAGGAGAATGTCGGGGGTCATTTTGGGGGCCAACTCGATATAGCTCTCAAACAGCTCGTAGGTCTGGCGCATCAGCGCCTCGGTCCGGGCGGACCGGCGCACGGTGGGCTCCTCCGGGATCTCCTCCACCTGGGCGGTGAAGTAGGGCGCGGTCTGGATCAGGGTCTGGAGCCGGCCCCGGCTCACCCCCTCCACCATGACCCGGACATTGCCGCCGGGCAGACGGAGGATCTGGCGGACGGTACTGATGGTGCCCACCCGGTACAAGTCCTCCTCCCTGGGCTCCTCCACGGACAGGTCCCGCTGGGCCACCAGGAAGATGGGCTGGCCGGAGGACATGGACTCGTCCAGGGCCTTGATGGAGGCCTCCCGGCCCACGTCAAAGTGGAGCATCATATTAGGAAAAATAGTCAGGCCCCGCAGGGCCAGAGCCGGCATCACGGCAGGCAGATTGGTTTGCATGGTATTCCCTCCTTTCGGGGATATGAAAGAGGAGACAGGACCGGGGGCGGCCGGTGCTGCCCAGTCTCCCGGTTTCTGTCTCCTATATGGGTGTAATAAGCCGCTCCGCTCAGGACACGTTGCCCTTGGGGGCCTTTCCGCCGTGCTCGGCACGGAGGGACGCGCCGCCCAGCCTGGGCCGGTGGGTGCGCTCCGGGTCGTGCTCCACCGTGGGAGGCACATGGTCCCTGACACTCTCGGCGGTGATGGTCACCTTGGTGATGGTGGGGTCGGAGGGCACGTCGTACATGACCTGGGTCATGACCTCCTCCAGCACCGCCCGCAGGCCCCGGGCGCCGATGCCCCGCTCGATGGCCTTGTCGGCGGCGGCCTCCAGGGCGCCGGTTTCAAAGGTGAGCTCCACCATATCGTACTCCAGCAGCTTCTGATACTGCTTCACCAGGGCGTTCTTGGGCTCGGTGAGGATGCGCACCAGCTGGTCCTTGTCCAGGGCGTTCAGGGTGGT
>CALWXZ010000055.1 GCA_944385625.1 uncultured Flavonifractor sp. | reverse complement strand
TAGCGGCTGTGGGCGGTAAAGCCGGGGATGGTGTTGACCTCGTTGAAGTAGATCTCCCCCTCCGGGGTGAGGAACAGGTCCACCCGGGCAAACACCCGGCAGTCCAGCGCCTGATAGATGGTTCGGGCCGCCGCCTGGATGGCCGCCGCCTGCTCCGGCCTGATGCGGGCGGGACAGTGGATGGCGGAGGTCTTGAGGGTGTACTTCTCCTCGTAGTCAAAAAAGCCCTGGGACAGCTGGATCTCATCCACCAGCCCCACCGTGAGCGCCTCGTTGCCCAGCACGGCGCACCCCACCTCGAAGCCGGGCACCGCCTCCTCCAGCAGGGCCTCCCGGTCGTGCTTCAGGGCCTCCTCCACCGCCCCCTCCAGGCCCTCCGGCCCGGCGACCCGGGTGATGCCGAAGGAGGAACCGGCCCGCACCGGCTTGACGAACAGGGGGTAGCCCAGGTCTTGGGCCGCTCCCTGGAGGTCGGCCTTCCGCCAGCTTCGATTCACCACCGTCCCACGGGGGACCTTTACCCCCGCCAGGGCGGCCAGCCTGTGGGCCCGGTCCTTGTCCATGCACAGAGCGCTGGACAGGGTGCCGCAGCCGATCACTTTTACCCCCGCCAGCTCCAGCAGGCCCTGGAGAGTGCCGTCCTCCCCGTTTTTCCCGTGGAGCACCGGGAAGGCCCCGTCAAAATGGAGCCGCGTTCCGGTACCGTCCAGCAGCAGAAGCTCCCCCCGCCCCCGGTCCAGGGAGAGGGTGCAGGGGGTGCAGCCCCCCTGCTGCCAGGTATCGTTCGCCAGCCGGTCCAGAGGGCCGGCGTAGTGCAGCCACTGTCCCGCGCGGGTGATGCCCACCAGCAGGGGGGTGTAGGCCCCCCGGTCCATTTGTCCCACCACGGCATGGGCCGATTGCAGGGAGACGGCGTACTCCGTGGAGCAGCCGCCGAAGAGCACCAGAATGGTTTTCATTGCAGTTTCCTCCCAACAGGCAAAAAATGCCTTGCTTTGATACCGCTATGGTACCAGAGCAAGGCGTTTGATGTTTGTGGTTTTTCTTTCCCGCACCCTACAGGTTTCCAAACATTTCTTTCAGTTTTCTTACAGACTCAGCTCTCCCCCAGCACCACGGCGTACACCGCCTCCTGCAGATCCACCACCTGGCTTCTGGGCACCAGGGCGGTGGGAGTGCCGTCCACCACCGCAAGGCAGCTGGCCCCGTCATAGCGGTAGAACCGGACGCTTACGGTGGGGGCCCCCTCCAGGGTCAGGTGGAGTGTGAGGGAGATCTCCTCCTGTCCGGCGGGCTCCTCATCGGTAAAGCTGCTGGCGGTCAGGGCCTGGAGGGCGTCGGGCAGGTCGCTGTCCTCCAGCGCCTGCTCCCCGTAGGACCAGCTCCGCTCCTCCCCTTCGCCGCTGGCGGTGAGGGAATAGGTGGTCCCGTCCAGGGTCACGTCCACCTGGGACACGTCCTCCAGGTCGGCGGGCAGGATCTCCTTGTGCCGCAGGGTGTCGTAGGAGGCCTCCATCAGAGCCCGGTATTCCTCTGTGGTGATCTGATAGATGATGGGGGAGTCGTCCACCCGGGCATAGGCGGTGACCTCATCCTCGTCGCTCTCCGTATCGGCGTCGGCCTGGGTGTCGTCCCACCGCTCCGCCGGGG
Organism: uncultured Flavonifractor sp.; assembly: GCA_944385625.1. GTDB lineage: Bacteria > Bacillota > Clostridia > Oscillospirales > Oscillospiraceae > Flavonifractor. Next base: position 13,898 of record CALWXZ010000055.1, on the reverse strand, counting down.
CACGGCTCACCGCCAGAGATACGGTGTGGGCGGTCTCGTTCTCGTCCTCGTCCGCCTCGGTATAGTCCAGCTGGATGGTGCGCTCCGGATCATCCAGGCCGTAGGTGGCCAGGTCCTCCTCCCCGGCGTTGTAGGTCATATAGTTTGTCAGCTCCAGAGAGCCCAGGGTGTACAGGAAGTCCTCCACCAGATTGGTATCCAGGGGCTGGACCGCCCCGTCCACCGGGACGAAATAGTGGTCCTCCACCCGGTAGCTGGCGCTCTCCTCCTGCCAGGTGATCTGGAAGGGGTCCTCCCCCTCCACGCTGATCTGGTCCGCCGTGTCCACATAGGGCAGGCTGTCGTTGTGAATCAGGTCGGACAGCTCCACGTCGAAGGCCTCCAGGGGGTCCTCCGTCACCAGGTAGACGTTGCCGTCCCCGATGGACACATACCGCTGGGCATCCATGGCGCTGAAGTCGCCCAGCCCGATCTCATAGTCCGTGTCCCCGGCGGTGAGCTGGATGGTACACGCCGGGTCGTCCAGCCCGTACTGGCCGTAGTCCTCCACATCCTCAATGATGAAGGCGGCGCCCAGGGACTGGAAGCAGGCCAGCAGGGTGTTGATGGCGTCCTCGTCCACCGGGAAGGTCTCGTCGGCGTCGTAGTACCACCCGCCGTCCCTGTGGAAGGCCAGACTCTGGCCGTCATAGGTCCAGGACAGGGCGGTGACCGAGTCCTCCGGAATCTCCAGAATGACCTGGCCGCTGGTTTTGATCTGCTCCTGGCGGGCCTGGTAGCGGCTGACGCAGAAGGTGGCCACGCACACCGCCGCCAGGATGACCAGCAGCAGGCCGAGCTTTTTAGACCGGCTCATGCTGCATCCTCCTTCTCTTGACCACCACGCCGATGCCCACGGCCAGATAGATCAGGGGGAATACCCCGATCATGGTCACCTTCAGCAGGGAGGCGGTGGACTCGTTGATGGTCAGGTAGTTGTAGTTCAGGGACTTGCTGCGGATGGACATGGCCTCCCGCTCGCCGATGAGCTGGGAGAGGGCGTTCATGGTCAGGTTCACGTTGGCCCCGGAGGAATAGGCGTTGTACCCGTCGTCCAGGAACAGAGAGGAGGAGAACCATACCATCTCGCCGCCGCTGTCCAGCTCCACCGATACCGCCACGGCAAAGGGGCCGTCCACGTCCCCCTCCTCCTTATCGTAGGTGGTCATCTCATAGCCGGACACCTTGCTGAAGGCGCTGTCCGAGGTGGTGAGCAGGGCCGTCACGGTGGCGTCCGAGGGGCTGCCGCCCACCGTCAGGCCGGTGGCCACCGGCACGATGGGGTAGTAGTTCTCGTCGATGAGGGGCTGGGTGATGTCGCTCTCCGCCATGTCTGGCATGAGGGCCAGGGGAATCTGGAAGGCGTAGTGGTCCCGGTCGGCCTCCACCACCATGCCTTCGGCGGCGGTGACGCCGTAGTCGGCCAGCAGGCTGTACAGGTTGTCCAGGCTGCCGTCCTCCACCGGCCCCGCCATCACCAGCAGCTTGCCGCCGCCGGCCATATAGTCCCGGAGCATCTCCACCTCCTCCTGGGACAGGTCGCTGGCGGGGCTGTAGATCATCAGGCAGTCGGCCTCCTCCGGGATGGCGTCCACCGTCAGCAGGGAGAGGGTCTGGGTCTCGATGTTGTCCTTTTCCAGCTGCTCCTGAAAGGTCTGGGGCAGCTCCGCCTCCCCGTGGCCCTCCAGCAGGTAGAGCTGGGGCAGCTCGTCGCTGACCACATAGTCGATGGCGGAGGTGATGGCCCCCTCCCCGTCGAAGGAGGCGCTGGTGTAGCCGTAGGAGTAGGGATCGGCCTCATAGAGATAGATATCGCTGTAGGGGATGAAGCGGCTCTTGTCCCCGCACTCCACCACCAGGCTGTTGTTGTCCACCGTCTCGTCGGTGTACTGCTGGGCGAAGGTGGGGTAGACGTCGGGGTTCTTCTTGACCACGGTGATGTGGTCGGACAGACTGTCGTATTTGTCCAGCAGGTTCTCCACAACGGGGTCCTCCTGGTCGGCCTGGACGATCCAGTAGATGGTCACGTCCTGCTCCAGGGCGTTGACCACCGATTTGGTGTTGCTGGTGATGGAGTACAGCTGGGACGAGCTGATATCGAACCGGGTCAGGCTGGTGGGCAGGATGGACACCAACACGTTGACCACCACCAGCAGGGCCAGCACCACGGCCGAGATGGCCAGGGCGTAGGAGCCGCCCCGAAAGGCCAGCTTGCCCAGGCCCTTCCCGGCCTTGGCATGGGGATGCACCGGCAGTTTCATCAGTGATACCTCCTCTTCTCCAGGGACTGCACCGACAGGAACAAAAAGAAGGCGATCACTGTCAGATAATACACGATGGCGCTCACATCGAAGATCCCGTTGACGAAGGTGTTGAAGCGCTCAAACAGGGACAGCTGGTTCATCACATTGGGCAGCAGCCCCTCAAAGGCGGCGCTGTCCGCCACGAACAGGGCCACCGTCGCCGCCGCCAGGGCGAAGGCGATCCAGTAGGCCAGGCTGCTGTTGCCCGTCACATATCGGATGACCAGGCCCAGCAGCACATAGATCACCAGCAGGGCGATCACCGAGCCCAGGGCGGTGGCGGTGGCATACTCCGACAGGCTGACGCTGTAGTAGTTGAGCAGAATCACCGCGATGCCCACCCCGGCGGCCAGGCCCTGGTTGTCGGTGAGGGAGGACAGGAAAGTGCCCACGGCGATGAGGGCGGCCCCCAGCACGAAGAAAGCGAAGATGGAGCCGTAGGCGGTGGGCAGATAGACCTGGCCAAACTGGGCGAAGATGAGGGGATAGATGGAGATGATGGCCAGGGGGATGAGATAGAGCACCAGCAGGGCCAGATACTTGCCCAGAATCACCTGCACGGTGGTGATGGGCAGGGAGTAGAGCAGCTGGTCGGTCTTCTGCTTTTTTTCCTCGGCGATGACCCGCATGGTGAGGATGGGCACGATGACCACGAACACCAGGCTGCCGAAGCTGAGGACATACTCGAAGTTGCTGATGGAATATTGGATGTTGTAGTACATGGCGCCGATGCCCACGAAGGCCAGCAGGAAGGCGCCGAACACATAGGCGGTGAGGGAGTGAAAATAGTTGTGCAGCTCATGCTTGAAAATAGCGCTCACGGATTCTCCTCCTCCCCGTTCTCCTGGGACTCACCGGCGGTCTGCTCGGTGAGCTCCAGGAAGATGTCCTCCAGATCGGTCTTTTTCAGGGCCAGCTCCAGCAGGGCTACCTGACGCCCGGCAAAGGCGAAGAAAATCTGCCGGGACAGGTCGTAGATGTCCTCCAGGTCGGTCTTGAGCCGGACGGCGGTGCGCTCCCCTCCGGCCCCGGTCACCTCCAGGCCGGTGATGTGGGGCACCTCACCCAAAATGGACCGGACGGTCTCCTCCGGCCCGTCGGCGGTAAGGGTGATCTGGCTGGGGGCCAGCAGCCGCTTCTCCAGGCCCTCCGGCGTGTCAAAGGCGATGAGTTTGCCCCGGTTGATGATGAGGATCTTGTCGCAGATGGCCTGGACCTCGGAGAGAATGTGGGAGCTGAGGATGACGGTGTGGTGCTGCCCCAGCTGGCGGATCAGCTCCCGGATCTCGATGATCTGGATGGGGTCCAGCCCCACGGTGGGCTCATCCAGGATGATGACCCGGGGGTCCCCCAGCAGGGCCTGGGCGATGCCCACCCGCTGGCGGTAGCCCTTGGACAGGGCGGAGATGGGCCGGCGGCGCACCTCCCTGATCCTGGTCTGCTCCATGACCCCGGCAATCTGCTCCTCCAGGGCCTGCCCCTTCAGGCCCTTGGCCTGACCCACAAAGCGCAGGTACTCCTCCGGCGTCTCGCTGAGGTAGAGAGGGGGCTGCTCGGGCAGGTAGCCGATGCGCCGTTTGGCCTCTTTGGGCGTTTCGAACACGTCGTAGCCGTCCACCCTGACATGGCCGCCGGTGGCCGACAGGCAGCCGGTCATGATATTCATGGTGGTGGATTTCCCCGCCCCGTTGGGCCCCAGAAAGCCGTATACATGGCCCTCGTCGATCTCAAAGGACAGATCGTCCACCGCCAGGAAATCTCCATAGCATTTGGTGAGATGTTCCACGGTTATCATATTGGACCTCCTTGCCGCGCACGGCCGCTGCCGGCGCTGGTATGGAAGCCATTATAGCCGCCCATGCTGAAACGGTGCTGAAAGAACCTGAAAATCAGCAAAAAGGGAGCGGCGCATGGCGCCGCTCCCTTTCAGCCACAGGGCAGTTCCACAAAAAAGGAGTTGACCCCCGCCCGGCTCTCCGCCCAGACCTTTCCCCCGTGGCGGGTGACAATGCTCCGGGCGATGGACAGCCCCAGCCCGAAGCTGCCCGTCCGGCTGCGGGCCGGGTCGGCCCGGTAGAACCGCTCAAACAGGCGCTCCAGGGCCTCCGGCGGGATGGGCTCCCCCTGGTCGGCCACCGTCAGCAGGCAGCGGCCCCTGGCCCGCCTCTCCAGGGTCACCCACACCCTGCCGCCGGGGGCGGCGTACTTCCGGGCGTTGTCCAGCAGGGCCTCCACCACCCGGCCCAGCTGGGGAGCGTCCCCCGAGACGGCGACCCCCTCCTCCACCCGGCTGTGCAGGGTGAGGCCGGCCTCAAAAAAGATGGGCTCGAAGGGCAGCAGGGTGTCCTCCACCAGAGCGCTCAGCTCCACCGGCTGGAAGGCCTCCTTGGCCTCCCCCTGGTCCTCCCGGGCCAGTTCCAGCAGCTCCTCGATGAGGGTTTTCATCTGTCGGGACATGGTGAGGATGCCGGACAGGCACTTCCCCCGGCGGACCCCGTCGGCTCCCCCGTCCTGAAGCAGCTGGGCGTTGGTCATGATGACGGCCAGCGGGGTCTTGAGTTCGTGGGAGGCGTCGGCCACAAACCGCCGCTGCCCCCGCCAGGCCCGCTCCACCGGCCGCACCGCCCACCTGGACAGCAAAATGCTCCCCCACAAAAAGCCCAAAAAGCTCAGGCACCCGATAACCACGCAGGTCCTGAACAGCCCGGCCAGGGTGGCCCGCTCGCTGGAGATGTCGGAAAAGACCACGCACCGGTTGGCGGGGGTATCCAGCCGGTAGTAGCGCAGGTTATATTCCTCCAGCACCCCCAGAGCCTGGGGGGAGGCGGCGGTCCGGGCGATGAGCCGGTCCAGCAGGGCCCGGTCGGACAGGTCGTAGTACCCCCCGCCGGTGGCCACCACCTGCCCCCCCAGCCCCAGCTGCAGCTTGAAAAAGGGCAGCTGCACCTCCTCCCCCAGCTCCCCTGGCACCCCCAGACCCACGGGCTGGGCGGCGATGTTCTCCAGCATCCGGGCGCTCTCCCGCTCCAGGTCGGCGCCGGTGAAGTAGAATACCAGTCCCAGGATGACCACCAGCATGATGGAGACAATGCTCATGTTGATGAGCACGAACTTGATCCGCAGCCTTCTAATCATTCCCGTCCACCTCCAGGTGGTAGCCCATCCTGCGGATGGTCTGGATGGACACGTTGGAGCCGATGCTGGCCAGCTTTTTCCGCAGAAAACCGATATATACCTCCACATGGTTTTCCACCGCGTCGGAGTCGTACCCCCAGGCCTTGGCCAGGATGGCCTCCTTGGAGCAGTTGCGGCCCCCCGCCTGGAACAGAAAGCGCATAATCTCAAATTCCTTGGCCGACAGCCGCACCCGCTTGCTCCCACATTCCAGCATGGCGGAGGACAGGTCCAGGGTGGTGTTGCCCAGCACCAGCTGGTCCACCTGGGGACCCTGGCGGCGGAGCAGGGCGTGGATGCAGGCCAGCAGCTCCCGCACGTCGAAGGGCTTGGTCAGGTAGTAGTCCGCCCCGGCGTTCAGTCCCTGAATCCGGTCCTCCAGGCCGCACCTGGCCGTCAGCATCAGGATGGGCACCCCCAGGTGCCGGGCCCGCACCCGCCGGGCCACCTCATAGCCGTCCAGCCCGGGCATCATCACATCCAGGATGAGCAGGTCGTACACCCCCAGCTCGGCGTACTGCATCCCCGTCTCCCCGTCGTAGGCCATCTCCACCTCAAAGCCCCGGCTCTCCAGCAGCGCGCCGATGGACTCCGCCAGCAGGCGCTCGTCTTCCACGATCAGGATTTTCACGCTCGTCACCTCATTTTTTCTTATCATACCGTGACAACCTGAAACCAGCCTGAAAAACCGCCCCGCCGCACGAAAAGACCCCGCCGCGTTATAATGCGGCGGGGTCTCAAATATTCAACGGCTCAGAGCTGGGCGCTGAAGTCGGCCATGGCCTGGGCGATCTTCAGCTGCTGGGGACACACCGCCTCGCAGCTGTGGCAGCCGATACAGGCCGAGGGCTGCTTGTCCTTGGGGATGGCGGACAGGGCCATGGGGGCGATGAAGCCGCCGCCGGTGAAGCGGTGCTCGTTGTACAGGGCCAGCAGCCGGGGGATGTCCAGCCCCTGGGGACAGTGGCTGACGCAGTAGTGGCAGGCGGTGCAGGCCAGGGCGGCGGGGCCCGTCATGCGCCGGCCCAGCTCCACCAGGGCGTCCCACTCCTTGTGGTTGAGGGGGGCCTCGGTGGAGAAGGTGGCCAGGTTGGCCCTGGTCTGCTCCAGATCGGACATACCCGACAGGGTCACCACCACGCCGGGGATGCTCTGGAGGAACCGGAAGGCCCAGGCGGGGATGCTCTCCAGGGGCCGCAGGGCCTTCAGCGGCGCCGCCTCCTGGTCGGTGAGCCGGGCCAGCCGCCCGCCCCGCAGGGGCTCCATCACCCACACCGGGATGTGATACTCCTCCAGCAGCGCCACCTTCTCCCTGTCGTTCTGAAAGGTCCAGTCCACATAGTTGAGCTGGAGCTGGCAGAACTCCATGTACTGCCCGTAGGCCTCCAGAAAGCGCTTGAGCACCGGCATGGCCCCATGGCAGGAGAAGCCCAGGTGCTTGATGCGGCCGCTCTTCTTCTGCGCCAGCAGGTAGTCCAGAATGCCGTACTTGGGGTCCAGATAGGCGTCGATGTTCATCTCGCACACGTTGTGGAAGAGATAGAAGTCGAAGTAGTCCACCTGGCACTTTTTCAGCTGGGCCTCAAAGATCTCCGCCACCTTGTCCATGTTGGCAAGGTCGTAGCCGGGGAATTTGTCAGCCAGGTAGAAGTTCTCCCGGGGATAGGCCGCCAGGGCCTTGCCCACGGCCAGCTCCGAGTTGCCCCCGTGGTAGCCCCAGGCGGTGTCGTAGTAGTTGACGCCGCCGGCCATGGCGCAGGCCACCATCTCCTCCACGGCGGCCTGATTCACCTGCTCGTCCTTGCCGTCCACCACCGGCAGACGCATACAGCCCATGCCCAGGGCGGACAGTTTCTTGCCCTGAAAATCCCGATAAACCATGTTGATTCCTCCTGTCGGTTTCGTTACCTCTACGCTACCACCTGGAGTACACTCCATGTCAAGAGATTTTTCTTCTTTTCGCCCTAAAATCTGCAAAGCTCTTGACTTGGAGTATACTCCAGGTGCTACAATACCGGCAGCAGAACGGGAGGGGATTTCTTTGACCATTGCGGAAGCCAGCCGGCAGTACGGCCTGAGCGCGGACACCCTGCGCTACTATGAGCGGATCGGCCTGATCCCCCCGGTGCCCCGGAACAAGAGCGGCATCCGGGACTACGACCAGGCCTCCTGCCAGTGGATCGAGCTGATGAAATGTATGCGCGCCGCCGGCGTCCAGATTGAGGCGCTGGTGGAATATGTGCAGCTCTTCCGCCAGGGGGACGCCACCATCGAGGCCCGGAAGGCCCTGCTGCTGGAGCAGCGGGATCTGCTGCTGGCCCGGATGGAGGAGATGCAGCAATCCCTGGACCGGCTCAACTACAAGATCCAGCTGTACGAGGACGGCAAGATGACCCGGGCCGCCCTGGACCGTGACCTGTAACGGGGTCCCGCTCTTGACAACAGCCCGGTTTGGGGCTATCATCCTAAGCGTATCAATGAATCTGGAACCAAAAACCGTTGAGGCGGAGATAACGGCAATTATGCCTTTACAGAGAGTCCGGGGTGCTGAGAGCCGGGCGGGAAACAGGTTGTCAAATGGGCCGCTGAGGGCGCAGTCAAATGTAAGCCCAGCCGCTTACAGAGTATTCTGCGACGTGGGGGGATACGTCAGTTCCCCGGGATGGATCGGCATCCCGCAAAGCGCATAAGGGTCGCCCTTATGAATCAAGGTGGCACCACGGATAAATCGTTATTCGCCCTTGACAGAACCATCGGTCTGTCAAGGGCGTTTTTGTTGGAACCGCGCCTTTGGCGGAACTCCAATACAATGCGGAAAGAGGCGCGTTTCAAATGAGCAAAATTATTTTAACCGGAGACCGGCCCACCGGCCGGCTGCACCTGGGCCACTATGTGGGCTCCCTGCAAAGGCGGGTGGCCCTGCAAAATTCAGGGGAATATGAGAAAATCCTCATTATGATCGCCGACGCCCAGGCCCTGACCGACAACTTTGATAATCCGGAAAAGATCCGGCAAAACATCATCGAGGTGGCCCTGGACTACCTGTCGGTGGGCCTGGACCCCAACGTCTCCACCCTGTTTATCCAGTCCCAGATCCCCCAGCTCACCGAGCTGACCTTCTACTACCTGAATCTGGTCAGCGTGGCCCGGCTCTACCGCAACCCCACGGTCAAGGCGGAGATCCAGCAGCGGAATTTTGAGGCCAGCATCCCCACCGGCTTTCTCTGCTACCCGGTGAGCCAGGCGGCGGACATCACCGCCTTCAAGGCCACCACCGTCCCCGTGGGGGAGGACCAGCTGCCCATGCTGGAGCAGACCAGAGAGATCGTGCGCAAATTCAATTCCGTCTACCGCCCGACCCTGGTGGAGCCGGAGGTGCTGCTGCCCGAGAACAGCGCCTGTATGCGCCTGCCCGGAACGGACGGAAAGGCGAAGATGAGCAAGTCCCTGGGCAACTGCATCTATCTGGCCGATCCCCCGGAGCTGGTGCGGGACAAGATCATGAATATGTATACCGACCCCCTCCACCTGAAGGTCTCCGATCCCGGACATCTGGAGGGCAACGCGGTGTTCACCTACCTGGACGCCTTCTGCCAGGATCGGCATTTCGAGGAATATCTGCCGGAGTACGCCAACCTGGACGAGCTGAAGGCCCACTACCAGAAAGGCGGCCTGGGGGATGTGAAGATCAAGAAGTTTTTGAACAGCATCATCCAGGAGGAGCTGGCCCCCATTCGGGCCAGGAGAAAGGAATACGAGCAGGATATCGGGGCGGTCTACCACATCCTCAAGGCGGGCAGCGACGCCGCCCAGGCCATCGCCCAGGCCACCCTGGACGAGGTCAAGGCGGCCATGCAGATCAACTACTTTGACGACGGGGCCCTGATGGAAGCCCACAAGAGGAAATACGCAAACGGCCTGTGACCGGCGGCGCAGTTAACGAAATTCCCATGTCAGTCCGGCATCATCGCTGTACAAGTAGATCATCCCGGTGGAGCCGTCGGATTGGTTGCGCACCTTGATTGGGTAGACGCCGCTTGGGCCGTTAAATTTGGGCGATTGCGGCGTGAACACATAGTCTTCCCCGGTGTATGGCGCTGGAAGGGTTACTGTTAGCGCTTGCCAGGTATCGCCGCCATCGGAAGTCCACCAAATGTCGGGGCCCGCGTCCTCATAATATCTATAGCTGATAAATCCAATTTTTTCACTGGAAAATCCCGCGCCGGTCAACACACAGCGGTGTTCTCCGGCATCGTAGGGGTTCCCTATTTCCGACCAGGTATCCCCTCCGTCGTCAGTCAGATAGATTCTCATGGGCTGATCGCCCATTGCAACCGGGCCGGTGAGCACAAGATAGCCGCCGTTCCCCCAAAATCCGATAAATCCGCCCGTTGGAACCGCGTCCTCCTGCAAGCGCCCAAACAAGACCATTTTGTCGCTCCCCGCAACTATGGATTCCTTCCAGGTTTTGCCCGCGTCATGACTGAGCAATATTTTTGTGGGCGACTGGGGCAGAATGACCGCAATATTGTCACCGTTTAAATAGACCCACTGGCCCTCCTCCATCTGCGCCTGGATGACCGCTGAATCGGGAGACTCGCCATGGGACGAAAACGCAGACAGAATCCACCCGAGAGGGTCATATCCCAGTGTGGCCGCCAGGGCCACACTCCCCATTGACAGCACAACCAGAAAGCCGGCGGCCATAGCGCCCCATTTCCTCCAGCCGGATCTTTTTGCCCGCTTGCTGTAATGGAGCGCTTCCTCAACATATTTTGTATCAAGCGCACTCATGGCATCGGAAAATTTCTTTGCGTTCATAGAAACACCCCCTTTTCTATCAAATATTGTTTCAGTTTCTTTCGGATACGGGTCAGCCGGACAGAGACGTTTTTCTCGGAGAGCCCCACAAGCCGGGCGATGTCCTCGTAATGGTCGGAAAACCAGTAGCGGCGCATGAAAATAACGCGGTTTTCAGCGGTGAGCCTGTCCAAAAAATCCTCAATCATATGTGCCAGCTCTCTGACCTCGATTTCATCCTCCGCGGTGTTCCCGCCCGCCACACAGTTTTCAATCTCCTCCAAGGCGACCGTATAGCCTCCGCCTCGTTTGGCCGCTTCCTGTCTCCAATACTGCTTGAGGGAAATATTTCGCACAATTTTTACCAGATAGGACAGCAGCGGGTTGGGCTTTGTGGGCGGAATGGCGTTCCACGCCCCCAGGTAGGCGTCGTTGACACATTCCTCTGCGTCCCGGATGTTGTTTACAATGTTGTATGAAAAGGTGCGACAGATTTTCCCGTATTTTTGGTCCAGTTCCCGTATCGCCTGCTGGTCACGCGCGAAAAACAGCGCTATGATTTTGTCGTCCTCCAGCATCTCACCGCCTCCTTTCCGGCTTCACCAATATACTACGCTTTTACCGGTCAAAACTACATCACGCCTAAAATTTTCCCGTGCCTGGACAGCCGTTTCTTTTTCTGTGCCAGTACCTGCGGGTTGAGGCGGCACCGAGCATGATTTTTTAAACAGAAAACGGCCTTCCCGCACCGAAAACAGGTGCGGGAAGGCCGTTTTTCTGTTTATTGATGCGCTTTCGCCGGTCGCCGGCGGAGGGTTACTTCGCCGGGCGGAGCTGGGCGTAGCCGTTCCAGGCAAACAGGGCCTCTTCCCCTTCGTTTCCATAAACCTGCTCCACGTCGCAGATATACAGGTAGTGGTCGCCCACTTCGTGGTATTCTTTCAGCTTGGACACAATGGCGACACGGCTGTGGACCGGAATTTTGATGGAGCTGCCCTCCACCTCGGCAAGCTGGATCTTGAATTTGGACGCCTTGTCGGTGTTGCGGCCGGTGGTGGTGCCGCAGCCCAGCACGACGTCCCTAAGCTCCGCGCCGGGAATGGTGAGAATAACCCGCTTATCATTGCGCACCAGCTCGCCGCTGTAGGAGGTTTTCGCCATGGCATAGGCGATCATACCCGGATTATAGGAGAGATAGGTCCACCAGGACACCGTGGCAAGGTTGGTGGAGCCGTCCGGCTTCTGGGTGCATACCACCGTTACCGGGTTGGGAGAGGTCAGTTGAGAAGCCTTTGGCAGCGTGATTTTTTCCATGTTCATCCAGTCCTTTTCATCTTAAAATGTGTTAAATGGATTTCCCCAGGTCATAGGCCTGTTGCATTTCCGGCTTTCCCTTGATATCGCCCACGTCCATATTTCCGCCGGCCAGCACATGGCCCAAGTTCTTCCACCCCAGATGTGCCAGCAGGTGTTCATAGTAGGTAAGGGCGTCCTCAAAGCCGCGGCCTTCCGCCGCCATCAAAAGGGCGGACGCTTTCCCATTCCCCCTCAGAAGATTGCCGTCTCCCTCCTCCAGGGCAAACAGGCGGTCAAGGGCCGTTCGGAGCTGGCCGCTCATCGTCCAATAGTACAGCGGACTGGCCAGCACAACCACATCGCACCCCTTTACCGCGGGATAAATCTGCGCCATATCGTCCCTCTGGACGCAGGGGACCTCCTGACTGCTGTGGCCGCCGAAGCACCCCTTGCAGCCGTGAATGGTCATGCCGTCCAGGAAAAACTCCGTTACGGCGTGGCCGGCGCGCTCCGCGCCCTCCGTAAATGCCTTGACCAGGGCGGAGGTGTTTCCCGTTTTCCGGGGGCTTCCGTTCAGAATCACAATTTTCTTCCCCATGGCCAGCCTCCGCTTAGATTCTATCCGCCAGGGCGGCGGCCTGCTTACAGCCGTCCGTCTTGTCGATATCCCCCACATTCAGAACGCCGGGAACCAGCACCGTGCCCACCATCTTCCACTTGTTCAGGGCGGCGGTACGCTCAATGGGAATACGGACGCCGTCCAGCACGGTCATATCCTCCTCCTCGCAGCAGGCGATCAGGGCACATTCCTTCCCCGCAATATTTTTACCGCCCACAACCAGAGAATAAATGCGGTCAATGACGCCCTTAATCTGGGCGGGGATGGAATACCAGTAAACCGGCATGGTGAACACAATCGCGTCAGCCTCCAGAATGGCCGGGGCGATCATGTTGAAATCGTCGTCGAAGGAGCAGGCCTTGCCCGTCTTGTAGCAGGTTTCGCAGGCATGGCAGCCGCCGATCTTCATCATGGCCGCGTCAAAGCGCTTTACGGTGTGGCCCTTTGCCTCCGCCGCCTTGACAAAGGCCTCCGTCATGGCAAAGCTGTTGCCGTTCTTGCGGGGACTGCCCGTGATTACAACGATTTTTTTGCTCATTTGATAATCTCCTCCCTGTAGACGAACCGGCTAACCCCTCCGGGGCCGCCCGCGTGACTTTATTTCTGAATGGTGTTGGAGTTCTGGTTGTAGGCCTTGGCAACGCACTTCCACTGGCCGTCCAACTTTAGCAGGAGGAGCACGTCGGTGAAGTCAATGCTGCCGCCCCAGCCCTCTTCCAGTACCCGGGCCACCGCCAGATTCTCCTCAACCATCAACACATCCACCCGGGCCTTGAATTTGGGGTTGCCGGGGGTGGTGTCCACATTGCGGTAGAACTGCTGGATGGAGCCGTGCTCCAGCACGCCGTTCAGGCGGCCAAACAGGACGGCCTCGTCAATAAAGAGCTCCTTGGCATACTTGCTGTCTCCCTCCGCCACGCTCTTGACAAACTTCATGGCGGCCTCTTCCACCGCCTGATACTCTTTGATCTCAGCTCTCATCGTAATTGCCTCCTAAGCTGTCCGCAGGATTGACTTTGCTTTTTGGTGATATTATAATCATAGCAAGCACAAGGTAGAAAACAAGTACGCACATGAAAGTGCGATACTCACATGAAGGTTGAATACTTACCTGAAGGAGAGCGTAAAATGAGTGAGCGCTGCATTGCAAATGAGTGTCTTGGAACAACCGGGTTCAGTTACACCCTGTCGCTCATTAACGGAAAATATAAGATGACCATCCTGTACACCCTCATGGAATTCGGCGTGGTTCGCTTCAACGAGATGAAGAAATATATCGGGGGCATTTCCTATAAGACCTTGAGTTCCACCCTGAAAGAGTTGGAGGCCGATCAGCTGATCCATCGTGAAGAATACCCCCAGATTCCCCCTAAAGTGGAATACAGCCTGACAGAACGAGGCAAGTCCCTGATTCCTATCCTGGATGGAATGTGTGAATGGGGCGACAAAAACAGACTGCCGTAACAAAGATTGCGCGCGCAAATACACCGTCGGAAGGCGAGTGTATCAAAAGAGCCCTCCTGGGCCGATAAATTATCGGCCCAGGAGGGCTCTTTTGGCACGCCTGAGGGGATTCGAACCTCCGACCTACCGCTTAGGAGTACGGCGTACCATTTCGTAAATTGTTCATATCATATCTTCCCGTGTTGTTTCTTCGCAAATTGTGC
>CALWXZ010000054.1 GCA_944385625.1 uncultured Flavonifractor sp. | reverse complement strand
TCCATTACCGCCATCGCCGCCGCCACCAAGCGGCCCGACAAGTTCATCGGTATGCACTTCTTCAACCCCGCCACCGTCATGAAGCTGGTGGAGGTCATCCGGGGCGCCCACACCTCCGACGAGACCTGCCGGGCGGTGCTTGACGTATCGGCTGCCATTGGCAAGGAGCCCGTGGAGGTCAACGAGGCCCCCGGCTTCGTGGTCAACAAGATTCTGATCCCCATGATTAATGAGGGCGTGGATCTGGTTTACACGGGCATCGCCTCTGTGGAGGGCGTGGACACCGCTATGAAGCTGGGCTGCAATTATCCGATGGGACCGCTGGAGCTGGGCGATCTGATCGGCCTGGACGTGTGCCTGGCCATCATGGACACCCTGTACAACGAGACCCACGATCCCAAGTACCGGGCCTCCCTGCTGCTGCGGAAGATGGTCCGGGCCGGCAAGCTGGGCCGCAAGACCGGCGTCGGTTTCTACGATTACGGCAAGAAATAAGGGGTGCGTATGGATTACAGGCAGATCTATCAGCAGAAGTTGACAACGGCAGAAGAGGCGGTCAAGATCGTTCAGTCCGGGGACTGGGTGGACTACGGCTGGTGTACCAACCATCCGGTGGCCCTGGACAGGGCCCTGGCCGCCCGCAAGGACGAGCTGACCGACGTGAAGGTGCGGGGCGGCGTCACCATGTGGATGCCGGAGATATGTAAGGCCGAGGACGCCGGCGACCACTTTACCTGGCACGCCTGGCACATGAGCGGAGTGGACCGGAAAATCGCCGCAAAGGGCATGGGTTATTTTACCCCCATGCGGTATTCCGAATTGCCCCGGTTTTACCGGGAAAACCTGGAGGTTGACGTGGCCATGATCCAGGTCACCCCCATGGACCAGCATGGCAACTTCAACTTCGGTCTGGTGACCTCCCATTTGGCGGATATGCTGGACAGGGCCAGCCACATCATTCTGGAGGTCAACCATAACCTGCCCTGGGCCAATGGAATGTGCCGCAGTGAGATCAATATTCGGGACGTGGACATGGTGGTAGAGGGGGAGAATCCGCCGGTGGCCCAGCTGGGCGCGGGAGCTCCGCCCACTGAGGTGGATCGAAAAGTGGCGGAGCTCATCGTACCGGAGATTCCCAATGGCGCCTGCCTCCAGCTGGGCATCGGCGGAATGCCCAACGCCATCGGGGCCATGATCGCCCAGTCCGATTTGAGAGACCTGGGGGTCCACACCGAGATGTATGTGGACGCCTTTGTGGACATTGCCATGGCGGGCAAGATCACCGGCAGATATAAAGGGTTGGACCGGGGCCGGCAGGTGCATACCTTTGGCGCGGGTACCCAAAAGCTGTACGACTACATCGACCACAACCCGGAGGTAGTGTCTGCTCCGGTGGACTACACCAACGACGTGCGGGTGATTGCCCAGCTGGACAATTTTATCTCCATCAACAACGCGGTGGACCTGGATCTGTTCGGCCAGGTGAACGCCGAGAGCGCCGGGCTCAAGCACATCTCGGGCACCGGCGGCCAGCTGGACTTCGTGCTGGGAGCCTATCTGTCCCAGGGCGGCAAGAGCTTTATCTGTCTGTCCTCCACCATGACCGGTAAGGACGGCGTGCTGCGCAGCAGGATTGTGCCCAGCCTGACCCAGGGCTCCATTGTGACAGATCCCCGCTCTGCCGTACAGTATCTGGTGACAGAATATGGGATCGTCAACCTGAAGGGAGCCTCCACCTGGGAGCGGGCGGAGAAGATCATCTCCATCGCCCACCCGGATTTTAGGGAATCGCTCATTAAAGAGGCGGAGAAAATGGGAATCTGGAGAAGGAGCAACCGCCTGCCGCCCGTGTCGCTTTAAGATGGACCAAATACCGGCTGATCGCTTTGGCGTCAGCCGGTATTTGACGTCATAAAACAGCGCCGTCAAAAAAATGAAAAAAAGAGTTGACAGCGGCGGGAGAGTGTGCTAAAATACAATTCGTTCGGTCGGCATGACCGCCACAAGTAAATCCGGGGGTATAGCTCAGCTGGGAGAGCGCTTGAATGGCATTCAAGAGGTCAGCGGTTCGATCCCGCTTATCTCCACCAAAAAGATCTGAAACTTCGGTTTCAGGTCTTTTTTTTAACAAATAAAGCGGATGTGATCCCACGGGGTCAGAGGGACACACAGGGCTGGAAAAACCAGGGTGGAGAATATACATCCATTTTCGGCTGCAAGTTTAGTGAATATATCCTGCATAAGACAATTGACAAGGGCGAAATATTCCGCTAAAATGACAGGCAAGTAAAGCGGACCTGCAAAGAGGCATGGATAGCCTCCGGCGGGTCCGCTTTTTTATTTCCAGAGTTTTTCTGGTCATACGGTAGCTGTCAAATTGGACAGAGGTATTTGGATATTTGCCTGCAACGTCGCCATGAACCGTTTCCCCCCAAGAAACGAGGTCCATGGCGGCTTTATTTTTGCAAGGAAACTTCAGCAAGAGAAAGGATTCGAGGAGTATGAAACTGAAAAAGATGACCGCTCTGATCTCTGGCGTCAGCCTGACCCTGTGCCTTGCCGCCTGCGGCGGCGGCGGAACCGCATCCACCCCTTCGGCGGCGCCTGCCGGCTCCCAGGCGCCCGCCAGTTCCCCCACGGCGGACCAGACCAGCCAGGTGAAGCTGGTGGAGGACGGCAAGTTCAAGGTGGCCATGGAGTGCGCCTACGCCCCCTTCAACTGGACCCAGTCGGACGACTCCAACGGCGCGGTGCCCATCTCCGGCACGCCGGACTACGCCTACGGCTATGACGTGATGTTCGCCAAGGAGATCGCCGAGGAGCTGGGATGTGATCTGGAGATTGTCAAGATGGAGTGGGACGCCCTGATTCCGGCCCTCCAGTCGGGCACGGTGGACGCGGTGATTGCCGGCCAGTGCATCACGGCGGAGCGGGCGGCCCAGGTGGATTTCTCCGACCCCTACTACTATGCCTCCATCGTCTGCCTGGTGAAGTCTGACAGCCCCTATGCCGACGCCAAGGGTATCAGCGATTTTGAGGGGGCCACCGCCACCTCCCAGCTGGGCACGGTGTGGTATGACACCTGCCTGCCTCAGGTGCCCGGGGTAGAGGTCCTGCCGGCTCAGGAGTCGGTGCCCGCCATGCTGGTGGCCCTGGACTCCGGAGCGGTTGACCTGGTGGTCACCGACCAGCCCACCGCCCTGTCCGCCTGCAACGCCTATCCCGACATGGTGATGCTGGACTTCTCCGGCACCGACGACGACTTCGACGTGTCCGAGGAGGAGACCAACTTCGGTATCTCCGTCCAGAAGGGCAACACCGGCCTGACCGAAGCCATCAACAAGGTTTTGAGCCAGTATACCCCCGAGGATTACACCGCCATGATGGACGAGGCCATCGCGGTGCAGCCCCTGAACGAAAACTAAGCCCCAGCGAAATCGGGATGCCGGGTACATTCGTGTGGAATGTACCCGGCACTCACCCAAGGGAGGATGTCCGATGAACGAGTTAATGCAATTTGTGAGTGATATGGGGGCCGTCTGGTCCCGGTATGGCGGGTCCATTCTGCGGGGCGCCTGGACCACCATTCTGCTGGCCGTGATCTGTACGGTTTTGGGCTGTGTGATCGGCTTTGCGGTGGGCACGGTCCAGGCCAATCCGGTCTCTCCCCGGTACGGGCTGGCCCGCCGGGTGCTGACCAGGGTGGGCCACGGGCTGCTGCGGGCCTATGTGGAGTTTTTCCGGGGCACCCCGCTGATGCTCCAGGCCATGTTTATTTTCTACGGCGCGGCCTATGCCTTCGGCCTGCACATGGAGACCTTTTCCGCCGGTATCTTTATCCTGTCCATCAATACGGGCGCCTATATGGCGGAGACTGTGCGGGGCGGCATCCTGGCCATTGACCGGGGTCAGATCGAGGGGTCCAAAGCCATCGGCATGACCCACCGGCAGGCCATGCTGTATGTGGTCCTTCCCCAGACGCTGCGCAATCTGCTGCCTCAGATCGGCAACAACTTCATCATCAACCTCAAGGACTCCTCCATGCTGTCTGTCATCAGCGTAACGGAACTGTTCTTCTCGTTCAAGTCGGCCGCCGCGGCGCTCTATCTCTATTTTCCGGCGGCCACCATCGCCATGCTCATTTATCTGTGCATGACGCTGGTTTCCGCCTATCTGCTCCGGCTGTGGGAGCGGAAGATGACCGGCAAGGCAAACTACGAACTGGCGGAGAGCCAGCCGGCGGTTGTCGGTCAGGAAGGAGAGGAGGGTTAATATGGCAGCTCCATATCTGCGGGACTTTGCCCATCCGGTACTCCAGATCAGCCACCTGTCCAAAAACTTTGGGTCCCACGAGGTGCTGAAGGACATCGACTTTACGGTGTGCCGGGGAGACGTAATATCTATCATCGGGGCCTCCGGCTCCGGCAAATCCACCCTGCTGCGGTGCATCAACCTGCTGGAGACCCCCAGCGGCGGCCAGATCCAGTTCCACGACCGAAATATCCTGGAGCGGGATGTAAATATTCCCGACTACCGGGCCAAGGTGGGAATGGTGTTTCAGAGCTTCAACCTGTTCAACAACATGAGCGTGCTGCGCAACTGCGAGATCGGACAGGAGAAGGTGCTGAAAAAGCCCAAACGGGAGGCCCGGGACAGCGCCATGAAGTACCTGCAGCAGGTGGGTATGGCGCCCTACATCAACGCCTATCCCCACCAGCTCTCCGGCGGCCAAAAGCAGCGGGTGGCCATCGCCCGGGCCCTGGCCATGGAGCCGGAGGTACTGCTGTTTGACGAGCCCACCTCCGCCCTGGACCCGGAGATGGTGGGGGAGGTGCTGGAGGTCATGCGGGCCCTGGCCCATGACGGCATGACCATGCTGGTGGTGACCCATGAGATGTCCTTCGCCCGGGACGTGTCCAACCACGTCATCTTTATGGCCGACGGCGTAATCTGCGAGCAGAGGGACCCCCAGCGGCTGTTTACCGCCCCCAAGAACAAACGCACCCAGGATTTCCTGCTGCGCTTCCTCCAGCGGTGAGGAGGCGCGGCCCGGGTGCCTGGCTGACGGGTGCTGTCCGCCGTGTGCGGACAGCACCCGGAAAAACCCGGCGTCATTGCCCGATGGTCGGGCCGTTCATGATTTTTACAGTTCTGTATAATAGAGTAATATCGGGACGGCCGGACCTTTTTTTGCGCAAAAAAGGCTGGGAAATTGTGTACTTTTTACAAATTATCAAGGCTAAATATTATCTATGATGTGGATATTGTGGTTTTGTCGTGTCCGTAGTATACTTAAAATTACCGAGGGCACGGTGTATTTGTGCCGTGAACGCAAAAGGCGAAATTGATATCCAATTGACCGGATTTGGATGGAAGGGAGGCGCTGGGTTCAGACAAAACCACAAGGGAACGGGATCCACAGACAATTACAAGAAAAAAGGAGGCTCCACAGATGCAACAACGTCAGAAACGCACACGCTCACTGTTATCACTGCTGTTGACATTTTCCATGCTTCTTTCGCTTGTTATTTTGCCTGCGTCGGCAAAGGAACCTGAACCTGCGTATCCGGAGGATCTAGACGCCATCGTGTCGCTTCTGAGCAGCGACGACGGCGTGGACGGCGAGTCCGCCTTTGATTATCTGGGAACGGTATTTTTAGGCTGGCGGACCACCGGCGGTCCCTGGCAGAACTATGTCATCAACGATTTTATCGGCGATACCATCACCAGCGCCGGTTATGAGGATAAGGGCGACTCCTGGGTTGGGGAGACTTTCTCCGACTGGACCGACGACTATAGCGGCGACCAGTTCTGGGTCCAGCACGACACCTCCTCCTCCCTGGTGTGGGCCCCTGAGTACGCCCGGATGGAGATTACCTCCATCAGCAAGGACGGCCAGCCGGTCACCGAGGGCGACATCTACGACCTCAAGCAGGTGGTGGATGTGGAGTCCTACTCCTACGACCCCACCAGCGATATCTATCAGGCCCACTATATTGACAAATACAATCTGAATGCCACCGTGGGCGACGACGACGGCTTTATCCAGGCCATGTCCGGCTGGATCAACCAGAAGGACGCCTCCGGCAACCGCACCATGGTATTCCCCAAGGGGGAGGAGCCCGGCGCCGCCCGGGGTGAGGAGGCCCACCTGAATGAGCGGGCCCATCTGGCCACCAACACCAGCTTTAACGTCACCGACGCGGAGCTGGCCGCCATCCGGGAAAATCCCGGCGATGTCAGCCAGCTGGTGGCGGGCAAGACCGGCGAAGTGGTGTATGTAGGCAACGTGAGCGAATACCAGGGGGACAAGACCGCTCTGGCCGGCAAGGTGCTGCTGTGCGACTCCTCCAACAGCCGCAACTTCACCTTCGCTCAGGAGGTGGGCGCCATCTCCGTCATGACCACCGCCTCTCTGGACAACTACAGCAACCCCGTGGAGGCGGACAGCTGGTTCGGCCCCGAGGGGGTTATGGAAAACTGGTACGAGGATTGGTACGGCGGCAAGAACGAGTGGTACACCAACTCCGCCCGGTTTGCCGGCGGCGCCGGTTCCGCCAAGAACCAGGCGGCCATGGAGGCCGGCAGCCCCATCGTGGAGTGGAACATCTCTCCCGACCAGTATAACGCCCTGCGCACCATGCTGGACCAGGGCTACACCGTGGAGATGAACGTGGCCTCCGTGGGCGAGATGTACGGCATGAGCGATCCCAACGTGCCCGCCGCTCAGGGCCAGCTCACCGCCATCGCGGAGATCAAGGGCTCCGACCCCGAGCTGCAGAAGGAGCGGGTGGTTCTGGCCGCCCATGTGCAGGAGCCCGGCTGTGACGACAACGCCACCGGCGTGGCTCTGAACCTGGAGCTGGCCGTCAAGATGAAGAAGCTCATCGACGCGGGCGTGATCCCCCGTCCCGAGCGCACCATCGTCTTTATGTGGGGCGACGAGATGTCCTTCTCCAGCCTGTATCTGGATGCCCATGAGGAAGATATCGGCGATATCATCTGCTGCATCGATCTGGACATGGTGGGCGAGGACCCGGCCAAGACCGGCGGCCCCATGCGCATCGAGAAGGCCCCCGATCCCTCCGCCTACTACAACTATACCCTGGACAACATCCCCGAGGACCCCCTGTACTACGATGAGACCCGCAGCGACGCCAGCGGCGAGTTTGTCCGCCTGCCCGACTCCCATACTCTGTGGGGCGCCGGTGACCCGGCCTCTGTTGACCTGGGCGGCATTTTCATCAACGATCTGTACATGGCCTCGGCCCAGTCCACCCAGGGCGTGGTGAAGGATACCCTGGGGTATGACTTTGAAGTGGACGTGTGCCCCTACGAGGGCGGCAGCGACCACACCAAGTTCCTCCAGCGGGGCGTGCCCGCCGTGCTGACCTGGCACTTCACCGACTATGTGTACCACACCACCGTGGACACCCTGTACATGGCCAGCGCCGACGAGCTGGAGAGCGTGGGCATTACCTCCCTGGCCGCCGGATACTTTGCCGCCAACCCCACCCAGTATTCTGACGATATGCTGGATATTCTGGTGGACGCGGCGGAGGCCCGCTTTACCAGCGAGAATCAAAACAACACCGCCGCCCATAAGACGTGGGCCGATACCACCGGCAAAGACGTGGACCAGGCCTATGCCCAGGAAGTGGAAGTCCTCTCCGCCTGGGGCGACTGGTACAAGGAGGCCATCGAGAGCTGCGGCCAATATTTTGCCGTGGACGAGGCAAGTATGGCCTCTTACATCGCCGCCATTGACGCGCTGGAGCAGGATGCCATCGCCTACGCCCAGAAGGTGTTTGTGGGCGCGGCCCTCACCCTGGACAACACCGATCTGCTGATGGATGAGAACGACGCGGTCTACAACGCCTCCCTCACCGTGTGGGATACCGAGGAGACGGCGAGCTGGACGGCGGATCAGTGGACTCAGTGGGCCAAGGACCTGACCTGGTGGCTCACCCGGGAGGGCAGCGAGCAGGACAAAGAGCTCTACCCCTATGTGTACACCGGCGATCAGCTGAACAACTGGCAGACCTGGGGCACCAACGGCACCAACGGCAGCAACTACTTCCAGCTGGATGAGGTCAAGGTCACCGACAATGGCGACAGTGTGGCCATCGGCCTGACCTTCCGCACAGCCAACCCCTTCTTCTACAATGAAGGCGGCGTGGGGAACAACGGCCTGCTGCGCAACTCCGACAGCTACCGCAACGTCTATGGCAGCTTCATCGGCAACTACACCTTCTCCGTCAAGGACGGGGAGAACGTGGTGGCCACCCTTGACACCCCCGTGAAGTTCAACATCTACGATAGCTACCGCCGCTATGCCGACGTGATGGAGGAGCTCAAGGAGATCCAGGCTGCGGCTCAGGCCAACGGCCGCTACTTTGAGATCACCACCTTCGGCACCAGCGAGGGCGGCTACGACCAGGTCTATGTGACCCTGTCCGACAGCGAGACCTCGGTGGAGCAGTTCAAAGAGATGAACGAGCTGGCCATGACCGATCCCGCCGCCCTGCAGGCGCAGATTGAGTCGGGCGAGCTGACGGACTATCGGGTACCCTTCATGATTAACAACGTCCACCCCGACGAGATGCCCGGCGTGGACGCCCAGATGGACCTGCTGTGGGAGCTGGCCACCGAGGACACCATCACCTACAACACCCTCACCGGCCTGAAGAGCGGCGAGGAGGTTGACATGAGCCAGTTTGCCCCCGACGTGGTGGATTTGGGCATCACCGGCCTGGGTTCCCGCAAGCTGCTGCCTGGCGGCTCCGGCGCCAACAATGTGGTGAATGGCGCCAGCGACTACTACAACATCAGCGAGGATATTGTCTACAGTGTGGATGATCTGCTGGACAACCTGATCCTGGTGGTCTGCCCCAACGAGAACCCCGACGGGCGCACCTACAATACCCGCCGCAACGCCAACGGCTTCGACCTGAACCGGGACGCCTCCAACCAGACCCAGAGCGAGACCCAGGGCCTGGTCAAGATGATTAACGAGTGGAACCCGGTGTCCTTCACCGAGCTGCACGGTTATATGTCCGAGTTCCTGGTGGAGCCCTGCACGCCTCCCCACGAGCCCAACCTGGAGTACGACCTGCTGGTAAAGAACTTCATGCTGGGGGCCGAGGCCTTCGGTATGTCGGCTCTGGCCACCACGGACAAGCAGTATGACTTTGACGTGAAGTTCCGCACCTACTACACCCCCCTGCGGGACGACTACGACCCGGCGACCACCACCTGGTCCGCCTGGGACGACCTGTGTACCAACTACGGCCCCAGCTACGCCATGCTCAACTGCGGCTCCCTGGGCTACACCATTGAGACCCCCGGCGCCAACCAGGCCTCCACGCAGCTGTTTGTCAGCGGTATCTACGGCCTGATGGACTATGTGATGGACAACAAGGATGACATCTATCTCAACCAGCTGGAGTTCTTCCAGAGAGGTCTGGAGAACCGGGACGAGCGGGATGCCATGGACCAGTGGTATGTGGACGTCAACAACAACCAGCTGGCCGAGGACACCTGGCGGGTGCCCTATGAGGAGACCAACAATTTCTTCCCCGAGTACTATGTGATCCCCGTGGACGCCGCCTCCCAGCGGGATGTGGCCGACGCCTACGCCATGGGCCAGTTCCTGCTGGACAACGGCGTGAAAGTCTCCACCCTGACCCAGGATGTGACCGTGAACGGCTTGGTCTACAAGGCCGGCTCCCTGGTGGTGGATATGTACCAGGCCAAGCGCAACTACGCCAATGCCGTGCTGTGGCAGGGCGCGGACGCCTCCTCCTCCGGCTTCCCCGACCTCTACTCCGAGTCCGTGTCCAACTTCCCGGAGATGCGGGGCTTCGACTGCGTGGCCGTGACCACCAAGGGCGCCTTTGAGGGCAGTCTGAGCGCCGTTACCACCATTACGCCCGCCTCCACCTTTACCGGTGTGACCGGGCAGATCGTGGTCATCTCCAACAGCGGCAACGAGGCGGTCCGGGCGGTCAACGCCATGCTGGCCAAGGATATCCCCGTGGGCCTCATCACCGAGGGCGAGTACGAGGGCGACTTCGTGGTGGACTATGACGACTATGTGGGCATCCGGGATCAGTTTACCCTGACTGCCACCGGCGTCTCCTCCATGCCCGTGGCCTATGAGATTCAGCAACCCACCCTGTTCCTGGCCGGCCGCTATGACCAGTTCAGCAACTACAAGATCACCGAGGGCTACTATTCCGACTGGTTTGCCAACGGTTACGGCTTTGCCAATTACCGCAACGTGTACAGCAACGGCACCTCCGCCCAGGACGTGATGGCCTACGAAAAGCAGCTGGGCTTCCAGATCACCGACGACCCGGCCAAGGCCGACGTGATTGTGGGCTCGGTGGCCCTCAATCAGGGCGAGACCGGTGAGGCCGCTGTGGCGGCGGTCAAGAGCGGTACGCCCTATATCGCCACCGGCAGCAGCCCGCTGGGCTTCATCCAGCGCGAACTGCTCACCGACATGGACTACAATACCCTGGGCATGGAGGCCCTGCACACCGTCACCTATCCCACCGACAGCCTGACCACCAGCAGTTATATGGCCGACAACGACTTCGTGACCTACACCTATAACTGCGGCGTCATCACCACCCTGCCCACGGGGGCCCAGGTGCTGATTAAGGCCGCCGATGAGAATTCCTTCATCGCCGGCTGCTGCCTGAACGATGAGAATATCTCCATGGACGGCTATGATGAGGCCTTCGCCATCCAGCGGGACGGCATGGACCTGACCGTCTTTGCCAACTCCATCGTCAACCGGGCCCATCAGCAGGACGATTACCGCTATGTGACCAACACCATCTACTCCAAGATGCTCTCGGATGAGCCCATGGTGATCAGCACCTCCGGCGGCTCCGGCGGCTCCGGCAGCTCCGGCGGTTCCGCCACCTACGCCATTACCGTGGATAAGGCCGATAACGGCACCGTGACCTCCAGCCGCGCCAGCGCCTCCAGCGGCAGCACCATCACCCTGACCGTGAAGCCGAACGAGGGTTATGCCCTGGATACCCTCACCATCACCGACAAGAACGGCAAGGAGATCACTTACACCGAGCAGAGCGACACCCAGTACACCTTCCGGATGCCCGCCTCCGCGGTTACCGTGAAGGCCACCTTCACCGCCGGCGAGGTCCCCGCCCAGCTGCCCTTCAACGATGTGGCGGCCGCCGACTGGTTCTATGATGCGGTGAAGTACGCCTATGACGGCGAGCTGATGGACGGCACCTCCTCCATCACCTTCGCGCCCCTCATGACCACCAACCGGGCCATGGTGGTCACCATCCTGTGGCGGCTGGAGGGCAGCCCCGTGGTCAACTACGCCATGAACTTTGGCGATGTGGGCAGCGGCGTGTGGTACACTGAGGCCGTGCGCTGGGCCGCCTCTGAGGAGATCGTCAAGGGCTACAGCGACACCGTCTTTGCCCCCGACGATACCGTGACCCGGGAGCAGCTGGCCACCATCCTCTACCGCTATGCGCAGTACAAGGGGTATGATGTGTCTGCCAAGGGCGACCTGACCACCTTCACCGACGGCGCAAAGACCTCCTCCTGGGCCGCTGAGGCCATGGAGTGGGCGGTTGGCGCAAACCTGCTGTCCGGTAAGGGCGGCGGTGTGCTGGATCCCACCGGCACTGCCACCCGGTCTGAAGTGGCGCAGATCTTCATGAATTTCGCCCAGAGCCTGAAACAGTAACCATTTGCTCCGTCAGGGGGCGCGCTGCATTGGCAGCGCGCCCCCTCAATTTATTGGAAAGAAAAACGCACAAGAGGCGCGGGCCGGGCGCATAGTATTGAAACAAATGGAAAAATGTGTTACAATAATAAGCAAAGATACCGCAATTGAGAAAAATCTGAAAGAAATGTGTGGAAAAGATACATTGTGTGAAAGGACGGGTGATGGAGTGTGAAACGGGGTTTGAAGAAGCTTATATCGGTCATTCTGGTGCTGCTGATCCTTACCCCAACTGCTTTTGCGGGGGTCAGTACCAACTACACGCTGACGGGGGACGGCGCCACGGATATTGTCAGGGTGGCCAAAGCGCAGGTGGGCAAAACCAAAAGCGATTTTGGCTGGTCTGCGGACTGGTGCGCCTATTTCGTCTGTTGGGCGGGCCGGACTGCCAAGGCCAATTTCCCAAGTTCCAACCTGGGTACGCCGTTGGCGGTGACCCAGTGGTTTGTCAATAACAACCAGGGTACCTTTTACTGCTTCCGGGACGGCAACTACAACTCCCTTATCAGCGCCGGAGTCAAAAATACCAACAATATCCGGCGCACCTCCCGCTCCAGTGTGACGCCGCAAAAAGGGGATCTTGTGATCTACTTGTGGAGTGCTGACGTGGGGTCCTACAACTGGAGCCACATCGGCATTGTGGATAGTTTTAGCGGCAATACCCTGAAAACGGTGGAGGGCAACACCGCCGGCGGAAAGGTGGCAACCTGCTCCAGAAGCTATGACTCCCAGGTGGTGGGCATCGTCAGGCCCAATTACGCCAAATCGAGTTCCGGCTCCTCCTCTTCGTCTTCGTCAGGGGTTTCTCTGTCTTTGAAGAAAAGCTCCTTCTCCCTGGACGTGGGGGAGAGCGCCACGCTGGAGTTCACCTTTACCGGCACTGTCAGCAGTGCCACTCAGCAGATTGGCAACAGCGGTATCTGCCAGTATGTTACCGGCCAGTGGAAGCAGAGCCAGCACTGGGGCGAGATGACCTTCAAGGCCTTGGCTCCGGGCAAGACCACCATCAAGATCTCGCTGACAGACAGCAGCGGCAAGGTGTTGGCCTCTCAAACGGCCAATGTTACCGTGAAAGGAAAGGATGTTACCGCTTCCGCTGTCCAGAGCTCGGTAACCATTGCCCCCAATGAAACCAAAAACGTCACCTTCCGCTTTTCCGGGGACGGCATTTCAACCGCCTCCTGCGGGACCACCAACGGCTCGGTGTGTACCGCCGCCTTCGGCGATGTGGACTGGAGCCAGGGGCTGGCCACCGTGGCGCTCACCGGCCGCTCGCCGGGTACCGCCAGAGCCTACCTCACATTGAAAGACCAGAACGGCAAAGAACTGTTTTTGGCCGATATGCAGGTGACGGTCAGCGGCTACCAGCCGGTGCTGACGGTTTCCAGCAGCCAGGTGGGGCTGAACCTGGTCACCCAAAAGACCGGGCAGGTCATACTGACCCTTGGCGGCAGTTTCCCCGCGGGCAGCACCCTCAACTGTGACAGCAGCAATCCCGACATTGCCTCCTTCGCCTGGGGGGAGGTAAGCGGTGGCGGAAAGGTGCCCTGCAATATCACCGCGAAAAAGGCCGGCTCCACCACGGTGACCTTCTCCATTCAGGACAGCAGCGGCACGGTGCTCAAGGCCCAAAAGGTCACCGTCAATGTGTCGGCGCCCACCTATACCGTATCCTACCAGGCCAACGGGGGCAGCGGGGCCCCCTCTGCCCAGACCAAAACCTATCAGCAGGCCCTTACCCTGACCACACAGGAACCCACCCGGAGCGGGTATGTATTCCAGGGCTGGGCCACGTCCGCCGGGGCCAGCCAGCCCCAGTACCAGCCGGGGGACCAGTACACGCAGGATAAGAGCGTGACCCTTTATGCCGTATGGACGCCCTCCACCTCCATGCGCTACCGGGTCAATCACTACCGGGAGATGCTCTCCGGCGGCTATGAGCTGGTGGACACCGATACCTTCTATGGCACAACCGGCGCTACGGTGACGCCGGAGCCCAAGGACTATCCGGGCTTCATCACCCCCCAGCGGCAGAGCGGCACCATTTCCTCCTTTGATGACGCGACCCTGGTCAATTACTATTATGACCGGCAGAGCTATCAGGTCTCGCTCAAAGAGGGAGGCGGGATCAGCGGCGTCACCGGCAGCGGTACCTATCTCTATGGGGAGACAGTGACGGTGAGCGCCCAGGTGGCGGAGGGCTACCAGTGGAAAAGCTGGAGTTCCGACAGCGCCCTTTGCCCGGACAGCGACAGCCGCAATTATAGCTTTCCCATGCCTGCCGGCAACGTGACCCTTACCGCCTCCGCAGTGGTGGAGGATTTGGGCCAGCAGGAAGAGGAGGAGCGCGATCCCTGCGCCCAGGGGCACACCTGGGGGCCCTGGGTGACGCAGCAGGAGGCATCCTGTGAATCGGAAGGAATACAGGTGCGGACCTGCCAAATCTGCGCCCGCCAGGAGTACCAGAGCATCGCCCCCAGAGGGCATGATTTTGTAAAGACGGAACTGTCCGATGGCACCCGCTATACCTGCAGGGACTGCGGGTACAGCTATACCATCTCCAGTGGAGAGATTGCGTCTCAGCCGGAAGAGGGGGGGCTGTCCCACTTTTTGCCTCAGAACAGCTATCGAGATGGAATGTTCCGGGATGTGAAGTCCACGGACTGGTTCCGGGATAACGTGGCGTTGGCCTATGAGCTGGGGCTGATGCGGGGCACGGGGAGCAGCGCCTTCTCGCCGCGCAACAACATCACGCTGGCCGAGACCATTACGCTGGCCGCCAGACTCCACAGCATCTATGTTACCGGCAAGGAGGACTTTGACCTCTACGACGGCGGAAACTGGTATGACCCCTATGTAAACTACGCCCGGGACGAGGGAATTATCTGGGAAAACTATGAACTATCCAAGCCGGCCACCCGGGAACAGTTTGTGCATATCCTGGCCCACGCCCTTCCGGAAGAAGCGCTGGAAGCCCTGAGCGGCGGGATTGACTTTGCCGACAGCGGAGATATTGTTTACAAAGGGGATGTGGACTTGCTCACCCAGGCCGGTATCATCAACGGCATACCTCAGGGCGATCAGGTTCTGTTCTTGCCGGGGAACACCATCACCCGGGCGGAGACGGCGGCTATCATCACCCGTATGGCCCAGCCCCAACTTAGGGTTACGCCCTGATAAATGAAGTAAGCCCCATCGTATGGCGCCCCCGGAGAAGCGTTCTCCGGGGGCGCCTTCCTTGAGCCGTTGTTGAGAGAAAAAAGAACAAAAATGGATCAAATTCGGCGTCCATGGATTGGAAAGAGAAAATTCGCATAGAAAATCGGGCTGAGGCAAAGCTATGCTCGGATCACCGATCCAACAAAACGATTGCAAAGGAGATGCAACATCATGTCCAACAGCAACAGCAATCAGCCCGTGGTTTCCAGCGCCCGAGAGGCCCTGAACAAGTTCAAGATGGAGGCCGCCCAGGAAGTGGGCGTCAACCTGAAGCAGGGCTACAACGGCGATCTCACCAGCCGTGAGGCCGGCTCCGTGGGCGGCCAGATGGTCAACATCATGAAACCCATACGAACCGCGAACTATGAGCGGGCAGACCGCACTGCGCCGGGCCATGTCCAGCGCATTTGCTACACAGCCACCGTCACAGCCTGAAACACAACCAGAGGCCGAGGGCATACCGCCCCCGGCCTCTTTGCGTCTGTGCTTGCAGCTCTCCTCCTACGCCCCGCAGGGCGTCAGAGCGACAGCAATCCCCACGGGGGCGAGGCCACAAGTAACCACCACCAACCGACG
>CALWXZ010000053.1 GCA_944385625.1 uncultured Flavonifractor sp. | reverse complement strand
GCCACTCCGCTTAAAACTTCACATTTCCCTACATTGAGGCCTTTTTGTGCTGTCCGCACAAGATGGGTCGGTTCAGCGGGCTCAGGGTCTTTTCGCTTGTGTGGTTACCGGTGCTCGCCCCGGCTGTAGGCCACCACCGTCCGGCGGTTGGGCTCGGTGCCGATGGAGTAGGTGGTCACGTCGGGGGTGTCCTGGAGGGCGGTGTGGATCACATGGCGCTCATAGGCGTTCATGGGCTCCAGGGTCACGTTCCGGCGGTACTTGACCACCTTGCCCGCCACCTTGTGGGCCAGCCGGATGAGGGACTCCTCCCGCTTGGCCCGGTAGCCCTCGGCGTCCACATGGATACGCACCCGCTTGGACTGGCCGTGGTTGACGGCGTAGCCGGTGAGCTGCTGGATGGCGTCCAGGGTCTCCCCCCGGCGGCCAATGAGGCCGCCCAGGTCCTGGCCCACCAGCTCCACCTGGTAGGTGCCGTTCTCGTCCACCTTGATGACCGGCTTGGCGGCCGCCCCCATGTGGGACAGCAGGCCGGTCAAAAAGGCGTCGATCTGCGACGCCTTCTCCCCCTGGGCGGGGACGGCGGCGCTCTCAGCTTTGGGAGCCTCAGCCTCCACAGCGGGGGCGGGCTGCTTCTCCACAGGGGCCGGGGCGGGGGCGGCCTCCTCCACCGGGGCGGGGGCCTCCGGCTCGTCGGGGGCCTCGTAGGTCACTTTCACTTTGGCGGGACAGCTGCCGATCCCCAGGAAGCCGGACTTGGCCCGCTCCAGGACCTGTACCGATACCTCGTCCCGATCCATGCCCAGCTTTTGCAGGGCGGCCTCGATGGCGGCCTCCTCGCTCTTGCCGGTGCTCTCGATCCATTTCAGCATTTGGGTATCTCTCCTTATGAATCCACGGCAGGCGCCGTTATTCCTTGGTCTCGCCGTCGCCGGCGGCAGGGGTGTCAGCGGCGGGAGCGCTGACCTCAGGGGCGGCCTCCAGCTGGGGGGTCTCCTGGCTCACGGCGGGCTCCTCCTCCGGGGGAGCGGCCTTTTCCGTCTTTTTGGGGAAGATGGGCTCCTGGCCGGGATAGCAGGTGGGTCCGTCCTCGCTGAAGCGGTAGGGGTCGTAGGCCCGGCCCCGGGCGTACTGGCGGATGCCCACCCGGCTGTACTCCTTCACCACGCCGGGGACCTTCTCCTCGTCCTCCCGCTTCTTCTCGGCCTTCTTCTTTTTGCCCCGGTTGAGCTTCTCCTCCTCGATGCGGCGGGCCCGCTCCTCGGCCTTGCGGCGGCGCTCCTCCTTCTCCTCTTCCTTCTCCAGGCGCTCACGCTCGGCCTGCTTGCGGGCGGCCTCCTCGTAGTCCTTTTTCAGGATGCGGCCGCACAAAAACTCCTGCAGCATACTCAGCAGGTTGTTGGCCACCCAGTAGAGACACAGGGCGGCGGGCATGGTGAAGCCGATCCACAGGGAGATCAGGGGGGAGATGATGAGCATGGTCCTGGCCGTGCCGTTGGTGGCCTGGGCGCTCTGCTTGTTGATGGCGTTGGTCTTCATGGAGATGAGGGAGAAGAGCACGCCGGTAGCGGCGGAGATGACGGGCAGCAGGAACAGGCCGAAGCCCCCCACCACCGTCCAGAACTGGAGCTGGGGCACCTGGGACAGGTCCACCAGGCCCAGCAGGCTGAAGTTGATGGAAAACACGTTCTGGCCCACGCCGCCGGCGGCGGTCACCGCCTGCTTCACGGCGGAAAGGTTGTTCTCATTGATGAGGGAGGCCAGATACAGCTGGTTGTAGCCGCTGTTGGTAAAGGTATCGGACGCCTCTCTGATCCAGCCCATGTCCACGGCGTGGGTGTTCCAGCCCACGGTCTGGGCGATGGCGTTGAGGGCGTTGGCGTCGTTGATGCCCATCATGTAGTGGATGGGTTCCCGGATGATGGGGTAGAGGATCATCAGGACAATCAGGGGGATCAGGGACCACAGGCAGCCGCCCATGGGGTTGATCTTCTCCTTCTGATACAGCTTTTGAACCTCCAGGTTATAGCGCTGCTTATCCTTGCCGTACTGCTTTTGCAGCTTCTGGATCTGGCCCTGGAGAATGTTCATCTGGATCATGCTGCGCTTGCTCTTGATGGACAGGGGGAAGAGCACCACCTTGACCACCACGGCAAAAAAGACCAGAGCCAGTCCGTAGCTGCCGCAGACGCTGTAAAAGGCTTTCAGCAGCCACGCAAAGGGGGTGAGGATGATTTCCATTTGTGCGCCTCCAAGTTACATTGTCTTGCCGTCACCCGCAGGTCACGGCACGGGGTCGTACTCGATGGATTGCTGCTTATGGAACGGGTGACACTTGAGAATACGGCGAATGGCCAAAAAGCCCCCCTTGAGCGCACCGTATTTCTCCACCGCCTCCAGCGCATACTCGGAGCAGGTGGGGATAAAACGGCAGCAGGGGGGACGGGCAGGGGAGATATGCCTGCGGTAAAACCGGATGAGAGCGAGAAAAAGGCGCTTCAAATCAGGCCCCCTCCTTTCGGAGCAGGCCCAGCTTGTCCGCCAGAGAGAGGAGACTGCGCTCCACCTCCCGGTACCGGCAGTGGCCGGCCCGGACCCGGGCCACCACCACCAGGTCGTACCCCGGCAGAAAGCGGCCCTCATGGATGCGGTAAGCCTCCCGGATGCGGCGGCGGGTGCGGTTGCGCACCACCGCCTTGCCCACCTTCACCCCCACGGTGACGCCCAGACGGCTGCGGGGGGAGTTGTTCTTCCGGCAATAGAGGGCAAGACAGGGATTGACCGCGCTTTTGCCCTTGCTGTACAGGCGGCGGAACACATGGTTCTGCTTGAGGGATACGGTGTGTTCCACGGCGGTCCTCCTTTCCCGGTCCAAACTTCCGTATGCTGCGCAGGGGCGGTGGGAAAAGCTCCCCCGCCCCTATGAAATGCCCTATTCCATTTGCGGACCCATCAGTGGGTCAGACGGGCGCGGCCCTTCGCGCGGCGGCGGGCCAGGACCTTGCGGCCGTTGGCGGTACGCATACGCTTACGGAACCCGTGCTCCTTGGAGCGCTGGCGCTTCTTGGGCTGATAGGTACGAACCATGTTGGGACACCTCCTGTACAAAAATCAAGCGGGTTTCCCCGCCCACCACAACAGCCTCTCGGCTGCGGTCGTCAAACAAAACTGCTTTACACCATACCAGTTTACATGATGCACATGGTATTATAGCCTATTTCAAAATGGGCTGTCAACACCAATTTGGCTTCTTTTTTTGGTTTTTTTCCCGGTCCGGCGGGGGAATACCATATCTTGTGGCCTAAAAAAATCCAGACCCCATGCGTAAGGCCATCCGCCGCCCAGGCAGGACAACCCGCCGTAGGGACGGCCTTCATGGCCGCCCGCCCCACGTTCACCGTCAGACTGTGTGGAAAATCCGGTGGAAAAGAGGTTTCTTTTTATAATTGTATCGTTGCTTTCCACAGGGTGATTTGCTATAATGATATGCGTTAAATTATTTGTACTCCCGCCGCCGGCGGCAGCACTACCGTCCAGGTCTTGAAAGCCCAGGCTTTCAAGGTCTTGTTTTGCTGCGGTTTTTCCGGGCATCCATTCTGACGAAAGAGGTGGTCTTTCCGTGAATCTACCGGCCGATCTCTGGGCCAAGGTCCTCTCCCTGATGGAGGAGGAAATGACAGCCACCGCCATCAACACCTGGTTTGACGACGCCACCCCCGTGGCGCTGGAGTCCAACCGGTTTGTGCTCCACACCCCCACCAACTTCAAGCGGGACATCATCAACTCCCGCTACATCCCCAACATCCAGAAGGCCCTCCATGAGCTGTTCTCCTCCGACTTTGAGGTGGTGGTGCTGGGGGAGGGGGAGCTGGAGGGCTACGGCAAGAAGAAAAACGACGATCTGTTCCTTCCGGGCACCGAGGAGTATACCTTCGAGCGCTTCGTGGTGGGGGCCTCCAACAAATTTGCCCACGCCGCCGCCCTGGCGGTGGCCGAACAGCCCGCCCAGACCTACAACCCCCTGTTCATCTACGGCGAGTCCGGCCTGGGCAAGACCCACCTGCTCTACGCCATCGCCCACAAGATTCACCAGTCCCACCCCGACTTCCGCATCGTGTATATCAAGGGGGACTCCTTCACCAACGAGCTGATCCAGGCCATCCGGGAGGGCCGCAACCCGGAGTTCCGGGAAAAATACCGCTCCGCCGACGTGTTTCTCATGGACGACGTGCAGTTCATCGCCGGCCGGGAGTCCACCCAGGAGGAGATGTTTCACACCTTCAACACCCTGTACGAGGCCAAACGGCAGATTGTGTTCACCGCCGACCGCCCCCCCAAGGAGATGCTGCGGCTGGACGACCGGCTGCGCACCCGGTTCGAGTGGGGCCTGCCCGTGGACATCCAGCCCCCCGACTATGAAACCCGGGTGGCCATCATCAAGACCAAGGCCATCCGCCGGGGCATGAACCTGCCCGACCCCGTGCTCCAGTATATCGCGGAAAACATCACCTCCAACGTGCGGCAGATCGAGGGCACCGTCAACAAGATCCTGGCATTCCAGGAGCTGATGGGGGAGAGCGTGGACGTGGACACCGTCACCCGGGCGGTGCGGGATATGTTCAAGGACAAGGCGGAGTTTCTCCCCTCCCCCGAGATCATCATCGACGAGGTCAGCAAGTTCTACAACATCGACGAGGAGGCCCTCCGGGGCCAGGGCCGCACCAAGGACACCGCCCTGGCCCGGCAGATCGCCATGTACCAGATCCGCCGCATGACCAACCTGTCTCTGAAGGAGATCGGCAAAGAGTTTGACAACCGGGACCACACCACCGTCATGCACTCCATCGACCGCATCGAGAAATTGACCAAACAGTCCCCCGAAATTGCAGAGGTCATCAAGGACATCAACGCCAACATCAACGCCCGGTATGAATAGGACTGAATACGGCTGCATAAATATGAATAAAAACCGGTTTTGACTGGAAATCCGGTTTCCAGCGCCTTTTCCACATTTCCACCCCCATTCGGGGAGATGTGGATAAGGGGATGTGGAAAACTTTTTTCTCCCTTTTTCCCTGTGGAAACCCCCTCTTTTTTGTCCACACCCCCTGTGGACGGCCTACGCCATGGGCCCCAGGGAGTTTCGCCACTTTTCCACAATGTTTTCCCCTACGGCTTACTATTACGAACTATATCCCTCCTCTCTCCGGAGGAGCGCCAGAGATCCCAGGGAGTCCCTTCTCTCCCCACGAAACGGAGGAACGAACAAATATGAAGTTTTCCTGCGAAAAGGCCCTGCTGCAATCAGCCATCTCCACCGCCTCCCGCGCCGTCTCTCCCAAGAGCTCCATTCCCGCTCTGGAGGGCATCCTGCTGGAGGCCGGACAGGAGCTGCGCCTCACCGGTTACAATCTGGACACCGGTATCCGCACCATCGTCCCCGCCGACATCAGCGAGACCGGCACCCTGGTGCTGGCCGCCCGGCTGTTTGGCGAGATCATCCGCAAGCTGCCCGATGACATTGTCACCTTCCAGACCGAAAATTATATGGTCCACATCACCTGTGGACCCAGCGCGTTCAACATCCTGGGCACCGACCCGGAGGAATTTCCCGAGCTGCCCACGGTGGAGTACCAAAATTCCCTCACCCTGCCCCAGTCCAAGCTGAAGGCCATGATCTCCCAGACCATTTTTGCCGTCAGCGACAACGAGAGCCGGCCGGTCCACACCGGCTCCCTCTTTGAGGCCGACGACAAGGGACTGACCGTGGTCTCGGTGGACGGCTTCCGGCTGGCCCTCCGCCATGAGGCCATTGACCAGAAGGACGGCGCGCCGGAATTTTCCTTCGTGGTGCCCGGCTCCGCCCTGTCGGAGGTGGAAAAAATCTGCGCCGACTGCGACGAGCCGGTGTCGGTGACCCAGGGCGCCCGGCACGTCATGTTCAAGGTGGGACCCACCATGCTGGTGACCCGCCGGCTGGAGGGAGAATTTCTGGCCTACCGCCAGGCCATCCCCCGCAGCAACGACATCTGCCTGGAGGGGGAGACCCGGGCTCTGCTCTCCTCCATTGACCGGGTCTCCCTCATCATCACCGAAAAGCTCAAAAGTCCCCTGCGGTGCGTGTTTGAGGACGGTTTGATGAAAATTTCCACCAAAACCGCCATCGGCGACGCCTACGACCAGTGCCCCATCACCGGCGACGGCAAGGGGCTGGAGATCGGCTTTAACAACAAGTATCTGATGGACGCCCTCAAGGCCGCCCCTGCCGACAAGGTGCGGCTGGAGCTGTCCACCAGCGTGTCCCCCTGCGTCATCCTGCCCACCGAGGGGGAGGAGAATTTCCTGTATATGGTGCTGCCCGTCCGCCTGAAGGCGGGGGAGTAAGCTGCCGCCCGTAGGGGCCGGCGTCCCCGACGGCCCGTCCCTGCCCGGCAAAACGGGGCGTCCAGGAGGCCGCCCCCTACAATGTCCTGTCAAACAGGCAAAAAAGAAAGGAAATACACCTTGGAACTGCATCCTTATCTGCACAAAGTTCAATTTTATGAGACCGACGGCATGAGCATCGTCCACCATGGAAATTATATCCTGTGGATGGAGGAGGCCCGCACCGACTTTTTAGACCAGATTGGCTGGAGCTATCACAGGGCGGTGGACGCGGGCATCGACTTCGCCGTCACCGACGTGAGCTGCAAATACCGCTCCATGACCGGATTCGGAGAGACGGTGGCCATCACCATGGCAGTGGAGTCCCTGTCTCCCGCCAAAATGCAGCTTTCCTACAGAATGGTCAACGCCGACACCGGGGAGCTGCGGGCGGAGGGTACCTCCGGACACTTCTTCTACGACCGGGCCAAGGCCCGGCCGGTGGCCCTGAAAAAGGCCCTGCCCCAACTGTGGGAGCTGCTGCAATCCCTGCACTTAGAAGGGGGAAAAACAGAGAAATGAGGACCATTCAATCCAAAATCACAACGGAATTTATCAAGCTGGAGTCCCTGCTGAAGTTTGAGGGTCTGGTGGAGACCGGCGGGGAGGCCAAGGAGCGCATCCAGGCCGGTGAGGTCCAGGTTAACGGAGATGTTTGTACCATGCGGGGCAAGAAGCTGCGCCCCGGGGACGCGGTTACCCTGGACGACGTGCGTGTGGAAGTTATATGATCGTAAAGTCGGTCTGTCTGGACTTTTTTCGCAATTATCTCCACTTTGAGGGGGGATTCTCCCCCAACGTCAATGTGATCTGGGGGGAGAACGCCCAGGGCAAGACCAACCTGCTGGAGGGCATCGCCTATCTGTCCACCGCCTCCTCCCACCGGGCCCGGTACGACCGGGAGCTGATCCAGATGGGGCAGAACCACGCCTTTGTGAAGGCGGAGGTTTTTTCCCGGGGCCGGGACTTCACCCTGGAGGCCCGGCTGGGCCGGGGGGTGCGGCGGCAGCTGCTCTCCAACGGGGTGAAGCTGAAAACCGCCGGGGAGCTGGCGGGGGTGCTCAACACGGTGCTCTTCTGCCCGGAGGATCTGTGGCTCATCCGGGAGGGGGCCGCCGTGCGCCGGAAGTTTCTGGACAGCTGCATCTGCCAGCTGCGGCCCCGGTATGCCGAGGCCCTGGGGGAGTACCGGCGGCTGTACGAGCACAAGACCCGGATTCTCCGGGACTGGGAGGAACACCCCTCCCTGCTGGACACCCTGGACGAGTTCAACCTGCGCATGGCCCAGACCGGCGCCCTGCTCATCCACTACCGGGCCCACTTCATCAAGCGGCTGCGGGAGGTGACTCCCCCCATCCACCGGGACTTCTCCGGGGGAAGGGAGGAGCTGGGGCTGAACTACCAGACGGTGCGCACCGTTGAAAATCCCCTGGCCCCCACCCGCACCATTCTGGAGCAGCTGCTGGAGCACCAGAAAACCCACCGAAAAGCGGAGCTGGAGGCCCGGCAGTGTCTGTCGGGACCCCACAAGGACGACCTGGTGGTGGAGCTGGACGGGGTGAGCGCCAAAACCTTCGCCTCCCAGGGCCAGACCCGGACGGCGGCATTGTCCCTCAAGCTGGCTTCCCGGGAAATCTTTTTCCAGGAGACGGGGGAGTGGCCGGTGCTGCTGCTGGACGACGTGCTCAGCGAGCTGGACCAGCGGCGGCAGGAATTTGTGTTAAAGCGGATCACCGGCGGCCAGGTCTTTATTACCTGCTGCGAGCCCATGGACCCCGGCCGGCTGGGGGAGGGGCGGACCTTTCACATCCAAGACGGGGCGCTGGTGGAGTGACCGGTTTTCCACAAAACCGGTCCGTCATGTGGACAACATTCAGGAGAAGCCTATGATACTTTTGATCCTTACGCTCATCCCCCTGGCGGGGGGCTTTTTGCTGGAGTTTCTGGTGTGCCAGTTTACCCGGAAGGGGAGCCGGCTGTGGAAGCTGCTGCCCCCGGTGGGGACGGCGGCGGTGGCGGCGGCCATCACGGCCTACCGCCTCCACCTGTGGGAGTCGGACAACTCCCCGGTGACCCAGCTGCTCTTTATCCCCGGCCTGCCCGCCCTGGGCTTTTTTGTGGGGCTGTTTCTGGGCTGGAAGCTGTACCGCTGGCTGTGGAAGCCCAAGATTGTCCGGGACAAAAAGGGGGGCAAGTAGATGTATCTGCACATCGGCCAGAACGTGGTGGTGCCCTTCCGGGAGGTGGTGGGCCTCTTCGATCTGGACAACACCTCCTCCTCCCACCTGACCCGGTCCTTTCTGGAGCGGGCGGAGCGGGAGGGGCGGCTTATCAACGTGTCCGACGATCTGCCCCGGTCCTTTGTGCTGTGCAGCGGGCAGTCGGGCCCCCCGGTGGTCTACCTGTGCCAGCTCTCCGCCGCCACCCTGCTGCGCCGGGCGGAGAACAACAGTTTTGAATAAATCGTAAGCCGGGCCGCCAAAGGCGGCCCCTACAAGGTGTGTAGGGGCGGCCTTTGGCCGCCCGTGACAGCAACGGAGGTTTTCAAATGTCTGATGAACTGAACAACAGCACCACCCAGGTGGATCACGAATACGGCGGTTCCGAGATCCAGGTGCTGGAGGGCCTGGAGGCCGTCCGCAAGCGGCCCGGTATGTATATCGGCTCCACCAGCGAGTCCGGCCTGCACCACCTGGTGTACGAGATTGTGGACAACTCCATCGACGAGGCTCTGGCGGGCTACTGCGACGAGATCACCGTCTCCATCGGGGAGGGGGACATCATCACCGTGGTGGACAACGGCCGGGGCATCCCGGTGGACATCCAGCCTCAGACCGGCCTGCCCGCCCTGGAGGTGGTGTTCACCATCCTCCACGCCGGCGGCAAGTTCGGCGGCGGGGGCTACAAGGTGTCCGGCGGCCTCCACGGCGTGGGCGCCAGCGTGGTCAACGCCCTCAGCGAGTGGCTGGAGGTGCGGGTCCACAAGGAGGGCAAGATCTACGAGATGAAGTTCTCCCGGGGCAAGGTGACCCAGCCCATGCAGGTGGTGGGGGATACCGACCGCCACGGCACCGAGGTGGTGTTCAAGCCCGATCCCGAGATGTTCGAGGTCACCCAGTATAACTACGAGACCCTCCATACCCGGATGCGGGAGGAGGCCTTCCTCAACGCCGGCCTGCGCATCCACACCGTGGACAACCGCCCCGGCAAGGAGCAGCGGGACACCATGCACTACGCCGGCGGCATCCGGGAGTTCGTGTCCTACATCAACCGCTCCAAGGACCCCATCCACCCGGACGTGGTGTATATGTCGGGGGCCCGGATTGAGAACGAGGGCACCGAGCACGAGCGGTCCATGACCGCCGAGGTGGCCTTCCAGTATAACGACGGCTACAACGAGACCATCGTCTCCTTTGCCAACAACGTCCACACCCCCGAGGGCGGTATGCACGAGGAGGGCTTCAAGCGGGCCCTCACCACCGTGCTCAACAACTACGGCAAGAAGATGAAGATCCTCAAGGACGAGGACAAGGTGTCCGGCGAGGACTGCCGGGAGGGCATCGCCTGCGTCATCTCGGTGAAGCTGACCGACGCCCAGTTCGAGGGCCAGACCAAGGCCAAGCTGGGCAACAGCGAGATCCGCACCCTGGTCAACGGCATTGTCACCGACAAGCTCACCGAGTACCTGGAGGAGAACCCCGCCGTGGGCAAGGCCATTCTGGACAAGGCCCTTATGGCCAACCGGGCCCGGGAGGCCGCCCGAAAGGCCCGGGAGTCCATCCGGAGAAAGACCGCCCTGGGGGGCGCCGCTATGCCCGACAAGCTGCGGGACTGCAACGAGGTCAACCCCGAGCTCACCGAGATCTACATCGTGGAGGGCGACTCCGCAGGGGGCTCGGCCACCCAGGGCCGGGACAGCCGGTTCCAGGCCATCCTCCCCCTGTGGGGCAAGATGCTCAACGTGGAGAAGGCCCGGGCCGACAAGGTGTACGGCAACGACAAGCTCACCCCCGTTATCACCGCCCTGGGGGCCGGCATCGGGGACGACTTCGACCTGAGCAAACTGCGCTATCACAAGATCATCATCATGGCCGATGCCGATGTGGACGGCTCCCACATCCGCACCCTGCTGCTGACTTTCTTCTTCCGCTTCATGCGGCCCCTCATTGAGCACGGCTATGTGTACGCCGCCGTGCCCCCGCTGTACAAGCTGACCCGGGGCAAGACCACCCGGGTGGCCTTTGACGATATCGAGCGGGAAAAGATCGCCGCCGAGCTGCGGGGAGACAACCCCAACGCCAAGGTGGATATCTCCCGGTATAAGGGCCTGGGCGAGATGAACCCCCACGAGCTGTGGGAGACCACCATGGACCCGGAAAAGCGCACCCTCAAGCGCATCGAGCTGGACGACGCCGTGCTGGCCGACCAGACCTTCACCGTCCTCATGGGCGAGAAGGTGGAGCCCCGAAAGGAGTTCATCGAGCGCAACGCCAAGTACGCGGTGAATTTGGACTATTAAGGGACCGGGCGGTCCGGGAGGCCCGCCCCTACAAAGAAAATCCGTAGGGGGCGGCGTCCTCGACGCCCCGCCCTTGACCCCTATCACAAAGATTGAGAGGCAACAGCATGAGCAAAAAGCCACAGTACGACCCGGAGGAGATCCGGTATCCGGACCAGACCATCGTCACCTCACCCCTGGTGAAGGAGATGGAGCAGTCCTATATCGAGTACGCCATGAGCGTCATCAAGGGCCGGGCCCTGCCCGATGTGCGGGACGGCCTGAAGCCGGTCCACCGCCGCATCCTGTACGCCATGTATGAGGACAACCTGACCGCCGACAAGCCCTTTAAAAAGTCCGCCACCTGCGTGGGCGACGTACTGGGCCGCTACCACCCCCACGGCGACGCCAGCGTGTACGACGCCCTGGTCCGCCTGGCCCAGGACTTCTCCATGCGCTATCCCCTGGTGGACGGCCACGGCAACTTCGGCTCCATCGACGGCGATCCCCCGGCCGCCTACCGTTACACCGAGGCCCGGATGTCCAAAATCTCCGACGAGATGCTCCGGGATATCGAGAAGGACACGGTGAATTGGGACCCCAACTTCGACGAATCCCGCAAGGAACCCCGGGTACTCCCCTCTCGGTTTCCCAACCTGCTGGTCAACGGCTCGGCGGGCATCGCCGTGGGTATGGCCACCAACATCCCTCCCCACAACCTGCGGGAGGTCATCAACGCCACCATCTGTGTGCTGGACAATCCGGAGGCCACCCTGTCCGACCTGATGGAACACATCAAGGGCCCCGACTTCCCCACAAAGGGCATCATCATGGGCCGCTCCGGCATCCGGGCCGCCTACGCCACCGGCCGGGGCCGGGTGTGCGTCCGGGCCCGCACCGAATTTGAGGAGTTCGGCCAGAACCGCACCCGCATCATCGTCACCGAGATCCCCTACCAGGTCAACAAGCGGATGCTCATCAAGAACATGGCCGACCAGGTGGAGGACAAGCGCCTGGAGGGTATCTCCGACATCCGGGACGAGTCCGACCGCAACGGGATGCGGGTGGTCATCGAGCTCAAGCGGGACGCCAACCCCCAGGTGGTGCTCAACCGCCTGTTTGCCCAGACCCAGCTCCAGACC
This sequence comes from uncultured Flavonifractor sp., assembly GCA_944385625.1. Classification (GTDB taxonomy): domain Bacteria; phylum Bacillota; class Clostridia; order Oscillospirales; family Oscillospiraceae; genus Flavonifractor. The sequence continues at coordinate 3,623 of CALWXZ010000053.1, read as the reverse complement.
ACCTTCGCCATCAATATGCTGGCCCTGGTGGACGACCAGTCCCAGCCGAAAATTCTCTCCCTGCGGCACATCCTGGATGAGTACATCGCCTTCCAGGAGGAGATCATCATCCGCCGCACCAAGTACGACCTGAGAAAGGCCCAGGAGCGGGCCCACCTGCTGGAGGGCCTGCTCATTGCCCAGGACAACATCGACGAGGTCATCCACATCATCCGCTCCAGCTACGACAACGCCAAGGAGAACCTGATGAACCGCTTCGGCCTGGACGACGTGCAGGCCCAGGCCATCCTGGATATGCGTCTCAAAGCCCTCCAGGGCCTGGACCGGGAGAAGCTGGAGGCCGAGTACAAGGAGCTGGAGGCGCGCATCGCCTACTTCCAGCAGCTGCTGGGCTCCGAGGAGATGCTGCGGGGCGTGCTGAAGGACGAGCTGTCCGCCATCCGGGACAAGTACGGCGACGAGCGCTTTACCGAGATCCAGGACGTGGAGGACGAGATCGACATCGAGGACCTCATCGAGGAGGAGGAGTGCGTCTTTACCCTCACCGACGGGGGCTACATCAAGCGCACCCCCGCCTCCACCTACCGGGCCCAGCGCCGGGGCGGCAAGGGCATCACCGCTATGGCCACCAAGGAGGAGGACTATGTGGACACGGTGTTCACCGCCTCCACCCACGACTATATCCTCTTCTTCACCAATAAGGGCCGGGTCCACCGGAAGAAGGGCTACCAGATCCCCGAGGCCGGCCGCACCGCCAAGGGCACCAACCTGGTGAACGTGCTGCCCATCGAGCAGGACGAGAAGGTTACCGCCATGATCCACCTCAGGGAGTTCCCCGAGGACCGGTATCTGGTGATGGTCACCCGGGCGGGCACCGTCAAGCGTATCCAGCTCTCCTCCATCCACACCGCCCGGAAGGCGGGCATCCGTGCCATCACCCTGGACGAGGGGGACGAGCTCATCACCGTCCGGGAGACCGACGGGGAGCAGGCCATTCTCATCGTCACCCACGACGGCATGGCCATCTGCTTCAAGGAGACCGATGTGCGGTGTATGGGCCGGGACGCCTGCGGTGTCCGGGGCATCAGCCTGCGGGAGGGCGACTTCGTGGTGGGGGCCGCCCGGGCCAAGCACGACCATCAGGTGCTGATGATTACCGAGAACGGCTACGGCAAGCGCACCGAGATGGACGAGTATATCCGCGCCGACGGCCCCCAGAAGCGGGGCGGCTTCGGCCTGAAGGGCTATAACGTCACCGAAAAGACCGGATGCGTGGTGGGGGTCAAGGTGGTCAACGACCAGGACGACGTGCTGGTCATCAACGACGCCGGCGTCATCATCCGCATGGCGGTGGCCGATATCTCCATCTACGGCCGCACCGCCCAGGGCGTCAAGATCATGAACCTGGAGGAGGGGGTCAAGGTGATCTCCTTCGCCCGCACCGACCACGAGGAGGAAGAGGAGGACGACGGCGCTTCGGAAGGGGAGAAATAATCCATGCGCAGACGCAAGTCTCGCTGCGCTCGCCAGCTTCCCCCCAGTGGGGGGAAGCTCTGTACCGCTTGACCTTCCCCCCTGAGGGGGGAAGGTGGCCCGCAAGGCCGGATGAGGGGGAGTATCTCATGCGTCCATGGATGAGAAAAAACGCCCAAAGTCTGAGGAAAAACGCTACCAAAGCAGAAAACAAGCTGTGGTATCAGTTTTTACGCACCTTTCCCATTCAATTCCGGCGACAAGTGGTATTCGGTCCCTATATTGTGGATTTCTACTGCGCCGCCGTAAAACTGGCCGTAGAGTTGGACGGCTCCCAGCATTTTGAGGAGACGGGACAGGAAGAGGACAAAATCCGCACGGAATTTTTAGAGCAGACCTACGGCATTACCATATTACGGTTTAGTAATTTGGATATTTTGCAGCGATTTGAGGGTGTCTGTACTATCATTAGGCAAAAAGTGGAGCGACAGCCCCCCTCATCCGCCCCCTGCGGGGGCACCTTCCCCCCTGTGGGGGGAAGGTTTGGAAGGAGATCTATGAAAACAGTCACCATTTACACCGACGGGGCCTGCTCAGGCAATCCCGGCCCCGGCGGATGGGGGGCCATTCTGCAATACGGACAGTTCAAAAAGGAGCTCTCCGGCGGGGAGGCCCACACCACCAACAACCGCATGGAGCTTACCGGGGTCATCACCGCCCTGAGGGCGTTGAAGGAGCCCTGCATTGTGGAGCTCTACTCCGACTCCAAGTACGTCATCGACGCCCTGCAAAAGGGCTGGGCCAAGGGGTGGAGGGCCAGGGGCTGGGTCAAGGCGGACAAGAAGCCCGCCCTCAACCCCGACCTGTGGGCCGCCCTGCTGGAGCTGTGCGACTACCACACCGTCCGCCTCCACTGGGTCAAGGGCCACGCCGACAACCCCTATAACAACCGCTGTGACGAGCTGGCGGTGGCGGAGAGCCGGAAGTACAAATAGGGGCGCAGGATGCGCCCGCCGTCCAAAGGAGGACCTATGAAAATCGCCATTGTATTCGACAGCCGGACCGGCAACACCGCCCAGGTGGCCGGAGCCATCCGGGATGCCTGTGAGGGCCACGACGTGGTGGCCTTCGGCCCGCCCCCCCAGAACGTGGACCAGGCGGAGCTGGTCTTTGCCGGGTCCTGGACCGACAAGGGCAGCCTCACCACGGCCATGCAGGAATTTTTACACAGCCTGTACGGCAAGCGGGTGGCCCTCTTCGGCACCGCCGGCTTCGGCATTTCGGAGATGTACTTTGCCTCCCTGTCCGACCGCTTCAAGGGGGAGGTGCCCAAGGGCAACCAGGTGGTGAGCAGCTTCTTCTGCACCGGCAGGATGCCCCAGGCCGTCCGGGACCGGTATGAGGAACAGCTGAAGGCCGACCCGGGCAACGCCAAGCTCAAGTCCATGCTCCAGGCCTTTGACCTGGCCCTGACCCATCCGGACCAGAGGGACCTGGACCAGGCCGCCGACTTCGCCCGGGAGGTCATAAAGGCGTAAATAGAATAAAAAAACCCTGTTGCGTCAGCAACAGGGTTTTTTTCGTAAAAATCAGAACTTTACGCGCTGGGCGATATAATCCTTGACCTGATCCATGGGAATTCTGACCTGCTCCATGGAGTCCCGCTCCCGGATGGTGACGCAATGGTCGGCGGGGGTGGCGTCGTCGCCCACGGTCTGGAAGTCCAGGGTGATGCAGAAGGGGGTGCCGATCTCATCCTGGCGGCGGTAGCGCTTGCCGATGGAGCCGGCGTCGTCGTAGTCCACCATGAATTCACGGGACAGCTCGTCCCGCAGCTGCTGGGCGGGGCCGGAGAGGACCTCCTTCTTGCTCAGGGGCAGCACGGCGCACTTGAAGGGGGCCAGGGCGGGGTGGAGGCGCAGCACGGTGCGCACGTCGTCGTTGCCCTTCTTGTCCTGACCCACCACCTCCTGGTCGTAGGCATCCACCAGGAAGGCCAAGGTCACCCGGTCGGCGCCCAGGGAGGGCTCAATGACGTAGGGGATATAGTGCTCGTTCTTCTCCTGGTCGAAGTAGGTCATGTCCTTGCCGGAGGTGTTCTGGTGGGCGGTCAGGTCGAAGTTGGTCCGGCTGGCCACCCCCCACAGCTC
>CALWXZ010000052.1 GCA_944385625.1 uncultured Flavonifractor sp. | reverse complement strand
GACGACGAGGGCAAGGTCAAGGAGGTCTACGCGGCCCACGACTCCGGCAAGGTGGTCAACCCCACCTCCATCCAGGGGCAGATCGAGGGCGGCGTGCTCATGGGCCTGGGCTATGCCCTCACCGAGGACTTCCCCCTGAAGGACTGCGTACCCCAGGCCAAGTACGGCACCCTGGGGCTGATGCGCTCCGACCAGATCCCCGATATCCACGCCATCTATGTGGAGAAGGAGAAGCTGCTGCCCTTTGCCTACGGCGCCAAGGGCATCGGCGAGATTGCCACCATCCCCACCGCTCCTGCGGCCCAGGGCGCCTACTACGCCCGTGACCATATCCTGCGCACCAGCCTGCCCATGGAGCACACCTATTACAAAAAGTAAGCGTTCTTTACCCAGTCGCGGAGGCCGCCACAGACCTTCCAGGGGGCCTCGGAACAGCGGAGCGAAACGCCCCGCCCTGAGGCCCCCGTTTTCCTTTTTTGGCGGGTGTAAAAACAGCGGTAAACCCATTGCAAATCAGGACTTTCGGCTGATACCAAAAAATTTTTTAGCTTCTCAATATTTTTTTCAGATTTCCTCTTGACAACTGGAAAACAAGTGGTATGATGGTCTCAGAAAGCAAAAGAAAGTTTGCCAGTGCGCAAAGAAATTTTGGAGGCGAGTGTTCGATGAAAGACCAGCTCAAATGGGTCCTCAACAAAATGCCGAAGAGCGACGACAAGCAGCTGGACGTCATGTCCCTGTCCAACGTGGCCAAGGCCCGCTTTTTCCACAGCTCCTTCCCCCAGTACTCCATCACCCCGCTGGCGCAGCTGGACGGCATGGCCAAGTACCTGGGCCTGGGCGGCCTGTTTGTGAAGGATGAGTCCTACCGCTTCGGACTCAACGCCTTTAAGGTGCTGGGCGGCTCCTTCGCCATGGCCAAGTACATTGCCAAGGAGATGGGCCGGGACGTTTCCGAGATGACCTATGACTACCTGACCAGCGAGGCCTTCCGCAAGGAGTTCGGTCAGGCCACCTTCTTCACCGCCACCGACGGCAACCACGGCCGGGGCGTGGCCTGGGCCGCCAACAAGCTGGGCCAGAAGGCAGTGGTACATATGCCCAAGGGCAGCTCCAAGTCCCGCTTTGACAATATCGCCAAGGAGGGCGCCAAGGTCACCATCGAGGACGTCAACTACGACGACTGTGTGCGTATGGCCGCCGCCGAGGCCGAGCAGACCGAGCACGGCGTCATCGTGCAGGACACCGCCTGGGACGGCTATGAGGAGATCCCCTCCTGGATCATGCAGGGCTACGGCACCATGGCCAACGAGGCCGCCGAGCAGCTGCGCCAGTGCGGCGTGAACCGGCCCACCCATGTGTTTGTGCAGGCCGGCGTGGGCTCCCTGGCCGGCGCCGTGGTGGGCTACTTCACCAACCTGTTCCCCAACGATCCCCCCAAGTTCGTGGTGATGGAGGCCCGGGCGGCCGACTGCCTCTACCAGGGCGCGCTGGCCGGCGACGGCAAGCCCCGCATCGTCACCGGCGATTTGCAGACCATCATGGCCGGTCTGGCCTGCGGTGAGCCCAACACCATCTCCTGGGACATCCTCCGCAACCATGTCACAGCCTTCGTCTCCTGCCCCGACTGGGTGAGCGCCAAGGGTATGCGGATGCTGGGCGTGCCCGTCAAGGGCGACCCCACCGTCATCTCCGGCGAGTCCGGCGCCGTGGGCATGGGCTGCCTGGACGCCATCATGTGCGACGACACCTACAAGGAGCTGCGGGACGCCCTGGAGCTCAACCGCTTCAGCCAGGTGCTCCTGTTCTCCACCGAGGGCAACACCGATCCCCTGAAGTTCCGCCGGGTGATCTGGGACGGCGAGTATCCCACCACCGATTCCCCCCAGCATCCCTATTGAGTTTGGACTGACCGGGAAGACTCCCGATAAAACCGTGATATTACATGAAAATGGAGGTCATTACCATGGATTTTGAGAAGATCAAGGCTGCTGCCGAAAGCTATAAGGCTGACATGACCCGCTTCCTGCGGGAGATGATTTCCCACCCCAGCGAGAGCTGCGAGGAGAAGGAAGTGGTGGCCTGCATCAAGGCCGAGATGGAGAAGCTGGGCTACGACGAGGTCGAGGTGGACGGCCTGGGCAACATCATCGGCTGGATGGGCAAGGGCGACAAGATCATCGCCTTCGACTCCCACATCGACACCGTGGGCATCGGCAACATCAACAACTGGACCCACGACCCCTACAAGGGCTATGAGGATGACGAGGTCATCTACGGCCGGGGCGGTTCCGACCAGGAGGGCGGCATGGCTTCCGCCACCTACGGCGCCAAGATCATGAAGGACCTGGGCCTGATCCCCGAGGGCTACAAGATCATGGTGGTGGGCTCCGTCCAGGAAGAGGACTGCGACGGTATGTGCTGGCAGTACATCGTCAACAAGTTCTTCCCCGCCAAGGGCATCAAGAAGGAGCAGGTGGAGTTCGTGGTTTCCACCGAGCCCACCGACGGCGGCATCTACCGCGGCCACCGGGGCCGTATGGAGATCCGGGTGGACGTGAAAGGCGTCTCCTGCCACGGCTCCGCCCCCGAGCGCGGCGACAACGCCATCTACAAGATGGCCGACATCCTCCAGGACGTGCGGGCCCTCAACGAAAACGACGACGCCGACTCCACCGAGATCAAGGGCCTGGTGAAGATGCTCAACCCCAAGTACAACCCCGAGCACTACGAGGACGCCCGTTTCCTGGGCCGGGGCACCTGCACCACCTCCCAGATCTTCTACACCTCTCCCAGCCGCTGCGCCGTGGCTGACTCCTGCTCCATCTCCATCGACCGCCGCATGACCGCCGGCGAGACCTGGGATTCCTGCCTGGAGGAGATCCGCAACCTGCCCAACGTGAAGAAGTACGGCGACGACGTGAAGGTCTCCATGTATATGTACGACCGGCCCTCCTGGACCGGCGAGGTGTATGAGACCGAGGCCTATTTCCCCACCTGGATCAACAAGGAGAACGCCGCCCACGTCCAGGCCCTGTCCGACGCCCATCACGCCCTGTTCGGCGCCGAGCGCATCGGGCCCGAGGGCGCCATGCACCTGCGTCACCGTCCTCTGATCGACAAGTGGACCTTCTCCACCAACGGCGTGGCCATCCAGGGCCGCTACGGCATCCCCTGCGTGGGCTTCGGCCCCGGCGCCGAGAGCCAGGCTCACGCCCCCAACGAGATCACCTGGAAGCAGGATCTGGTCTCCTGCGCCGCCCTGTACGCCGCCGTGCCCGGCCTGTACAAGGAGGAGAACAAGACCGCCGATGTGACCCAGTTCCGGGCCGGCAAGACCAACAACAATATCCAGTAATTCCGTCCCATCGGGGCGGCCCGGCGGCCGCCCCTGCGGATATGCTGAACACATATCCACCCACCAACCCACCATATTTTAAAAAGGAGATTGATTGCAATGGACAAGACTCTGCAGATGTATATTGACAAGCTGAATGCCCTGAACTTCAAGGAGATGTACGAGGGCGACTTCTTCCTGACCTGGGACAAGTCCGACGACGAGATCGAGGCCGTATTCACCGTGGCCGACGCTCTGCGCTATATGCGTGAGAACAACATCTCCACCAAGATCTTTGAGTCCGGCCTGGGCATCTCCCTGTTCCGGGACAACTCCACCCGTACCCGCTTCTCCTTCGCTTCCGCTTGTAACCTGCTGGGCCTGGAGGTCCAGGATCTGGACGAGGGCAAGAGCCAGATCGCCCACGGCGAGACCGTCCGTGAGACCGCCAACATGATCTCCTTTATGGCCGACGTCATCGGCATCCGGGACGATATGTACATCGGCAAGGGCCACACCTATCAGAAGGAAGTGGTGGAGGCCGTGACCCAGGGCCACAAGGACGGCGTGCTGGAGCAGAAGCCCACCCTGGTCAACCTGCAGTGCGACATCGACCACCCCACCCAGGCCATGGCCGATATGCTGCACATCATCCACCACTTCGGCGGCGTTGAGAACCTGAAGGGCAAGAAGATCGCCATGACCTGGGCCTACAGCCCCTCCTACGGCAAGCCCCTCTCCGTGCCCCAGGGCATCATCGGCCTGATGAGCCGCTTCGGCATGGACGTGGTGCTGGCCCATCCCGAGGGATATGAGGTTATGCCCGAGGTGGAGGAGGTTGCCAAGAAGAACGCCGAGAAGTCCGGCGGCACCTTCACCAAGACCAACAGCATGGCCGAGGCCTTCAAGGACGCCGACATCGTGTATCCCAAGAGCTGGGCTCCCTTCGCCGCCATGGAGAAGCGCACCAACCTGTACGCCGAGGGCGACAGCGACGGCATCAAGGCTCTGGAGAAGGAGCTGCTGGCCCAGAACGCCAACCACAAGGATTGGTGCTGCACCGAGGAGCTGATGAAGACCACCCGCGACGGCAAGGCCCTGTATATGCACTGCCTGCCCGCCGACATCAACGACGTCTCCTGCAAGGACGGCGAGGTTGAGGCTTCCGTGTTCGACCGCTATCGCGATCCCCTGTACAAGGAGGCCTCCTACAAGCCCTACATCATTGCCGCCATGATCTTCCTGGCCAAGGTCAAGGACCCCCAGGCCACTCTGAAGGCCCTGGAGGAGCGCGGCGTGGCCCGTTGGTTCCAGAAGTAAGACTCCAGGCTTCTGCCTGACTTCCATTTTCCTTCCCCCTTCCTGTTAGAGGCCCGTCCGCATAGGTCAACCTGCCTGTATCTGTGCGGACGGGCCCTGCTATTTCACACTTGCAATACTTGGCGTAAATCACGCCGCTTTTATTACAAAATTGAGGTGTTTAACATGGGCAAACGTATCGTAATCGCCCTGGGCGGCAATGCTCTGGGCAACAACCTTCCTGAGCAGATGATCGCCGTGAAGCAGACCGCAAAGGCCATTGTGGATCTGATCGAAGAGGGCCACGAGGTCATTATCGCCCACGGCAACGGCCCCCAGGTGGGCATGATCCAGAAGGCCATGGCCGAGCTGACCCGCTCCGAGCCGGAGAAGTACATCCCCTGCCCCCTGTCCGTGTGCGTGGCCATGAGCCAGGGCTACATCGGATACGATTTGCAGAACGCCCTCCGGGAGGAGCTGCTGGACCGGGGTATCAACAAGGGTGTGGCCACCGTGCTCACCCAGGTGGAGGTGGACCCTGCGGACAAGGCCTTTGAAAATCCCACCAAGCCCATCGGCGCCTTCATGACCAAGGAGGAGGCCGACAAGATGGTGGCCGAGCGGGGTTACAACATCATCGAGGACGCCGGCCGGGGCTACCGCCGGGTGGTGGCCTCTCCCAAGCCCCAGTCCATCATTGAGATTGAGTCCATCCGGGACATGGTGGCCGCCGGCCTGGTGGTGGTGGCCTGCGGCGGCGGCGGCATCCCCGTCTACAAGACCGAGGGCCATCACCTGAAGGGGGCCGCGGCCGTCATCGACAAGGACTTTGCCTCCTGCGTGCTGGCCCAGCAGGTGGAGGCCGACACCCTTATCATCCTCACCGCCGTGGAGAAGGTGGCCATTAACTTCGGCAAGCCCAATGAGCAGTGGCTGGACGAGCTGACCCCCGACGAGGCCCGCAAGTACATGGCGGAGGGCCACTTCGCCCCCGGTTCCATGCTGCCCAAGGTGCAGGCCGCCGTGGAGTTCGCCGAGAGCGCTCCCGGCCGCTCCGCCCTCATTACCCTGCTGGAGAAGGCCAAGGACGGCGTGGCCGGCCGCACCGGTACCGCCATCCACCAGTAATTGATACCGAAAAAAAGCACGTTCCGGACCACCATCCGGAACGTGCTTTTTGCTAGATAATTCGGCTTAGTCTTTGGAAATGGGCAGAGTGACGGTGAAGGTGGAGCCTTTGCCCACCTGGCTCTCCAGAGACACGGTGCCGCCGTAGAGCTGGGTGATGTGCTTGACGATGGCCAGCCCCAGACCGGTGCCGCCGTTTTTCCTGGCCCGGCCCTTCTCCACCCGGTAGAACCGCTCAAACACCCGGCTCTGGTCCTCCTGGGGGATACCGATGCCGTGGTCCTGGACCGAGAGGACGGCTTTGCCGTCCTGCACGGCCACACGGGTGGTCACCTGGCCGCCGGATTCGCTGTACTTGATGCCGTTGCTCATCAGGTTGAGCAGCAGCTCCTTCAGCCGGCTCATGGGCACGGCCACGGTGGCGGCCTCCCCCTCCACCGCCAGGGTCACCCCGGCGGCCTTGGCGGAGGGCTCCAGCAGGGAGGCGGTCTCCCGGGCCGCTGTCAGCGGGTCTGAGCGCTCCTCGGTCTGGTCGATGGCCACCGACTCCAGCTCGGACAGCTTGAGAATGTCGTTGATGAGGTCGATGAGCCGGTCCACCTCCACGCCGATCATGGTGATGAACCGCTTCTGGTCGGCGGGGGAGGACACCATGCCGCTGGAGAGCATATCGGTAAAGCCCTTGATGGATGTGAGGGGAGTTTTCAGCTCGTGGGACACGTTGGCGGTAAACTCGCTGCGGATGCCCTCGGCCTTCTTCAGCTCGGTCACGTCGGACACCAGGATGGAGGTGCCCACCGGCTGGCCCTCATACTGCCGGCCGGAGACGGGGGAGACGAACAGCCGCAGGGAGCGGGCGTTTTCGGTGAGGGCGTCCACGTCCAGCATGATGGAGGCGTGCTTCTCCTGACAGTCGTGGATGGCCTCCCGGAGCCGGCGGCTGCGGGTGAGCAGCAGGGCGCCGTCGTCCTGTTCCCCCTCGGGAAAGCCGAAGAGGGTGCGGGCGGCCCGGTTGATGGCCAGCACCTTGCCGCTCTCATCCAACAGGATGAGCCCCTCGTCCATGCAGTCCAGGATGAGGCTCACCTTGTCCCGCTCGGCGGTGATGGACTGGATGTACCCCCCCAGCTGCTCCATCAGCTTGTCAATGTAGCGCAGGATGGGCCGCAGCTCGTCGTCGGCCTGGAGCCCCTCCAGCCCGGCGGCCTTTTTGCCGTCCAACACCCCCTGGAGGGCGGAGCCCACCGAATTGAGGGGGGAGACGATGCGGTTGGCGGTGCGGCGGGACAGCAGGTAGGCCAGCAGCAGGGCGGCCACCGAGGCGATCACGGTGCCCCACACGCCCCCCATCACCAGGGTATTGATGGAGGACAGGGACATGGAGGCCCGGCCGATCATGCCGTCGGCAAAACGCTTGGCCACATAGAACATGGAGGTGCCCAGGGTGTCGGAGTGGCGCACCGCCTCGCCCCAGCCGGTGCTCTCGGCCTGGGCCACCTCCGGGCGGTCGTTGTGGTCCTCCAGGGCGGAGGCGTCGGCGCCGGTGTCCGCCAGCACGGTGCCGTCGGTATCGATGATGGTGAGCCGCTTGTCGGGGGCGGCGGCGTGGAACTGCTGGGCCAGGGCGTCGGGCTCGGTGATGGCGCTCTGGGCGTCCATCAGCACCAGCAGCTCCTGCAGCGTGGAGCGGGCGGCGTCCATCTCCCGGCTGCGGAACATCAAAATCCCCACCACATTGGAGATCAGCAGGGCGAACACCACGGTGAGCAGCGTTGCGCCGATGATTCGTTTCTTCATAGTATGCTCCTCTCGCAGATCATGGGAAACCGGGCCGTCAGGACATTTTGTACCCGACGCCCCGGACGGTGGTGATGACATCCTCTCCCAGCTTCTGGCGCAGGGCCTTGACGTGCATATCCACGGTGCGGGTCTCGCCGGTGTAGTCGTAGTCCCACACGGTCTGGAGGATTTCGTCCCGGGTCAGGGCCACACCCCGGCGGGTACACAGCAGTTTGAGCAGTTCAAACTCCTTGAAGGTGAGTTCCACCGGCCTGCCCCCCTTCCGGACCTCCCGGGCGGCGGGGTCAATCTCCAGATCGCCGCAGGTGAGCACCTGGTCGCTGCGGCGCTGGGTGCGGCGGAGCACCGCCTTGACCCGGGCCTGGAGCTCCATGATGCCGAAGGGCTTGACCACATAGTCGTCGGCGCCGTTTTCCAGACCGGACACCCGGTCCATCTCGGCGCTGCGGGCGGTGAGCATGATAACCGGCACCTCGGCGGTGTTTCGGCCCTGCCGCAGACGGCGGAGGATCTCCAGCCCGTCCATACCGGGCAGCATGATGTCCAGAATGAACAGCACGGGCAGCTCCTGGTCCCCCTCGCCCTCGAACATGGCCTCGCCCGATTCGTAGGGACGCACGGCATAGCCCACAGATTGAAAATAGTACCGGAGCATCTCCCGGATGCTCTCGTCGTCCTCCACCACCACGATGGTTCTGGACATGGGATCACCTTCCGTTTCGTATTAGGGAACTCAGGCCTGGAGCTGGATCTCGCCGGTGACGCAGAAAATGGCCCACTGGGCGATGTTTACCGCGTGGTCCGCGATGCGCTCCAGATACTTGGCGATAATGATGAGGTCAATGGCCTGGTCGGCCTCCTCCCGGTTGCCCACGATGAGCTCCACCAGCTCGCTCTTGATGGTGCGGAAGAACTGGTCGATCTCGTCGTCCAGGCTGATGACGGCGTTGGCTGCCTCGGTATCCCGGTTGACGTAGGCGAAGATGGCCCGCTTGACCATGACGCCCGCCTTCTGGCTCATGGTGCGGATGTCCGCCAGGGTCTGGGTCTGCTGCTGCTCCTTGAGCAGCAGGGAGATCTCGGCGATGTTGGAACACTGGTCCCCGATGCGCTGCAGGTCAGTGACCATCTTCAGGGCGGCGGAGATGGTGCGCAGGTCCCGGGCCACGGGCTGCTGCTGGAGGAGCAGGCGCAGACAGCGGTTTTCAATGTCCCGCTCCATCTCGTCCATGTGCTTGGTCATCTCCACCGCAGATTTGGCGGCGGCGTCGTCGCTGGAGGCCAGGGATTCCACCACCACGTCGATGGCGTCCTCGGCGGCGGCGGCCATGTCGATCATCTCGTAATTGAGCTCCTGGAGCTCGGCGTCAAAGGTTTTTCTCATGGGAACCTCCTGTTATCCGAAGCGGCCGGTGATGTAGTCCTCGGTGCGCTTGTCCTTGGGCACGGAGAAGAGCTGGGTGGTGTCGCCGAACTCAATGAGCTGGCCCAGCAGGAAGAAGGCGCATTTGTCGGACACACGGGTGGCCTGCTGCATATTGTGGGTGACGATGACGATGGTATACTGACTCTTCAGATCGGCGATCAGATCCTCGATCTTGGAGGTGGAGATGGGGTCCAGGGCGGAGGTGGCCTCGTCCATCAGCAGGATGTCGGGCTCCACCGCCAGGGCCCGGGCGATGCAGATCCGCTGCTGCTGGCCGCCGGACAGGCCCAGAGCCGACTTTTTCAGCCGGTCCTTTACCTCGTCCCAGATGGCGGCGCCCTGGAGGGACTTCTCCACAATGTCGTCCAGGCGGCTCTTGTTCTTGATGCCGTGGGTACGGGGGCCGTAGGCGATGTTGTCATAGATGGACATGGGGAAGGGGTTGGGCTTCTGGAACACCATGCCGATCTGCTTGCGCAGCCAGGTCACGTCCACCCTGGAGTCGTAGATCTCCTGCCCCCGGTACTGGATGGAGCCGGTGATCTTGATGCCGGGGACCAGGTCGTTCATCCGGTCCAGGGTCTTGAGGAAGGTGGACTTGCCGCAGCCGGAGGGCCCGATGAGGGCGGTGACCTGCTTCTCCGGAATGTCCACGCTGACGTCCTTCAGGGCCTGGGTCTGGCCGTACCAGAGGTCCAGCCCCTTCACAGACAGAATTGTATTTTCATCCATGGTTGGAACTCCTTATCTCTTCTTTAATTTCTTGCCCACCAGCTTGGCGGTCAGGTTGATGACCAGAGTGAGCAGCATCAGAATGGCGGCGATGGCAAAGGCCACGTCAAACTCGGCCCGCTCCTTGGCGTACACATACAGGGCCACGGTGAGGGAGGCGCCGGAGGAGTGGATGAACTGGTCGAAGGAGCCGAAGAAATCGTTGAGGGCCATACCCATGCCGGCGGTAAAGAGAAGGGCGGCGGACTCGCCCACGATGCGGCCCACGGAGAGAATACAGCCGGTGACGATACCGTCCACCGAGGAGGGGAGTACCACCGTTCGGATCATCCGAAACTTGCCGGCCCCCAGACCCAGGGCCGCCTCCCGGTAGGACTGGGGCACGGTTTTCAGGGCCTCCTGGGTGGTGCGGACGATGGTGGGCAGGGTCATGATGACCAGGGTGAGGGCGCCGGCCAGCAGGGAGGCCTTCAGCCCCAGCAGCTGGCAGAAGAACAGCATACCCACCAGGCCGAAGATGATGGAGGGGATGCCGGTCAGAGTCTCGGTGGCAAACTCGATGGCGCTGACCAGACGGCGGTTGCGGGCGTACTCGTTGAGGTAGATGGCGGCCCCCACGCCCAGCGGCAGAATGAAAATCAGGGTCACCACCACGATGTATACCGTGTTTAGGATGTTGGGCAGGATGCCGATGGTGTCCTTGATATAGCTGGTTTCACTGGAGAGAAACTCCCAGGTGATGTGGGGCAGGCCGTTTACAAAGATGTAGCCGATGACAAACACCAGCAGCGCGCAGGTGAGAATGGCGCAGAAGTAGAGCAGGAAACGGAGCGCCCGGTCATAGGCCTTCCGCTTTCCGGAAAGAGGTTTCATTTCGATCACAGTATATCACCCCTTCTTCCGTTTGAGAAGCGTGTTGAGGATCACATTGATAAGCATGATGAAGAGGAACAGCACCAGCGCGATGGAGAACAGGGCCTGGCGTTGGAGGCCGGAGGCGTAGGACATCTCGCTGGCCACAGCGGTGGTGAGGAAGCGGACGGAGGAGAAGAGGGAGGGCATATTGGCCACGTTGCCCGCCACCATGATGACGGCCATGGCCTCGCCGATGGCCCGGCCGATGCCCAGCACGATGGAGGCAGCGATGCCGCTGGAGGCGGCGGGCACGCTCACCCGGAACACCGTCTCGATGTGGGTGGCCCCCAGGGCCAGAGAGGCCTCCTCATACTCCTTGGGAACCGCCTTCAGGGCGGTTTCGGAGACAGAGATGATGGAGGGCAGGATCATAATGGCCAGCACGATGATGGCGCAGAACAGGCTGGCGCCGTCGGGCAGGTGGAACAGCTCCCGGACGGCGGGCACCAGCACCATCATGCCGATGAGACCGTAGACCACCGAGGGGATGCCGGCCAGCAGATCCACGGCCGTGCGTACGGCGGTGGCCAGCTTGGGCGGGGCAATCTTGGCCAGAAAGACCGCCGTCATAAAGCCCACCGGCACGCCCAGCACAATGGCGCCGGCGGTGCCGTAGATGGAGGTCAGAATAAAAGGAAGAATACCGAAGGAGGGTTCCGATGCGGTGGAGGCCCACTTGGTACCAAACAGAAATTCCACCAACCCGATCTCCTTAATGGCGGGCAGACCGGAGATGATGAGGTAGATGCTGATAAACAGGACGAAGACGACCGCGATGAAACCGCACAGGAAGAACAGCAGGTTCATGACCACTTCCAACGGTCGGAGCTTTTGTTTCATGGTTGATGACCGGCCTTTCGTAAAGAGTTGTAATCATGGCGATTGCCCCCTCGTGACCGAGGGGGCAATCAGAGCGGTGGGGCGGGCTTACTCGGCCACAGGCACCGCACCGGCACCGGCGATCAGGTCGGCGGCGTCGGCAGAGGTGGCCCACTCAACGAAGGCCTGAGCCGCGTCGGAGAGCTCGGTGCTCTCGCTGAGGATGAAGTTGAAGTTGCGCTGGATGGCGTAGGTACCGTCCAGAACGGTCTCCTCGGTGGGAGCCACGCCGCCCACGGTGATGGCCTTCACGGTATCGTCCACGGCGGACAGGGAGGCGTAGCCGATGGCGTTGGGGTTGGAGGCCACGTTGGCGATGACCTCGCCGGTGGAGGTCAGCTCGTTCTGATACTTGCAGTTGTCGGTGGTGCCGGTGATGGTCTCAAAGCCGTCCCGGGTACCGGAACCGGCCTCACGGCCGATGAACACCACCTCGGCGTCGTTGCCGCCCACCTCAGACCAGTTGGTAACCTCGCCGGTGGCCAGCTGGGCAATCTGCTCCACGGTCAGGTCGGCCACGGGGTTCTGGGGGTTGACGATGATGGCGATGCCGTCCTTGGCCACAGTGATCTGCTTCACACCGGTCTCATCGTCCTTCAGGTCCCGGCTGGCCAGGCCGATGTCGGCGGTGCCGTCCTGGGCGGAGGTGATGCCGGCGCCGGAACCGGAACCGGTGTACTGGACCTGCACGCCGGGCTGGACTTCCTTAAAAGCCTCGATCAGAGAGCCCATCACGCTCTCCATGGAGGTGGAGCCGTTGGTCACCACGGTGCCGGACAGCTGGGTGGTGGCGGGGGTCTCGCTCTCAGTGGTGGCGGGGGTATTGCCGGAGGGGGTGTTGGCGCTGCCCGTATTGCCGCCGCCGCAGCCGGCCAGCATACCCACGCACAGAGCGGCGGAAAGCATCAGTGCAAGTGTTCTCTTTTTCATGGTGTTCAATCTCCAATCATGCAATGTATTCTTGGTCGCTCGGAACAAGCTACAGTATATCGGCGGATTGTAAAGTTGTCCTTCAACGAATTGTAAAGAATGGGTAAAGCCGCTCTCCCCCAGGAGTTTGCGGACTTTACATTGGAAAAGGTCCCATTTTGCACAGCAAAGACCGCCGGGGTGGGGAAGAGCCACGGGAAAAAGACAAAAGGTGGAAAAATGAGGACGGCAAGTATTGTATTCTTTCCGGAGGAAAGATATAATAATGTCTACTGAAACGGCCCGTGGAGGGCCGCCCCATCCAGTCAGACGATATGATAAAAGGAGAGACAACAATGTCGAATATTTGGCATGATATCAACCCCAGCCGCATCCAGCCCGAGGACTTTGTGGCGGTTATTGAGATCCCCAAGGGCAGCAAGAAGAAATACGAGCTGGATAAGGAGACCGGCCTTATCATCCTGGACCGGGTGCTCCACACCTCCACCCACTATCCCGCCAACTACGGCTTTATCCCCCGGACCTACGGTGATGACGGCGACCCCCTGGACGTGCTGGTCCTCTGCTCCGAGGCCATGGACCCCCTGACCCTGGTGCGCTGCTACCCGGTGGGCTACATCTCCATGCTGGACGGGGGCAAAAACGACGAGAAGATCATCGCCATCCCCTTCTCCGACCCCACCTATAATAACTGCCAGAACCTGATGGATCTGCCCGCCCACATCTTTGACGAGATGGCCCACTTCTTCACGGTGTACAAGGCCCTGGAGGGCAAGGAGGCCGTGGCCGGCGACGTCAACGACCGGGCGGCCGCCATCCAGGTGATCCAGCGGGCCATGGAACACTATACCGAGTGCTTCCTGGGGGGCGTGGAGACCAGACCGGATCACCGCACTTCCGATCGATAACGTCGTTAAGGAAAACTTAATCGAAATTTTTTGCCTATTGTCTCGGTTCTGTGTTAAAATGGACCTGCCGTATCCCCGGACAGGGGGATGGGGCCGCATCCAATGTTTGCGATCATTCCAATGAGAGAGGACGGATCCCATGGATCATCCATTTGACTGCCTGGTGATCGGCGCGGGCATGGCGGGGGCTGTCTGCGCCCGGGAACTGGCCGAGCGGGGCGGAAAAAAGGTGCTGGTACTGGAACGCCGGGAGCACGTGGGGGGCAACGCCTATGACTGCTTCGACCAGGCCGGCGTGCTTATCCACCGCTACGGCCCCCACATCTTTCACACCAACGACCGGCGGGTCTTTGAATATCTCTCCCGCTTCACCCCGTGGCTCAGCTACCAGCATCAGGTGGTGGCCAATATTCCGGCGGAGAACGGGCGCATGGAGCTGCCGGTGCCCTTCAACCTGGTGTCCCTGCGGACGGCCTTCGGCCAGGAGAAGGCCCACAGCCTGGCCAAACGGCTCATCGCCGCCTACGGCATGGAGAAGAAGGTCACCATTCTGGAGCTGCGCCAGCATCCCGACCCGGAAATCGCGGCCCTGGCCGACTATGTGTATGAGCACGTCTTTGTCCACTACACCATGAAGCAGTGGGGACAGCGCCCGGAGGAGATCGACCCCGCCACCACCGCCCGGGTGCCGGTGTTCCTGTCGGAGGACTGCCGCTACTTCCAGGATCTCTATCAGGGGATGCCCAAGGAGGGCTACACCCCCCTGTTTGAACGGATGCTGGATCACCCCGACATCACCGTGGAGCTGAACACCGACGCCGCCGCCCGCCTGACCCTGGCCGACGGCCAGGTGCTGCTGGACGGGGCGCCCTTTGACGGCACGGTGATCTACACCGGCGCGGCCGACGAGCTGTTCGGCTGCAAATACGGCCGGCTGCCTTACCGCACCCTGACCTTCCAGTTTGAGACCCACCCGGTGGACTACTGGCAGAGTCACGGCACGGTGAATTACACCATGGATCAGGACTATACCCGCATCACCGAGTTCAAGTTCCTCACCGGCCAGGAGCTGCCGGGGGTTACCACCATTATGAAGGAATACTCCAGCGCCTACACCGGCGGGGCGGGGGAGATCCCCTACTACGCCATCATCAATGAGGCCAACAACGCCCTCTACGCCAAGTATAAGGCCGAGGCCGACCGTTTCCCCCGGTTCCACCTGCTGGGCCGGCTGGCGGAATACAAGTACTACAACATGGACGCCATTGCCGCCCGGGCGCTGGCCCTGTGTGACGATCTGTTGAAGTGAGGAAAGCTACATATGTCAAAGCTCATTACCTTTACAGTGCCCTGCTACAACTCCGCGGCCTACATGGAGCACTGTGTGGAGACCCTGCTCACCGGCGGGGAGGACATCGAGATCATCCTGGTGGACGACGGCTCCACCAAGGATGACACCCCCGCCATCTGTGACCGCTACGCCGAACAGTATCCCAACATCGTCCGGGTCATCCATCAGGAAAACGGCGGCCACGGCGAGGGGGTCAACCAGGGTATCCGCAACGCCACCGGCTTTTACTTTAAAGTGGTGGACTCCGACGACTGGCTGGACGAGGCCGCCATGCAAAAGGCCCTGGAAAAGCTGCGGAAGTTTGCCCAAATGGATAAGCCTGTGGATCTGTTTGTGGCCAACTATGTGTATGAGCACGTGGAGGACAACACCCAGAAGGTGATCCGCTATACCAACGTGTTTCCCCAGAACAAGATATTCTCCTGGAGCAAGGTGGGCCGGTTCCGCCCCTCCCAGTTTTTGCTGATGCACAGCGTGATCTACCGCACCCAGCTGCTGCGGGACTGCGGACTGGAGCTGCCCAAGCACACCTTCTATGTGGACAATATCTTCGTCTACCAACCCCTGCCCTTCGTCAAGCGGATCTACTATATGGACATCGATCTGTACCGCTACTTCATCGGCCGGGCCGACCAGAGCGTCAACGAGCAGGTGATGGTGAGCCGGGTGGACCAGCAGCTGCGGGTCAACAAGATCATGATCGACAGCCACGATCTCCGCAAGCTCCACGCCCAGCAGCCCAGGCTGGCCCGGTATATGAGCAGCTATCTGTCCATGATGATGACCATCTCCTCCATTTTCCTCATCCTGGACGGCTCCCCCGAGGCCCTGGGCAAAAAGACCGAGCTGTGGGAGTACCTGCGCAGCAAGGACGTGGGGCTCTACCACAAGTACAAGTACCGTTCCCTGTCCTTTGTGGGCAACATCCCCGGCTATCAGGGCCGGAAGCTGTCGGTGAAGCTGTACCGGCTGGCCCGAAAGATCTACAAATTTAACTGAGCATAAAAAAACAGGACGCCTTTGAACTGCACCCCATTTGTTAGACAGTATGATATACTGGATAACAAGTGGGGTGCTTTATTATGCCAAAAGGGAT
>CALWXZ010000051.1 GCA_944385625.1 uncultured Flavonifractor sp. | reverse complement strand
ATCTGCATGACCGGCGGCGGCTCCCTGGTCTGGGGCTTTGACAAGCTCATCGAGTCCCACACCGGCATCGAGACCCACGTGGCCGACGACGCCATCTCCTGCGTGGCCTACGGCACCGGCAAGAGCCTGGACGACGTGGACTCCATGCAGGACGGCACCATCAATCTGTCCCGCCGCAAGCAGATGAACTGAATCCTTCTATATTTCTTCCGGAGTGCTGCAATTCTTGCAGCACTCCGGTTTTTTGCCTTATCTTCGTCAAAAAAATATCATACTTGACTTTTGTCCTTTCAAGTGCTAAACTGCAAGATCAGTATAAGTGTTTTCCATACCCCTTTGGTATGGGGGCAAACAAGGAAAAGAGGTCAATTTTATGAACAAGCGTATTTCAGCCGGACTGCTCACCGGCGCACTGGCTCTCACCCTTACCGCCTGCGGCGGCGGCAACTCCGGCGCCGCCACTTCCCCCGCCGGAAACTCCCAGACCCCCTCCGGCGGAGAGCCCGCCGCCAGCGGCGAGACCTACACCGTGGGCATCTGCCAGCAGATGACCCACGACGCGCTGGACGCCGCCACCCAGGGCTTTAAGGACGCCCTCAACGAGAAGCTGCCCGGTCAGGTTACCTTTGACGAGAAGGACGCCGGCGGCGAGTACGCCAACTGCGGCACCATTATGGACGGCTTTGTGGCGGAGGGCGTGGACCTGATCCTGGCCAACGCCACCTATCCCCTTCAGGCCGCCGCCTCCGCCACCTCCGATATTCCCATCCTCGGCACCTCGGTCACCGACTACGCCACCGCCCTCTCCATCACCGACTGGACCGGCACCGTGGGGGGCAACATCTCCGGCACCTCCGACCTGGCTCCTCTGGACCAGCAGGCCGCCATGCTTCAGGAGCTCTTCCCCGAGGCCAAGAACGTGGGCCTGCTCTACTGCTCCGGTGAGCCCAACTCGGTCTATCAGGTCCAGACCATCCAGGGCTATCTGGAGGACATGGGCTACACCTGCACCCAGTACGCCTTCACCGATGTCAACGACCTGTCCTCTGTGACCCAGACCGCCTGTGACGGCTCCGATGTGATCTACATCCCCACCGATAACACCGCCGCCGCCAACACCGAGACCATCGCCAACGTGGTCATCCCCGCCGGCGTGCCGGTGATCGCCGGTGAGTCCGGCATCTGCTCCGGCTGCGGCGTGGCCACCCTGTCCATCAGCTACTATGACATCGGCTACACCACCGGCGAGATGGCCGCTCAGATCCTGACCGGCGAGGCCGACATCTCCACCATGCCCGTGCAGTACGCCCCCAACGTCACCAAGATGTACAACGCGGCCAACTGCGAAACGCTGGGGCTGACCGTGCCCGAGGATTACGAGCCCATCGCCTGAGCACCAACGCCCTGACAGAAGAGCGGAGAAGGGACCTCCCTTCTCCGCCCTTTTCCGGTATACGATGCAAGATTTTATTCATTTGGAGGCAGCACCATGGACTTCCTGCTCTCATTTTTCAACTCCCTGCCCGGCGCCTTCGGCCAGGGCCTGGCCTGGGGCATCATGGCCGTGGGGGTATACATCACCTTCCGCATCCTGGATATCGCCGATCTGACGGTGGACGGCTCCCTGGCCACCGGCGGCGCGGTGGCGGCCCTGTTTATCAGCCAGGGCTGGAACCCCTGGCTGGCCCTGCTGTTGGCCGTCATTGCCGGAATGCTGGCGGGACTGATTACAGGCCTGCTCCATACCGCCTGCGGCATCCCCGCCATTCTGGCCGGTATCCTGACCCAGCTGGCCCTCTATTCCATCAACCTGCGCATCATGGCCGTCTGGAGCGACGCCAAGACCAAGGCCACCCTGGCCCTCAGCGTGGACAGGCTGGATCTGTTGGTCTCCTCCCGGTACATCCGGGAGCTCAACCTGAATAACCCCCTGTTCCTGCTGGTCATCTTTACGGTGGTGCTCATCGCCGTGCTCTACTGGTTCTTCGGCACCGAGCTGGGCTGCGCCCTGCGGGCCACCGGCGCCAACCAGGCCATGGCCCGGGCCCAGGGCATCAACACCAGCTGGTGCAAGGTGCTGGGTCTGGTGGTGTCCAACGGCCTGGTGGCCATGTCCGGCGCCCTGCTGGCCCAGTATCAGGGCAGCTCCACCGTGGATATGGGCCGGGGCGCCATCGTCATCGGCCTGGCCGCCGTCATTATCGGGGAGGTGCTGCTGGGCAAGGTGTTCCGCAACTTTGCCCTGAAGCTGCTCTCGGCCGTCATCGGTTCCATCATCTACTATATCGTGCTCCAGTTCGTGCTGCGCCTGGGCCTGGAGTCCACCGACCTGAAGCTGCTCTCCGCCGTGGTGGTGGCCCTGTTCCTCAGCATCCCCTATTGGAAGGGCAAGTACTTTACCAAGACGGTTCGGAAGGAGGCGGCGCGCAATGCTTGAGGTGCGTGATCTTTACAAGACCTTCAACGCCGGTACCATCAACGAAAAGCGTGCTATGAACGGCGTCTCCCTCACCCTGGAGGACGGGGACTTCGTCACCGTCATCGGCGGCAACGGCGCAGGCAAATCCACCCTGCTCAACCTGGTGGCCGGGGTCTTTCCCCCCGACAGCGGCACCATCACCATTGACGGGCAGAACGTGACCAAGCTGCCCGAGCACAAGCGGGCCAAGTTTATCGGCCGGGTATTTCAGGACCCCATGATGGGCACCGCCGCCACCATGGGCATTGAGGAGAATCTGGCCCTGGCCTTCCGGCGGGGGCAGAGCCGGGGGCTGCGCTACGGCATCACCAGCGCCGAGCGCAAGCAGTACCAGGAGAAATTGGCCATCCTGGGCCTGGGGCTGGAGGACCGGCTCACCAGCAAGGTGGGGCTGCTCTCCGGCGGCCAGCGGCAGGCCCTCACCCTGCTGATGGCCACCCTGAAAAAGCCCAAGCTGCTGCTGCTGGACGAGCACACCGCCGCCCTGGACCCCAAAACGGCGGCCAAGGTGCTGGAGACCACCGAGCGGATCGTCCGCCGGGACAAGCTCACCACCCTGATGATTACCCACAATATGCGGGACGCCATCGCCCACGGCAACCGGCTCATCATGATGGACGGCGGCCAGATTGTGGCGGACATCCGGGGGGAGGAGAAACAGAACCTGACCGTTCAGGACCTGCTGGACAAGTTTCATGTGGAGAACGACCGGATGCTGCTCAGCGAATAAGACTATACGGCAGAAAAAATCCTGGGTACCGCAGTACCCAGGATTTTTTATCGGCGTTTACAGCCGCTTGGCGTTGCGCTCCCGCTCATAGATGATCCGCAGGCCATCCAGCACCAGCTGGGGGTCCACCACGTCGATGAGTTCGGTGTTGTCCGCCACCATCCGGGCCAGTCCGCCGGTGGCAATCACCCTCACGTCCGGCTCCCCCATCTCGCTCTTGGCCTGGCGGATCAGATACTCGATGGCCCCGATGTAGCCCATAACCGCCCCCGCCTGAATCTGGCCCACGGCGGTGGTGCCCAGCACGGTGGCCGGCTTCACCAGCTCCACCCGGGGCAGCAGGGAGGTCTTCTGGAACAGGCCGTCGATGGACACCCGCACCCCGGCGGTGATACAGCCGCCCAGGTACACCCCTTCCCGGCTCACCGCGTCCAGCGTGGTGGCGGTGCCGAAGTCCAGCACAATGAGGGGGGTGCCGTATTTGGCCATGGCGGCGATGTCCGCCGCCGCCCGGTCGGGGCCCAGCCGCTCCTCACTGGCGCAGGGCACATAGGGCAGCCGGGGGTCCAGCCCATCGTCCAGCACCAGGGGGGTCTTGCCCACATACTTCTTCATGGCGTTGGTGAGGGTGTGCATCACCTGGGGCACCACCGAGCCGATGACCACATCCTCGATCTGGTCCAGCTCCAGTCCAAAGCGCTGAAAATACTGGCACACCAGCAGCCCCAGCTCGTCGGAGGTGCGGTCCGACACCGTCATGGTGCGGAAGCTGCCCTTCAGTTTTTCTCCCTCATAGATGCCAAACACCATATTGGTGTTGCCTACGTCTACCGCAAGCAGCATAGCCATCCCTTCCCTTCTTTTATAAATGACTCAGATAACAGACCGCGCCGCCGTCCTCCAGCACGGTCACCGCGTAGGAATGAGGCCCATAGGCGCCCACCGAGCCGGGGTTGACGATCCACAGTCCGTTTTCAAACTGGCAAAATGCCTCATGGGTGTGCCCGAAACAGAGCAGCCGGGCCCCCGCCTGCCGGGCCGCCCGCACCGCCAGGCCCATCCCCATCTTCACATGATAGATGTGGCCGTGGGTCATAAGGATCTTGCAGCCCTCCAGGGTAAAGATCCGCTCCTCCGGCAGGTCGGGCCGCCGTCCGTCGCAGTTGCCCGGCACATAGCTCACCGGGATGCGGGGAAATTTTGCGGCCAGCTCCTCCGCGTCCCGGGCCAGGTCCCCCAGGTGGAGGATGCGGTCCGGGCTCTCCAGACGCACAACGTCCTCCATGTTGGCCACGTTGCCGTGGGAGTCGGAAAAAATCAGCAGTTTCATATAATCACCTTCCCGGAGGCGGCACATATAATGAAGTGAACGCCATTATAATGAAGAAATGGAGCTGATGGTATGGATCAGAACAAAACCGATCCCACCGCCGCCCTGGAGCATAACCGGGCCCTGCTGGAGCAGGTGATCCACTCCCCGGACGCCCAGCGGCTGATGGAATTACTCAACCGAAACGCCGGCGGCAAGCTGAAGACCGCCGCGGCCTCCGCCGCTCTGGGGGACACCAAGGACCTGCTGGCCATGGTGCGCCAGGTGATGGAAAACCCGGAGGGCGCCAAGCTGGTGGAGCGGCTCAACCGGACCGCACCCAAACAGAGCTGATCTCACGCTGAGGAGGGATGGCCCATGGCCCAGTGGGAAGAACAACTCAACCAGATTCTGGGCGACCCCCAGGCCATGGAGCAGATCATGTCCCTGGCCCAGTCCCTCTCCGGCAAGCAGGAGGAGGGGGCGCCGGAGCAGCCTGCGCCGGAACACGAGGAGGCAGAAACCACTCAGACGCCGGCGGAGGCCGACAGCCCCTCCCCCCTGTCCGCCCTGTCGGGGCTGGACCCCAAGCTGCTGCGGATGGGAATGGGACTGCTGTCCGAGTACTCGGCCCAGGACGACAAAAAAACCGCCCTGCTGGCCGCCCTCAAGCCCTTTCTCAAGCCCGAACGCCAGGAAAAAATGGATCAGGCCGTCCGCATCGCCCGGCTCACCCGGGTGATCCGGGCGGCGCTGCGGATGTTCCGGGAACGGGGAGAGGAGGAGGACCATGTATAACCGCTACATCCCCAACGGCACCTCCTATACCAGAGTCCCCCAGGAGGACGCCGCCCCTCCCCCGCCCCGGGAAGGCAAGCGCCCCCCGGAGGCGGGGGGCAAGCAGAAAGGGGGCGGGCTGGGCGCGCTGCTGAAAAGCCTGAAGCTGGACAGCCTGGACACCGGGGATGTGCTGCTGCTGCTCATCCTGCTGTTCCTCTTTCTGGAGGGGGACGACCTGGAGTTGGTCATCACACTGGCCCTGGTGCTGCTGCTGGGGCTGGGTTAGCGCCCCGCTCCCGGCGTGTGGAGCACCGTTCCGTCAGGCAGGGTGAAGGAGGCGTTCTCAGGCACAGGCCGGTCCACCGAAAAGGCGCTCATCCGGTAGATCAGCTGGCCCTCCAGGTAAGTCTCGGCGCAGGAGAGCAGGCCGCTGTCAGTGGCGATCCAGTACCGCTCCACATAGCCCTGGCTGTCCGGGACGGTCTCCACAAAAATGCAGGAGACTCCCTCCTTATCCTCATAGCCGGCGGCCGCAAGATCCGCCTGCTCCAGCCGGAGCACGTCCTCATAGGTGGGGATACGCTGGCCCTCCAGATCGGCGGAGTCCCCGTCCGCCTCCCCGGCGAGCACCCGGCTGTTCCCCTCATACCACAGCCAGAACCGGCCGTCCCCCACGATGGAGTGGCGGACGGTGCCGCCGGGCAGGGTGGCGGCGGTGTGGGTCCAGCCCCCGTCCACCCACACCGTGGCGCGGGTGACGCCGCTCTCCCCTTCCCCCCAGAAGTCCTCAATGGTCACGCTCCGGCCGTAGCTCTCCGGCCGGGTCAGGGTGTGCTCCACCACATACTGCACCGTCTCGGTGGTGATCTCCACCCGCACAAACTCCTCCTCCCCCACCGGCTCCATGGTCTGGCTGGCCGCAGGAGTGGGCAGGTGGATTTTGGCCGTATCGGGCGCAAAAAGGCCGAGCCCAAAGCTGGAGAGCATGGCGACGGTAATGACGATGCCGATGAGCACCACCAGAATATTCCGATTGCGCCGTTCCATGCCGCTCCCTCCTCAGGCTCGACCAAGGGATCTGATCGGTTGACTGATTGACTTAAACCCCAAATTCCTCCGGCTTCTCCGCCCGCAGGCCGAACTGCCATTCAATGGCGTCAACGATGCGGCGGCAGGCAAAGCCGTCGCCGTAGGGGTTGACCGCATGGGCCATGGCGTGGTAGGCCTTCTCGTCGGTGAGCAGTTGGCAGGCAAGGTTGAAGATGGTCTGCTCGTCGGTACCCGCGATCTTGACCGTGCCCGCCTCTACCGCCTCGGGCCGCTCGGTCTCCCGCCGCAGGACAAGCACCGGCCGTCCCAGGGCGGGGGCCTCCTCCTGCAAGCCGCCGGAATCGGTCATCACCAGATAGGACCGGGCCATGAGATTGTGCATCTCCTCCACGTCCAGGGGATCAATGAGGTGGATGCGCTTATGTCCGGACAGGTATTTGTCCGCCGCCTCCCGCACCACGGGAGAGAGATGGACCGGGTACACCAGCTCCACATCCGCAAAGGCCTCCGCCACCCGGCGCAGGGCGGTCATGATATTGGCCATGGGCTGGCCGTAGTTCTCCCGCCGGTGGCAGGTGACCAGAATGACTTTTTTGTGCGCATAGTCCAGCTCATTGAGCAGCTGGGTAGAAAAGTGATAATCCTTTACAACCGTTGTCTTGAGGGCGTCAATGACGGTGTTGCCGGTGATGAACACCCCGTCGGCAATCCCCTCCCGGGCCAGGTTGGCCACGTTGGTCCGGGTGGGGCAGAAATGCAGGTCGGCAATGTCGCCCACCAGCTTGCGGTTCATCTCCTCCGGGAAGGGGGAATACTTGTCCCAGGTGCGCAATCCGGCCTCCACATGGCCCACCTTGATCTGGTGGTAGAAGGCGGCCAGGGCGCCGGCAAAGGTGGTGGAGGTGTCCCCGTGGACCAGCACCAGATCGGGCCTGGCCCGCTCCAGCACCTCCTCCATACCCAGCAGGCACTTGGTGGTGATGGTGGACAGGGTCTGCCGGGGCTCCATGATGTTCAGGTCATAGTCCGGCTTCAAATGGAAGATCTCCAGCACGGAGTCCAGCATCTGGCGGTGCTGGGCGGTGACGCAGCACAGGGCGGTGATCCCCGCCCTGCTCTGTAACTCCTTCACCAGAGGCGCCATCTTGATGGCCTCCGGCCGGGTGCCGAAGATGGTCATCACTCGAATTTCTTTCATTTCCGCTCCTCCTCCGGTCCCGTCTCCGGCTTCTCCTCATGCTCTTTTCCCCGGCTCTGTTCCTTCCGGTTGTTGCTCAGGAAGATGTGCCCGGCAATGGCGCCGGCAAAGCACAGGGCCATCAGCAGCAGCATGGCCTTCACCGGTCCGCTGGTGGTGAGCACCACGGCGGACAGGCCCAGGATGGCGCTGATGATATACAGCACCGCCACCGCCTGCTTCTGGTTGAAGCCCATGTCGATAAGCCGGTGGTGGACATGGCTCCGGTCGGCGTGCATGGGACTCTGGCCGTGGGCGATGCGGCGGATGAAGGCAAAGCAGGTGTCGAAGATGGGCAGGCCCAGCATGAGGAAGGGCACGGCAAAGGAGATAATGGTATAGAACTTGAACAGTCCGTTGACCGACACCACCGCCAGAATATAGCCCAGGAAGGTGGAGCCGGTATCCCCCATAAAGATCTTGGCCGGGTTCATGTTATAGGGCAGAAAGCCGATGCACCCGCCGGCCAGGGCCGCCATCAGCAGGGCCACGCTCCCCTCGCTGACCACCAGGGCGATGACCAGCAGGGTCATGGAGCTGATGGTGGACACGCCGCAGGCCAGACCGTCCAGGCCGTCGATCAGGTTGACCGCATTGGTGATGGCCACGATCCAAAGCACCGTCACTGGAATAGAAAGCCACCCCAGATTCCAGTACAGATTGGCGGAAAAGACGTTGGGATTGGACAGGGTCTCGATGACGTTGCCCGACAGCACCGCCACCAGGGCCGCCCCAATCTGGATGAGGAATTTCAGCATGGCGCCCAGGGCATAGATATCGTCAAAAATACCCAGCACCACGATGATGGTGGCGCCCAGCAGCATCCCCCGCATCTGGGCGTCCAGATCCAGGAAGATCAGCACGCTGAGCAGGAAACCCAGGAAAATGGCAAGGCCGCCCATACGGGGAATGGGATGATTGTGCATCCGGCGGTTGTCCTTGGGCACATCCACCGCGCCCACCTTGAATGCCAGGCTCTTGACCACCGGCGTGGCGATCAGCGCCACCAGAAAGGCCACCACCAGAGCGGCCGCCACCATCCCCAGCAGGGGAAGCTCGGAATTGATTGGCATAGGAAAGATGCTCCTTTATCTGTCAGCGGGGCAGAAAACCCACCTTTTTATGGACCTTGCGCAGGGTCCGCTGGGCGATGGAGGCCGCCTTCTCCGCGCCGGCGCGGTACAGGCCCTCCAGATAGGCCTTGTCGGCCAGCAGGCGGGTGGCCTCCTCCCGGAGGGGCCGGAGCAGCTCCACCACCGCCTCGCCCACGGCGGGCTTGAAGGCCCCGTAGCCCTTGCCCGCAAATTCCTCCTCGATCTGCTCGTAGCTCTTGCCGGTGACGGCGGCATAGATGTCGATGAGGGTGGCCACGCCCGGCTTGTTGGCCCGGTCGTAGCGGACGCAACGCTCGGTGTCGCTGTCGGTGATGGCCCGCTTGAACTTGCGCATGATCTCGTCGGGGCTGTCCATCAGGTAGACGCAGCCCTCGGGGATGGACTTGCTCATCTTGCTGTCGGGCTGGTTCAGGCTCATCACCCGGGCGCCCACCTTGGGGATATAAGCGTCGGGCATGGTGAACACGTCGCCGTAGATGCCGTTGAAGCGCTGGACAATGTTGCGGGTCAGCTCCACGTGCTGCTTCTGGTCCTCTCCCACCGGCACCAGGTCGGCCTGATAGAGCATGATGTCGGCCGCCATCAGGGAGGGGTAGGTGAACAGGCCGGCGTTGACGTTATCGGCGTGCTTGGCGGATTTATCCTTGAACTGGGTCATCCGGGACAGCTCGCCGAACATGGTGTAGCAGTTGAGCACCCAGGCCAGCTCCGCATGGGCGGGGACGTGGGACTGGATGAAGAGGATGGACTTCTCCGGGTCAATCCCGCAGGCCACCAGCTGGGCAAACAGCTCCAGCGTCTGGCGGCGCAGGGCCGCCGGGTCCTGGCGGACGGTGATGGCGTGTTCATCCACCACGCAGTAGACACAGTTATATTCGTCCTGCAGGGCCACCCAGTTGCGCAACGCCCCCAGATAGTTGCCCAGGTGGAGGGCGCCGCTGGGCTGGATGCCGCTGAAGATGACTTTTTTGTTTGTTTCCATAAAAGGCTCACACCCTAACTAAGTGATTTCCGCATAGTTGACGATATAATACCACAATTCCCGCCCTTTGACAAGAATAACAGGGCCGCACTATTGACAATTCTGGGGCTGAAACGGTAGAATAAAAGTTACGATTTGACGCCCGCACTGGGGTTATTTTATCTACGGAGGGATCTGTATGGATCTGAACTGGTTTGAGGAACTGGAGGGGCGCATCCCCCGCGGCGGGGTGCGCACCCGTTTTGCCCCTTCCCCCACGGGCTATATGCACGTGGGCAACCTGCGTACCGCCCTGTACACCTGGCTCATCGCCCGCCACAACGGCGGCAAATTCATCCTGCGCATTGAGGACACCGACCAGGGCCGGCTGGTGGAGGGGGCCACCGACGTGATCTACAGCACCCTGCGCAAGTGCGGCCTGACCTGGGACGAAGGACCCGACCTGGGCGGCCCGGTGGGTCCCTATGTTCAGACCCAGCGCCGGGACCTGTACGGCAAGTTCGCCCAGCTGCTGGTGGAAAAGGGCCACGCCTACTACTGCTTCTGCGAAAAGACCGAGTCGGAGGAGGACTCCGGCGACTTTGACCGCGCGGCCGACCCCTGCCGGGACCTGGACCCGGAGATTGCAAAGGCCCGGGTGGCCGCCGGCGAGCCCTACGTCATCCGCCAGCGCATCCCCGCTGAGGGTACCACCACCTTCTCCGACGCCGTGTTCGGCGACATCACCGTGGAGAACAAGACCCTGGACGACCAGGTGCTTATGAAGCGGGACGGCCTGCCCACCTATAACTTCGCCAACGTCATCGATGACCACCTGATGGGCATCACCCATGTGGTCCGGGGCTCCGAGTATCTCTCCTCCGCCCCCAAGTACAACCTGCTCTACCAGGGCTTCGGCTGGGAGATACCCACCTACATCCACTGCTCCCCCGTCATGCGGGACCAGCACAACAAGATGAGCAAGCGCAAGGGCGACCCCTCCTACGAGGACCTGATCGCCATGGGCTACTTGTCCGAGGCCGTGGTGAACTACGTCACCCTGCTGGGCTGGTCCCCCAAGGGCGAGTACGCCGAGCGGGAGTTCTTCACCCTCAGCGAGCTGGCCGAGATCTTCGACATCAGCGGCATCTCCAAGTCCCCCGCCATCTTTGACATCGAAAAGCTGAAATACTTCAACGCCAACTACCTCCGCGCCCTCTCCCCCGAGGCCTTCTATGCGGGGGCCGAGCCCTATCTCAAGGCGGCGGTGAAAACCCCCGGCATCGACCTGAAGCTGATCGCCCCCCTGGTGCAGCCCCGGTGCGACACCTGGCTGGACATCGCCCCCCAGGTGGACTTCTTCGACGCCCTGCCCGAATATTCCAACGAGCTCTACTGCCACAAGAAGATGAAAACCAACGAGGAAAACTCTCTGGAAGCCCTGGAGCAGGTGCTGCCCGTGCTGGAGAGCCTGCCTGAGTGGACCTACGACGCCATTCACGACGCCCTCATCGGCCTGGCCCAGAAATTGGAGTTGAAGAACGGCCGCATCATGTGGCCGGTGCGCACCGCCCTGTCCGGCAAGGCGGTGACTCCCGGCGGCGCCGTGGAGCTGGCCCACATTCTGGGCAAGGAGGAGACCCTTCGCCGCATCAAGGCCGGCATGGCTCAGCTGGCAAAATAAGTGAGGCATATCCCGCCCCCCTTTTCCCATACTAGGGGAAAAGGGGGGCTTTTGATGTCTAAAAAGAAGGTTCGGGTGCTGGCCGTCAGCTTTCTGGCGGCGGCCTTCGCCATTACCGCCGGGTTTGCCGTCCAGGGCCATGTCCAGGCCCGGCAGTACCGTCGGCTGCTGGACAACGGCTACCGCCACGCCTTTGCCGAACTGACCACCGCCGCCGGAGAGCTGGAGGTGGCCCTCACCAAGGTGAGCCACGCCACCTCCCCCGCCCTGTTCTCCGCCTTGTGCACCCAGGCCTACTCCAAGGCCCAGGCCGCCCAGGCCGCTCTGGGGGAGTTGCCCTACGGCAATGTGGAGCTGGAGCAGACCGCCGCCTTCCTGGCCCGGACGGGAGATTACGCCATGGCCCTGGCCCAGGGGACCTCGGCGGAGCTGGTGTGTACCGACGCCCATAGGGACACCCTGGGCCGGCTGTCCGAGGCCGCCGGTGAGCTGTCCCTCACCCTGGAGACCCTCCAGGCCCAGCTCAGTTCCGGGGCCATCCAGCCGGAGGCGCTCTCCCAGGCCCAGGACCGCCTGGCCGCCGATGACGGCAACGGGCAGGTCAACGGCGGCTCCGCCTTCCAGAGCGTGGAGGCCGACTTCCCCGAGGTGCCCACCCTGATCTACGACGGCCCCTTCTCGGAGCATCTGGATGGCCGCACCCCCAGGATGCTGGAGGGCCTGCCCCAGGTCACCGAGGAGGAGGCCCGTGAGGCGGCGGCAGCCTTCCTGGGACTGCGGCCCCAGGTGTTCACCCTCACCGCCAGATCGGAGGGAAACCTGCCCTCCTACGGCTTCACCGCCCTGGTGGACGGAGGGGAACTCTATATTCAGGTCACTTGTCAGGGGGGCCAGATCCTGGAGCTCTTCACCTCCCGCACCGCTGGCGAGGCCGTCCTCAGCCGGGCGGAGGGCCGGGACAAGGCGGCAGCCTTCCTGGCGGAAAAGGGCTACGCCAACATGGCCCCCAGCTACTTTATGGAGCAGGACGGGGTGCTGTCGGTCAACTTTGCCCCGGTGGAGGACGGCGTGTACTGCTATCCCGACCTGGTAAAGGTGTCGGTGGCTCTGGATACCGGGGACGTCGTGGGCTTTGAGGCGGCGGGCTACCTGACCCACCACGGCAGCCGGGACCTGCCCTCCCCCGCAGTGGATGCGGGGGACGCCCAGGCCCTGGTGGACGGCTCCCTCACCGTATTGTCCCATCAGCTGGCCCTCATCCCCACCGGCGGCGAGGACGAAGTGCTGTGCCACGAGTTCAAGTGCCAGGCCGGGGACGGCAGCCATGTGATCATCTATGTCAACGCCCAGACCGGCAAGCAGCAGCACATCCTCCTGCTGCTGGAGGATGAGAGCGGCACCCTGGTTTTGTGATACCACCCCCGGCAGAGGCCCCCGCCTCCGCCGGGGGTCTTTATGGTGAAATTGGTAGAACCAAAAGTTTGGAAGCAGGAGTTTCCGCGCAAGGGATTGACAAAGAATTAACAATATGCCATAATAAAAACCGTAAGATCGTTAAATGTTTAACGATCTAATCTGGCTCATCTGCGGTGACCGGTTCTGCCGGGCCAGCGCCCCAGGGGCCGGTGTCTGAACACCTCCCCTCCCTTGCCCCACGGCCCACAACCGCCTCCCCACCGGGTCCAATCCCCACGGTCTGGCCAGCGCCATGTCTCTGTCCTGCGTCGCTGTCTGTCCCGCGTAAGCGGCAGACCCGGCGGAGCGCTAGGTTGACATCGCCAAGGCCTTGGGCATTGCGGCCCGGGCGGGAAGTGGGCGCCGCTTTCCCGGTCCGGATGAGGCGGAACGCCAACTTTTGCTCTCCCACAAACCCTTACCCATAGATGCAGAAGGAGCGCAGTCGTCTGACTGCGCTCCTTCTCAGTTTGTCAAAAACGCCTGGCAGCGTTCGCGCCTGCGAGTGTGGAATTTGTCCGCTTTAGGAGGACAAATTCTGGATACGGCGGGCTGCATCCCCCTCGAAAAAGTGGTGACGCCACTTTTTCGACAGTCTTGTGTCACTCCATATCAAAGGGGGGCACATCCCGGCTCTGGGGGATGGCGTCCCCCTCGAACTCCAGCTCGTCGGGGACCGGCTCCGCCGCGCCGCCGGCCATGTCCTGCTTGAACTGCATCTCCTGCCACTGCTCTTTGGAGATGAGCACCTGCCGGGGTTTGGAGCCCTCGAATGGTCCTACCACGCCCTTCTCCTCCATCTGGTCCACCAGCCGGGCCGCCCGGGAGTAGCCCAGCTTCAGCCGCCGCTGGAGCATGGACACCGAGGCCATGCCGGTCTCCACCACCACCTCGATGGCGGCGGGCAGCAGCTCATCGTAGTCGTCGCCCACCTCGTCAGGGGCGGAGCCGCCCACCCCCTTGGAGCCCTTCTCCTTCTCGGCGGCGTGCTTTTCGATGTCGTGCATGATCTCCTGGTCGTATTCCACGCCGCCGCTGTTCTGCTTGATAAAGCCCACCACGGCGGCCACCTCATCATCGGAGATGAGGCAGCCCTGGACCCGCTGGGGCTTACCGGACCCCAGGGGGAAATAGAGCATATCGCCCCGGCCCACCAGCTTCTCCGCGCCGGTAGTGTCCAGAATGATGCGGGACTCCAGGGAGGAGGCCACGGCAAAGGCGATGCGGCTGGGGATGTTGGCCTTCATAAGGCCCGTAATCACGTCGGCGGAGGGCCGCTGAGTGGCGATAATCAGGTGCATCCCGGCGGCACGGCCCATCTGGGCAACCCGGCAGATGGACTCCTCCACCTCCTTGGCGGCCACCAGCATCAGGTCGGCCAGCTCGTCGATGACCACCACAATCTGGGGCATCTTCTCCATATCGTCGGTCTTGGCGGCGTGGGCGTTGTAGCTGGCCAGATCCCGCACGCCGATCTCGGAAAAAGCCCGGTAGCGTTTCATCATCTCCACCACCGCCCACTGGAGGGCGCCCGCCGCCTTTTTGGGGTCGGTAACCACCGGGATGAGCAGATGGGGAATGCCGTTGTAGATGCCCAGCTCCACCATCTTGGGGTCCACCATGATGAGGCGCACCTCCTCCGGGGTGGCCTTGTAGAGCAGGGAGATGATGAGGGAGTTGGTACACACCGACTTACCGGAGCCGGTGGTGCCGGCGATCAGCAGGTGGGGCAGCTTGGCGATGTTGCCCACAATGTTGTTGCCGCCGATGTCCTTGCCCACGGCGAAGGACACCTTGGAGGGGTTGTCCCGGAACTCCTTGGAGTCGATGACGTCGTGAATATACACCGGGGACACCAGACGGTTGGGCACCTCGATGCCCACCATGGAGATCTGGTTGGGAATGGGGGCGATGCGTACGCCGGTGGCCCCCAGGGCCAGGGCGATGTCGTCGGCCAGATTGGTCAGCTTGTTGAGGCGCACACCCTGGTCCAGCTCCAGCTCGTACCGGGTCACCGAGGGGCCCCGGGTCACGTTGGAGATGGTGGCGTCGATGCCGAAGGAGCGGATGGTATCGCTGAGCCGGGCCTGGTTGGCCCGCAGCTCCCCCGCCACGTCGGAGCTGGACACCCCCTCCCCTTCGGTCAGCAGGGAGACGGGGGGATACTGGTAGGCAGCCGGCCCCTCCTCCAGACTGCGGGCGATATCCTGGGCCACCTCAGCGGCGGCCTGGGCCGACTCCTCCTTATGCCGGGCCTTGGCGTTGGCGGGGGGTACGGCGGGCTCCCGCACGATCTCAGGCGCCGGCTGGGGTGGGGGCACGGGTTCTGGCGCGGGCTGGACCACGGGCTGGGGCTGAATGGCCTCCTGCCGGATCTCCGCGGGGGCGGCAAAGGGCAGGGCCTCCTCGTCGGGCAGCTGGTCCTGGGCGGTGTCGTTGTCCCCGGCGGTCCCGGCCAGCACCTGGTCCGGCGTGGGCACCGAGGGCTTGCGGTTGAAGAAGCGCTCCTTCTTCTCAATGGGTTTGGGCTCCCGGCGTTTGCCCACCAGAGGTCCGTCGTCCACCGGGATGTCAATCTGGGGCTGCTGCTTGCGGCCCTCCCGGATGGGCTCCGGTTCCGGCTCGGCCCGCCTCCGGCGGGGCCGGGGCTCGGGAATCTCCTCCTCCTCGTACTCCGCCCGGGGTCTGCTGCGCAGCTTGTCCGCCACATCGGAGGGAGAAATATGGAAGCACACCATGACCAGGATCACCGCCAACAGCGCAAAGATGATCCCGGCGCCGATCCTGCTGAACACGGCGGTCAGACCCAGGGCCATCACACCGCTGACCACGCCGCCGCTGGCCAGAGCCTCGCCCTGCTTCCAGAGCAGCCCGGGCAGGTTGGTGTCCCAGGCATAGGGTCCCTGTGCCAGCAGCAGGTGGAAAAAGCCGCCGGTGAGCACCGGCAGCAGCAGGGCGCACCACACCCGCAGCCGCACCGGGCGGCCCCGGTGAAAGGCCAGAATGCCGCTGGCCACCAGCAGCATGGGGGGCAGCAGCAGATAGCCGTAGCCGATCAGCCCCTTCACCAGCCCGCAGAAGAAGTCGATGAAGATGGCCTGGATGTG
>CALWXZ010000050.1 GCA_944385625.1 uncultured Flavonifractor sp. | reverse complement strand
GGGAGCAACGACACCTCCGCCGCCGTCTACCTGTCCCAGCACGCCCAGGACTCCGGGGCCGACGCCCTGCTCCACGTCACCCCCTATTACAACAAGGCGTCCCAGACCGGCCTCATTAAGCACTACGAATACATCGCCGACCGGGTGGACCTGCCCATTATTCTCTACAATGTGCCCTCCCGCACCGGCGTATCCTTCACCGCAGAGACCTACAAGGTGCTCTCCCAGCACCCCAACATCAACGGCGTGAAGGAGGCCAGCGGCAACTTCTCCCTGCTGGCCCACACCCTGGCCATCTGCGGCGACGACTTCTACGTCTGGTCGGGCAACGACGACCAGGTGGTGCCCATGATGAGCCTGGGGGCCAAGGGTGTCATCTCGGTGGTGGCCAACATCGCCCCCGAGATCATGATCCAGATGACCCACCTGTGCCTGGAGGGCAAGTTCAAGGAGGCCGCCGCCCTCCAGCTGGGCTACATGGACTTTATCGACGCCCTCTTCCTGGAGGTCAACCCCATCCCCATCAAGGCCGCCATGAATCTGGCGGGCTACGACATCGGCTCCCTGCGCCTGCCCCTGTGCGACATGAGCGACGGGCCGCTGGAGACCCTGCGCCAGGCCATGATTAAGGCTGGACTGCTCTCCGCCTGAGCCGCCGGGAAAGGATGTTGGAAATGCTGCGTTTGATTCTCTCCGGCTGCAACGGCCGGATGGGCCGGGCGGTGGAGCGGCTGTGCGCCGCCCAGCCCGATGTGGAGATCGCCGCCGGCTTCGACCTGCTGGGGACCGGGGAGCGGGACTTCCCCGTGTTCTCCTCCCCCGCCGGGTTTCAGGGCCAGGCCGGGGCTCTCATTGACTTCTCCTCCCCCGCCGCTCTGCCCGCCCTGCTGGAGTTCTGCACCGACCGGCGGATTCCGGCGGTGCTGGCCACCACCGGCTACTCCCAGGAGCAGCTGGACGCCATCGACCATGCGGCGGAGCGCATCCCCATCTTTCGCTCGGCCAATATGTCTTTGGGGGTGAACGTGCTGCTGGAGCTGGTACGCCAGGCGGCCGCCACCCTGGGGGCGGACTACGACATTGAGATCGTGGAGAAGCACCACAACAAGAAGCTGGACGCCCCCAGCGGCACCGCCCTCATGCTGGCCGACGCCGCCGCGTCGGCCCTCCCCTGGCAGCCGGAGTACGTCTATGACCGCCACAGCGTCCGCAAGGCCAGGGACAAGGCGGAAATCGGCATCAGCTCGGTCCGGGGCGGCGGCATCGTGGGGGACCACGACGTGATCTTCGCCGGGGAAAATGAGGTCATCACCCTGAGCCACTCGGCCATGAGCCGGGAGGTCTTTGCCTCCGGCGCCATCCGGGCGGCCCGGTTCCTCTCCGGGGTGGAGGCCCCCGGCCTCTACTCCATGGCCCACCTTGTCCAAGCCACCCTTACATAACAAAAAAAGACCGCCCAATGGGCGGTCTTTTTTCACTCTTTGTCCGACGGCGTTTGGGCCGGCTCCTCCAGGGGCTTGCCGTTGCCGTCGATTTTTTTGTGTTTCAGCCGCTTGTTGACCCACTCCCGCACCAGGGCGTAGAGCACCGCGAAGGTGGGCACGCCCAGGATCATGCCGGGGAAGCCGAACAGGCCGCCGCAGGTAACGATGGAGATGAGCACCCAGATGGCGGACAGGCCGGTGCTGTCCCCCAGGATCTTGGGCCCCAGAATGTTGCCGTCAAACTGCTGCAAGCCGATGACCATGGCGAAGAACCGCAGGGAGGCCCAGGGGTCCACGATGACCAGAATAAAGAAGCAGGGGATGGCGCCGATGATGGGTCCGAAGAAAGGGATCACGTTGGTGACGCCCACGGTGACGCTCACCAGCACAGGATACGGGATGCGCAGGATGAGGCACAGTACGAAGCACAGCACACCGATGATAGCCGAGTCGATGATCTTGCCGTTGATAAAGCCCACAAACACCCGGTTAGCCTGGCCGCAGATCTCCAGCAGCCGGTCGGACCGGCGCTTGGACACGGTGGCGTAGAGCAGCTTTTTCAGCTGGGGCACCAGCCGGTCCTTCCCCGCCAGCATATAGATGGAGGAGATGAGGGCGGTGATGCCGGCGATGACGCCGCTGCCGATGGCAAAGCCCACGTCCAGCAGCTGGGGCAGGGCCTCCGC
Source organism: uncultured Flavonifractor sp. (assembly GCA_944385625.1). Classification (GTDB taxonomy): domain Bacteria; phylum Bacillota; class Clostridia; order Oscillospirales; family Oscillospiraceae; genus Flavonifractor. The sequence goes on along the minus strand of CALWXZ010000050.1, from coordinate 13,971 downwards.
CGCCTTGGCGGTGAGGCTGCTCATCATACTCTGGAAGTTGCCCAGCACATCGTTGATGGCGTCGGCGTCCAGGTCAAACTGAACCGTCAGATCCTGCACCAACCGGTCCAGGCCGGTCAGGTAGCTCTGCATATTGCCCGCCAGGTCCTTGATGCTCTGCACCACCTGGGGCACGATGAGCCCCAGCAGGATGGCCACCACCGCGAAGGCCAGCACATAGACCAGCAGAATGGACAGCCCCCGCTTGAAGCGGTGGTTGGGAAAGACCTTGCGCTCAAAAAAACACATGGGGGTGTTGAGCAGGTAGGCGATGGCAAAGCCCACGATAAAGGGGGTCACCACCCCCATGAACTGGTCGATCCGGGCGGCCACCACGTTGAAGTGGTTCAGCCCCACATAAAACAGGATGGCCACAATGAGCACGATGAGCAGCTGCACATGGCCGCCATCCAGAATGTACCATTTCTTCTTTTTGTTCGGGTCCTCTTTGTCGGGCACGGCGTCTTCCTCCTTTGTCGCTGCCAGGGGTGACGGCGCGCCCGAAGCCGGGCGTGCCAGCGAAGTCTATTGTATCACGCCCCATCCCCGCCCGCAAGCGGGCCGGGGAAAAAACACAGGGGCCGCCCCGGCAGCCCCTGTACACTCAGCCCTGAAGGTGGGCCCGGTGGAACACCTTCTTGCCCTTTTTCATCATCACGCCGTCGCCGGAGAGCTGCTCGGCGGTGAGGGCGGTATTCACGTCGCTCACCTTCTGGCCGTCCAGCTCCACGCCCCCCTGCTCGATGAGGCGGCGGGCCTCCTTCTTGGAGGGCACCAGGGCGCACTTGAGCATCAGATCCAGGATGCCGATGGACCCGTCGGTCAGGTCGGCGGCGGTCAGGGCGGTGGCGGGCACGTTGCTCATGTCGCCGCCTCCCACAAAGAGGGCCTTGGCGGCCTGCTGGGCCTTGTCGGCCTCCTCCTGGCCGTGGACCAGCTTGGTCAGCTCAAAGGCCAGGATCTCCTTGGCGGTGTTGAGCTGGCTGCCCTGCCACTGGTCCATCTCGTCGATCTGCTCCAGAGGCAGGAAGGTGAGCATCCGCAGGCACTTGAGCACGTCGGCGTCGCCGGTGTTGCGCCAGTACTGGTAGAACTCGTAGGGGCTGGTCTTGTTGGGGTCCAGCCACACGGCCCCCTTCTGGGTCTTGCCCATCTTCTTGCCCTCGGAGTTGAGCAGCAGGGTGATGGTCATGGCGTGGGCGTCCTTGCCCAGCTTGCGGCGGATGAGCTCGGTGCCCCCCAGCATATTGGACCACTGGTCGTCGCCGCCGAACTGCATATTGCAGCCGTAGTGCTGGAACAGGTAGTAGAAGTCGTAGGACTGCATGATCATATAGTTGAACTCCAGGAAGGAGAGGCCCTTCTCCATGCGCTGCTTGTAGCACTCGGCCCGGAGCATATTGTTCACCGAGAAGCAGGCGCCCACGTCCCGCAGCAGCTCGATGTAGTTGAGCTTCATGAGCCAGTCGGCGTTGTTCACCATCTGGGCCTTGCCCTCGCCGAACTCGATGAACCGCTCCATCTGCTTCTTGAAGCAGTCGCAGTTGTGCTGGATGGTCTCGGGGGTCATCATGGAGCGCATGTCGGTGCGGCCGGAGGGGTCGCCGATATAGCCGGTGCCGCCGCCGATCAGGGCGATGGGCCGGTTGCCCGCCATCTGGAGCCGCTTCATCAGGCACAGGGCCATGAAGTGGCCCACATGGAGGGAGTCGGCGGTGGGGTCAAAGCCGATGTAAAAGACGGCCTTGCCCTCGTTGATCATCTTGGAGATTTCCTCCTCATTGGTGACCTGGGCGATGAGGCCCCGGGCCTTCAGTTCTTCGTAGCAAGTCATGGTAGTTCTCCTCTTTCTTCGGTAATGTGGCCGTAGGGACGACTTTCATGCAAAAAGCCCCCTGTCCTTCCGGACAGAGGGCGTCATGACGCGGTACCACCTCTGGTTCGCCGCTTTCTCGCAAAAACGGCCTCATGCCGTGCTGACACACGGCGGCGCGGTAACGGGCGCACCCGGCACGGCCCTACTGGGGGTCTCCCCCGTTCAGGCGGCAGCTCCAGGGTGTAGTTCCCAGCCTGCCCCCTCCCCCTCTCACCAAACCGGGGGCTCTCTGGGCGGGACGGGGCCGGTACTCCTCCCTGTCATCGCAATGTCATATTGAACTGGATTATAAAATATCCTGGGCCGTTTGTCAAGGGCTCAGAACATTCCATTGTCGTGCATGGGGACGATGCCGCCGATGTCATGCTCCACGCAGTCCCAGTGCTCGGCCAGCTTGCCGTCCTGCATCCGGTAGAGGTCGAACACCTTGTTGACGGTGCCGTTGCCCCGCATGGTACACTTGAAGAACACGCACACCAGGTCCCCGTCCTCCAGGATGTGCTTGATCTCCATGTGGGGCTTGAGCAGGAAGAACTGCTGGGCAAACTGCCGGAAGCCCTCCTTCCCGCTGACGGCGTTGGGATTGTGCTGGATGTAGTCGTCCCGCATATACTCGTCCAGCTTGGTCAGGTCGTTGGCGTTGAACACTTCCTCATAAAAGCGCAGTACAATCTCCTTGTTGCTCATGGCAGCGCTCCCTCTCTTCCGTTGTTTTTGCAGCAAACTCAACAAAAGCTAACTTTTGTGCAGCTTCTTGTAGGCCTCCGCCCCCTCCAACAGCTCCCCGGCGGCGCTGAGGGTGGCATCGGTGATATGCTCGCCCGAGGTGAGCCGGGCCAGCTCCTCACACCTGCGCCGGCGGGTGAGCCGCTCCACCTGGGTATAAGTGCGGCCGTCCCGCTCCCCCTTCTCCACCGAGAAGTGGACGTCGGCCATGGCGGCCAGCTGGGGCAGATGGGTGACGCAAAGCACCTGCTTGGTGCGGGCCACGTCGGCCAGCTTCTCGGCCACCTTCTGGGCGGCCCGGCCGGACACGCCGGTGTCCACCTCGTCGAACACCATGGTGCCCACCTGGTCGTTTTCCGCCAGCACGTTTTTCAGGGCCAGCATGATGCGGGCCAGCTCGCCGCCGGAAGCGATCTTCTGGATGGGTTTCAGATCCTCCCCCACGTTGGCGGACATGAGAAACTGCACCTGGTCCATGCCGGTGTCGTCCATGGCCAGCTCCCCCGGCTTGGGGGCGAACTCCACCTGGAAGCGGACCTTGGGCATATCCAGCTGGGCCAGCTCGCTTTGAATCCGCAGTTCCAGGGCCTTGGCCGCCCCTTTCCGGGCGGCGCTGAGGGCCTCGCCCTCCTTCCGGGCCTGGGCCAGGGCTTTGGCCTGCTCCTTCTCCAGCCGGGCGATGGTGTCGGTGGAGAACTGAATCTCGTCCAGCTCCTTTTTGCAGCGCTCCAGGTAGTCCAGCATCTCCTCCACCGTGCCGCCGTACTTCTTTTTCAGACGGTGGAGCACATCCAGCCGGCTCTCGATCTGGTCCAGTTCCCCCGGCTCAAAGTCGAAGCAGTCCCGCAGGTCCCGGATCTGCTCGGCCATGTCGTCGGCGGCGCAGCGGAGCTCGGACAGCTTGTCCAGCAGCTGGGCGGCCTGGGCGCTGATGCGCCCGGCGGCGTGGAGGGCCTGCTCCGCCTCCCCCAGCAGGGCGGCGGCCCCCTCCCGCTCCTCGTCGCCGGACAAGGCCAGGTGGGCCCCCTCCACGCTCTCCATCAGCTTGCCGGCGTTGCGCAGCAGGTCCCGGCGTTCACTCAGCTCCTCCTCCTCCCCGCCCCGCAGATCGGCCCGCTCCAGCTCGCCGATCTGGAACTCCAGGCTGTCGATGCGCCGGGCCTTCTCGGCCTCGTCCATCTGGAGGGCGGAGATCTCCCGGCGGAGGGCGGCCAGCTTGTGGTAGGCGGCCTGGAAGGCGGCCAGTTCCGCCCCGGTGGCGCCGAAGCCGTCCAGATAGTCCAGGTGGCAGCGCTCGTCCAGCAGCTGCTGGCCGTCGTGCTGGCCGTGGATGTTGAGCAGCTGGCGGCCCAGCTGCCGCAGCTGGGAGACGGTGATGAGCCGACCGTTGATGCGGCAGATGTTCTTCCCGTCGGGCTGGATCTCCCGCTGGATGAGGAGATTGCCCTCCTCGTCGGGGCCCGCGCCGTTCTCCCGGAACCAGTCCAGGTCCGGCAGGCCGGTAAAGACGGCGTTGACCAGGGCGGACTTGGCCCCGGTGCGGATGAGCTCCCGGCTGGTGCGCTCCCCGATGATGGCCCCGATGGCGTCCACCACAATGGATTTGCCCGCGCCGGTCTCGCCGGTGAGGGCGTTGAAACCCTTGTCAAACTGGATGTCCGCCGTCTGGATCACCGCGATATTCTCAATGTGGAGCAGAGAAAGCATACAGGTCACCGCCTTAGGATCGCGCCCCTCGGGCGCGGGTCAGATATGGATCTTATTTCAGCATGGCGTGGATCTCGTTGCAGAACTCCGACGCGTCCTCATTGGTGCGCATAATGAGGATGGCGGTGTCGTCCCCCGCCAGACTGCCCACCATGCTGGGGATATCCATGCCGTCGATGGCGGCGCAGGCCGCCGAGGCAAGGCCGGGCATGGTTTTCAGCACCACGATGTTCTGGGCCACGTCAAAGGAGGTGACCCCCTCCTTGAAGATGGTGCGCAGCCGGCCGGCGATGTTCAGGGAGGCCTTCCGCTCGGAAACGGCATAGCGGTAGGTTCCGTAGCCCGTCAGCTCCTTGATGAGGTGGAGTTCCTTAATGTCCCGGGAAATGGTGGCCTGGGTGGACTGGACCCCTCTGGCCCGCAGCTCCGTGAGAAGCTGGTCCTGGGTGTCGATGTCCTGCTCCGCAATAATCCGCAAAATCTCCTGCTGCCGTTTCGCTTTCATGGTTTACGCACCTCCCAATTTGTGATTCAGGATCTCGTAAAAGGTCCGGCCGGTGACCCGGACCAGCCTGGTTTTGGACTTGGACATACGGGTTTCCACCACGTCGCCCCCGTTGAGCTTGAAGGCCTTGCCCCCGTCCACCGACAAAAAGGCGGTCTTGCGGGCCATCCGGCCCAGCTTAATGGACACCGTCCGCTCATGGCCCAGCACAAAGGACCGGGCGGACAGGGCATGGGGGCAGATGGGGGTGACGATGATATTTTCCGCCGTGGGCTCCACAATGGGTCCCCCCGCCGACATGGAGTAGGCGGTGGAGCCGGTGGGGGTGGAGATGACCACACCGTCGGCGGCCATCTTGGTGATGGTGGTCTTGTCCCCCAGCACCTCCAGGTCCACCACCCGGGCCACCGCCCCCTTGGTGAGGGCGGCGTCGTTGAGGGCCATGTCGGAGTAGATCACCTTGTTGTCCCGGCGGACGCTTACCTCCAGCATCATCCGGTCCTCCACCGCGTACTTGCCGGCGGGCAGCTTGGAGAGCATGGACAGCTCCCCCAGCTCCAGCTCGGCCATAAAGCCCACGCTGCCCAGGTTGACCCCCAGAATGGGCACATGGAACTGGTTGGCGTCCTTGGCGGCGTGGAGGATGGTGCCGTCCCCGCCGAAGCACACCAGGATGTCGGCGTCCTTCAGCTCCTCCTCGGTCTTTTTAAACTGGATGTGCTTGGGGAACTCCATATTGCCCCCCTCCACTGCGAAGGGCAGGCAGATGGCGGTCTCCACCCCCGCAGTCTTCAAAATTTTCTCCGCCGCCTGGGCGGCCTTCAGACCCCGGTCCCGGTATGGGTTGGGGCTCAACACTACTTTCATTGTCCGGCTCCTTCCAAGGCTCCGTGGGATGCGGCGACCAGGGCTGCCGGATCGCCGGTCCAGGAGGCCCCGCCTCCGCCGGCCAGCAGGTGTCCTAGGTACTCAATGTTGCCCTCGGGTCCTCTGATTGGTGAAAAGGTCATATCCTTTACAGTAAAATCCGCCTCTGCGGCGTGCTGGAGAAAGTGCTGGATCACCTCCAGGTGGACGGCGGGGTCCCGGACCACGCCCTTCTTGCCCACCTTCTCCCGGCCGGCCTCGAACTGGGGCTTCACCAGGCACACCACCTGGCCCTCCGGCTTGAGCAGGCCCCGGAGGGCGGGCAGGATCAGCTTCAGGGAGATGAAGGACACGTCCACGCTGGCAAAGTCCAGCTCATCGGGGATCTGCTCATGGGTCAGGTAACGGGCGTTGGTCCGCTCCAGGCACACCACCCGCCCGTCGCTGCGCAGAGACCAGGCCAGCTGGCCGTAGCCCACGTCCACGGCGTACACCTTCACCGCCCCGTTTTGGAGCATACAGTCGGTGAAGCCGCCGGTGGAGGCGCCGATATCGCCGCACACGGCCCCGGCCAGGCGGATGCCGGAAAAGGTTTTCATGGCCTTCTCCAGCTTCAATCCCCCCCGGCTCACATAGGCCAGGGTCTGGCCCCGCACCTCCACGGGGGCGTCCTCCGGGATCTGAGCCCCCGCCTTGTCCACCTTCTGCTCCTTCACATAGACCTGGCCGCTCATGATGATGGCCTGGGCCCGCTGGCGGCTCTCCGCCAGCCCCCGCTCCACCAGCAGCACGTCCAGCCGCTTTTTAACGATCGCCATGTCCGCAGACCTCCAACGCCTTATGATAGAGGGACTCCCCGTCCAGGCCGCACAGGGCCCGCAGCTGGGCCACCGCGCCGTGGGTCACAAAGCCGGGGCCGGTGTTTGCAAGGGCGATGCGGGCGGCAATCCCCCTCTCGGCCAGGGCGGCGGCCAGGCGGCTGCCTACGCAGTTGCCGGGGGCGGCCTCCTCCGCCGCCAGCAGACGGCCGGTCTCCGCCACCGACGCCGCCACCGGCGCCGGGTCCAGGGGGGGGATGGTTAACAGGTTGATGACCTGGGCCTGGATACCGTCGGCCTCCAGCCGCCGGGCGCAGTCCAGCAGGCCGTTGATCGTGACGCCATAACCCGTCAAGGTAATATCCTTGCCAGTGCGCAGCACCGCAGTCTTTACCGTCCCGGAATCGGTCGTGTAGTTGCCCTGGCCGCCCCGGGCGTAGCGGACGGCCACCGGCCCCTTGACCTCATGGACGGCATAGCGGAGCATGGCCTCCAGCTCGGCATAGCTGGAGGGACACAGCACCGTCATGCCGGGCACGGTGTCCAGGAAGGCGGCGTCGAACACTCCGTGGTGGGTCTCGCCGTCCTCCCCCACCAGCCCGGCCCGGTCCACCGCAAAGACCACATGGAGGCCCTGGAGGGCCACGTCGTGGATGAGCTGGTCGTAGGCCCGCTGGAGGAAGGTGGAGTACACCGCAAAGACCGGAATCATCCCCTGCTTGGCCATACCGGCGGCCATGGCCACGGCGTGGCCCTCGGCGATACCCACGTCAAAGAACCGGTCAGGGAACTGGTCGGCAAAGCGGTTGAGTCCCGTGCCCCCCTGCATGGCGGCGGTGATGGCGCACAGTCTGGGCTCCTCCTCCGCCATACGGCACATGGCCTGTCCGAACACGGCGGAGAAATTGGTGCCCCCGCCGCTGACCACCTCGCCGGTCTCCACGCAGAACCGGCCCACCCCGTGAAACTGGTCGGGGGAGCGCTCGGCAGGCGTATAGCCTTTTCCCTTTACAGTTCTGACGTGGAGCAGCACGGGACCCTTCAGATCCCGGGCGTATTTGAGCAGCCGGGTGAGGCGCTTGACGTCGTGGCCGTCCACCGGTCCCAGGTAGGTAAAGCCCATATCCTCAAAGAGGCTGCACGGCAGCAGGGTCTCCTTGATGGCGGTCTTGACCTTGTGGGTCACCCGGTAGATCTTGCGGCCCACGGCGGTGGCTCCCATCACCTTCCGGTAGCCCCGCTTGAAGCGGAGATACTGGGGCTTGAGCCGCTGGCGGGCCAGATGGTCGGCCACGCCGCCCACGCTCTTGGTGATGGACATCCCGTTGTCGTTGAGGATGACGATGAGGGGCTCCTTGCTGTCCCCCGCGTCGGACAGCCCCTCGTAGGCCAGTCCGCCGGTGAGGGCGCCGTCCCCGATCAGGGCCAAAACGCTGTAATCTTTTTTCTGTAAAGTTCTTGCCCTTGCCATACCCAGCGCCACAGACACGGAGTTGGAGGCGTGTCCGGCGATAAAGGCGTCGGTATCGCTCTCGTTGGGCTTGGGGAAGCCGGCCAGGCCGCCCAGGGAGCGCAGGGTCTCCATGGCGTCATTGCGACCGGTGAGGATCTTGTGGGCGTAGCACTGGTGGCCCACGTCGAACACCAGCCGGTCCCGGCCGGTATCAAACACACGATGAATGGCAACGATCAGCTCCACCGCCCCCAGGCTGGAGGCCAGATGGCCGCCGGTGTGGGAGACCACATCCAGAATACGGGCCCGCAGCAAACCGCACAGGGTGATGGCCTCGCTGTCGGTCAGGCCGCTGAGATCGTTGGAACAATTCTCCAGACTAAGAATGGTAACACCTCCCGGTGAAAGATCAGATCAGCGGAGCGTTCAGCTCCACATCCAGGCGCCCGCCAGGCCCACTACCACGCCCAGCACACCGCCCATCAGAACCTGGAAGGGGGTGTGGCCCAGCAGCTCTTTCAGCTCCTTGCCGAAGAGGGCGGGCTTCATCTCGGTCCAGTGGTCCATGATGTAGTTGAGGATTTTGGCCTGTTCCCCCGCCGCCTTGCGGACGTTGGCGGCGTCGTACATGACCACAATGGCCACCACCGCCGCGATGCTGAACAGGGGCGAACCCCAGCCGTACATATAACCCACCGCCGCGGCGCAGGCGCACACGAAGGCGGAGTGGGAGCTGGGCATCCCGCCGCTGGCCACCAGATAGTGCCAGTCCAGCTTTTTTTTGGTGCAGAAGGTAATGATGATTTTCAGGCACTGGGCGATGGCCCAGGCCAGGATTGCCAGGTTCAGAATCAGGTTGCCGGTGAAAAAGTCCACTACGTTTCCCATATACGCCTCACTTTTCCCGGCTTGCCAGGGAGCGGGCCAGCCAGCACAGGCTGTCGCCCTCCTCCCCGAAGAGGGACAGAGCCTCCACGGCCTCACCGGTCAGCCTGTCCACCAGGCGGCGGCACTCCTCCAGCCCTTTCAGGGTCACGAAGGTATTTTTTTCGCTCTTGGCGTCGGAGCCCACCGGCTTGCCCAGGGTGGCCTCGTCCCCCACCACGTCCAGAATGTCGTCCTGGATCTGGAAGGCCAGGCCGATTCGCTCGGCGTAGCGGCACACGGCCTGCCGCTGCTCCGGGCTGCCGCCGGCCAGCACGCAGCCCATCTCGGCGGCGGCCCGGATGAGGGCGCCGGTCTTGAGGCGCTGGAGCTCCTCCACCTCGGCAAGGCCCATGGCGTGGCCCTCCCCCGCCATATCCAGCACCTGGCCGCCCACCATGCCCTGGGCCCCGGCGGCCCGGGCCAGCACCCCGGCCGCCTCCAGCACCCGCTGTACCGGCAGGGTGACCGACGGGTCCAGCATCCACTCGAAGGCCGCCGTCAGCAGGGCGTCCCCCGCCAGCACCGCGGTGGCCTCGCCGTACACCTTGTGGTTGGTGGGCCGGCCCCGGCGCAAGTCGTCGTCGTCCATGCAGGGCAGATCGTCGTGGATGAGGGAGTAGGTATGGATCATCTCAATGGCCCCGGCAAAGGGCAGCGCCCCCTCCGGATCGCCGCCGCACAGCCGGCAGCACTCCAGCAGCAGCACCGGCCGGATGCGCTTGCCCCCGGCCAGCAGGCTGTAGTTCATAGCGTCGTAGAGATCCCCCCGGGGCGCCCGGCCCTGGAAACACTGGCGCAGCCACTGCTCCGCCCTGACTCTGTGGCCCTCCAGCCGCTCCTGCTCGGTCATACCTGTCCCTCCTCAAACGGCGCCTCCACCGGCTGGTCCCCCGGACCGGCCAGCAGCTTGCGCACCTTTTGTTCGGCGCTGTCCAGCTGGGCCGAGCAGCCCCCCAGCAGCCGGGTCCCCTCCTCAAAGAGGGCCAGGGCCTGCTCCAGCGGGGCGTCCCCCTGCTCCAGCCGCTTTACAATCTCCTCCAGCCGGCCCATGGCCTGCTCAAAGGTCAGTTTTTCTTCCGCCATGTCGTTAAGTCCTTTCCATTTACAGTCAAGTCAAACCACTTGACAGGATATCTCTCCGTCTGCCACCCGCAGCCGCACGGGGTCGCCGGGGGCCACGTCGGCGGTGGAGCGGACCACCGAGCCGTCCCCCTTCCGGGGGATGGCGTACCCGCGCCCCAGTACCTTCAGGGGGCTGAGGGCGTCCAGCTTGGAGGCCAGGGCGCCGAAGCGCTGCCGCTCCCGGTTGAGGGCGGCGCTGAGTCCCGCCGCCAGCTTCTCCCGCTGGTAGTCCAGGGCCATCCGCTTGTCGTCCACATAGTTCATGGGGTCCTGGAGGGCCCGGCACCGGGCGGCCCGGTCCAGGTCCTTCCGGGCGGCGTCCAGCCTGCGGCCCATGGCCTGGGCCAGCCGCCCCTCCATCTGCCGCAGCCACACCGCCACCTCGTTCTGGTCGGGCACCGCCAGCTCGGCGGCGTTGGAGGGGGTGGCCGCCCGCAGGTCGGCCACAAAGTCGGATATGGTCACGTCGGGCTCATGGCCCACCGCCGAGATCACCGGGATGGATGAGTGATAGATGGTGCGGGCCACGTTTTCGTCGTTGAAGGCCCACAGGTCCTCCATGGACCCGCCCCCCCGGCCGGTGATGATGAGGTCGGCCACCCGGTACCGGTTGGCCCAGGCGATGGCGGCGCACAGCTCCCCGGGGGCCTCCGCACCCTGGACCCGCACGGGCAGGAGAACCACCTCCGCCATGGGCCACCGGGCCCCCAGAATCCGCAGCATATCCCGCACCGCCGCTCCGGCGGAGGAGGTGACCAGGGCGATCCGCCTGGGGAACCTGGGGATGGGCTTTTTGTGGGCCGGGTCGAAGAGGCCCTCGGCATACAGCTTCTGCTTGAGCTGCTCAAAGGCCAGGTGCAGATCCCCCACCCCCTCCGGGGTCAGGGTGGAGCAGTACAGCTGGTACTGCCCGTCCCGGGGAAAGACCGCAACCCGGCCGAAGGCGATGACCTTCATGCCGTTTTCCGGCCGGAACCGGAGGGACAGGGCCTCCCGCTTGAACATGACGCAGCGGATGGCCCCCTCCCCGTCCTTCAGGGAGAAATAGTGGTGGCCCGATGGGTAGGCCTTGTAGTTGGAGATCTCCCCCCGGACGTACAGGGCGCTCAGCGCCCGGTCCTTGTCCAGCAGAGTCTTGATATACTGATTGACCTGGGAGACAGTATAGATATTACTCATGTGAGGTCACCCGCCTTTACAGCTCGCCAGGTGAGGATGGCGGTCCCCATGGCGTTGTCGGTGGAGAACCGGGGCTGGGCGAACACCGCCCCCAGAGGCTCCATCACCTGCCGCAGCAGAGTGTTGGAGGCCACCCCCCCGGAGCACAGCACCGGCAGGCCGGGATACCGCTCCAGGGCGGCCAGGGTGGTCCGGTACACCACGTCGGCCACCGTCAGCAGGGCGAAGCGGGCGATATCCGCCTGCGCCTCCCCCAGCTCCGCCATGGCCCTGACCTTGTTCTCCATACCGGAGAGGGAAAAGGTAAAGTTATTTAGCTTCACAGTGAATTTCTGATCTTTCCCGCTCCTGGCCAGCTGGTCCACCGCCTTGCCCGCGGGGAAGTCCAGCCCCAGCAGCACGCCGGTGCGGTCGATGAGCTGTCCGGCGGAGATATCGCTGGTGCCGCCCAGCAGGGTGGCCTTTACGTTGCTCCCCTCCGGCTCCACATGGAGCAGTTCGGTGGTGCCGCCGGACAGGTGCCAGGCCAGCATAGGCCTGTCCAGCAGCTCCAGCCGGCCCGCCGACCAGGCGGCGGCGGCGATGTGGCCCTGCTGGTGGGAGCAGGCGAAAAAGGGCACGTTTAACGCGGCGGCCAGGGTGCGGCCCTGGCTCTCCCCCGCCAGGAAGCAGGGCATATAGGAGCCCTCCACCGCCCTTGGCCGGGTGGAGGCTCCCACGGCGGCGACGCCGGTGAGCCACCCGCCCTCCTTTAACTGGGCGAAGCGGCCGGGCAGGGCCTTGACGTGCTGGAACAGGGCGTCGCTCTGCCGCAGGCCCAGCTCACCGGGGCGCACCTCCAGCAGGCGGCCGGCGTTTTCGCCCCCCGTCCCGTCAAAGACGGCGGCGGAGGTGGTGTAGTTGCTGGTGTCGATGCCCAGGGTGCGCATCAGCCGTCCGCCTCCGGCTTTTCCTTCAGGCCCACCGGGTCTGGGATGTGCTCCCCACGGACAAAGGAGCCCAGAATGCCGTTGACAAAGGAGACCACCTCCGGCTCCTCATAGTGCTTGACCAGCTCCAGGGCCTCGTTGATGGCGGCGGCGTTGGGAATGTCCTGCATATACAGGATCTCGTACATGGCCACCCGCATGATGGCCACGGCCACCCGGTTGAGCCGGGAGAACTTCCAGCCGATGGCGTACTTGGAGATATACTCGTCCAGCTCGGGGGCGTGGTCGTACACCCCCTCCACCAGGCGGGTGATGTAGGCCCGCTGGGCCTCGTTGGGGAATTCGGCGTACAGGGGCTCCTCCTCCCCGATGAGGGCGAAGGTCTTGCGGTTGAGGGCCTCGTCCAGCAGCTCTCGGGCGGTCTGCCCGGTGAAGCCCAGCTCAAAGGTCAGGTGGACGGCGATCTCTCGGGCGGCGGTTCTGGTCATTTTGGTTCCTCCATTCCGGCAGGCAGGGCCGGTGATATTCATAGTTACAATGATTATACATCAACTGTATGCAAAAAGGAAAGAGCTATTTCAAAATTAGACTCCAGATTCCAGACCCGCCCCCCGGCGCCAAACCGGCCAAAGCGCACAAAAGGGCCTGTTGCAGCGTGTGCAACAGGCCCCCCGGGCGGTTCCATTTACTTGTGGTCCTTTTCAAACACGATGCCGGCCACATGGACGTTGACGTGCTCCACCGTCAGGCCGCTGGTGTTCTCGATGGCGTTGAAGACGGCGCTCTGCACCTCTTTGGCCACATCGATGATGGTATAGCCGTATTTGACCAGCAGGGACACGTCCACCCGGACGCTCTCCCCCACCATGGTAATGCGGATGCCCTTGGACAGATTCTTCTTCGCCCCCAGCAGCTCCGCGATATCGCTGCTGAGATTGGTGGACAGGCTGCCCACGCCCTCCACTTCGGTGGCGGCGGCCGCCGCGATCACAGCCAGCACATCCTCGGAGATATGGATGTTGCCCAGCTCGTCAGGCCGGGTGATATATTCCTTTCCATCGCCCATACCGGTCACGCTCCTTTTGTGTACTATGGGATCATTTTACCACAAATCAGAAAAATTACAACTGATTTTTGGGCGGTGGGGCTCAGGGCTGGGCCTGGATGATGGTGACGGCGCTGGCCTCCAGGCCGGTCTCGTCGGTGACGATCTCGGTGATGCGGGCCACGTCGGCGTCGGTGAGGCCGTCCTCGCTGGCCGACACCACCACGCTGACGCTGCCGTCGCTGATGAAGGCCACGCAGTCGGCGTACCCCTTGGCAGTGACCAGGTTCTCGATCTGGGCCTCGGACACGGTGTAGTCGGCCAGGGTCTGGATGGCCTCACCGGTCTCGGCCTTCATGGTCTCGGTGGCGTTGGTGTCGGCGGCGGCCTGCTGAAGGATGGACAGGGCGCTGTCCCGGGCCTGCTGGCGGTTGAGCCGGGCGGTGTCAAAGTAGCCGGAACTCTTGTCGGTGGCGGTGGGGGCCGGAGAGGCGGAGGGACCGGCTGAGGGGGCCGGACTGGCCTGGAGCAGCGGGTCGGCGCTCTGCATGGACACCAGCTCGGCCTCCCCCAGGGTCTTGCCCGCCTCCTCGCTCTGCCCCTTCTGATAGGACCAGTTGAGGTACACCGCGCCGCACACAAAGAGCACCACTGCGGCCACCACCGCGTTTCGTTTCCATACGTTCATACTGTTACTGCCTCACTTTCCTTTTGATACTGAGATCTGATTGGCCCCCAGTCCGGTGAGGGCGGACACCGCCTCCACCACCTTCAGGCG
>CALWXZ010000049.1 GCA_944385625.1 uncultured Flavonifractor sp. | reverse complement strand
TCAATATGGGCTTTTTTGCGAAGATCAAGGCGGGCCTGACCCGCACCAAGGAGAACATCGGCCACTCCATCGACCAGCTGTTTGCCGGTGAGCTCAACGATGACTTCTACGACGAGCTGGAGGAGACCCTGATCCTGGGCGACATGGGGGTGGACACCACCCTGAAGGCGGTGGAGACCCTGCGCCGCCGGGTGAAGGAGGAGAAGATCCGCGATATGGAGTCCGCCCGGGCCTGCCTGCGGCGGGTGCTCACCGAAATGCTCCAGGTGGGTGAGCCGGAGCTCCACCTCACCACCACCCCCTCGGTGGCTCTGTTCATCGGGGTGAACGGCGTGGGCAAGACCACCACCATCGGAAAGCTGGCCGCCAAGATGAAGGGGGAGGGCAAGCGGGTGCTTATGGCCGCCGCCGACACCTTCCGGGCCGCCGCCGCCGACCAGCTGGAGATCTGGAGCCAGCGCTCCGGGGTGGAGATCGTCCGCCAGCACGAGGGGGCCGACCCCGCCGCCGTGGTGTTTGACGCCCTCACCGCCGCCAAGGCCAGAGGCACCGACGTGATCCTCATCGACACCGCCGGCCGGCTGCACAATAAGCAGAACCTGATGAACGAGCTCAACAAGATATCCCGGGTGGTGGACCGGGAGCTGCCCGGCTGCGACCGGGAAACCCTGTTAGTGCTGGACGCCACCACTGGCCAGAACGGCCTGATTCAGGCCAAACAGTTTAAGGAGACCGCCGGCATCACCGGCATCGTCCTCACCAAGCTGGACGGCTCCGCCAAGGGCGGCATCGTCATTGCCATTGCCCAGGAGCTCCAGGTGCCGGTGAAGTACATCGGCGTGGGGGAGGGCATCGACGATCTCATGCCCTTTGAGGCGGAAGCCTTTGTGGAAGCGCTGATCTGACGAAAGGGGAACGCCGGATGAAAAAGGTGATCTTTGGAAGCGCCTGCCTTATCAGTGGGATGCTGCTGGCCCTGGTGACTCAGGGAGGAGCGGGACCGGCAGGCCCCGGCAGGATCAGCCTGGGGGCCTTTGCCGGCTATTTGGGTGCCCTGGTGCTGGTTGTAGGCGGGCTCTATTTAGGCTATACCGGCATGAAAGAACAGGATTGAACAGCAAGGAGGACATCACTATGGCCAGAATTGACGGACGGGCGGCGGACCAGCTGCGGAGCGTGGAGATCATTCCAAACTTTAACAAATTTGCCGAGGGCTCCTGCCTCATTCGCTGCGGTAACACCCAGGTGCTGTGCTGCGCCAGTGTGGAGGAGCGCACCCCGCCCCACGTCCCCGAGGGGGAGGGCTGGGTCACCGCGGAGTACTCCATGCTGCCCCGGGCCAACCGGGAGCGGTCCAAGCGGGACGTGTCCAAGCTGAAACTGTCCCCCCGCTCGGCGGAGATCCAGCGGCTGGTGGGCCGGTCCCTCCGCTCCTGCGTGGATATGAAAAAGCTGGGGGAGCGCACCGTGACCATCGACTGCGATGTGCTCCAGGGAGACGGCGGCACCCGCACCGCCTCCGTCACCGGCGGCTATGTGGCCCTGGCCCTGGCGCTTAGAAAGGTGGGTGCCCTGGACGCCCTGGTGGATCAGGTGGCGGCGGTGTCCGCCGGTATTGTGGACGATCAGCTGTTGCTGGATCTGTGCTATGAGGAGGACTCGTCCGCCCAGGTGGATCTGAACTGCGTCATGACCAGAGACGGCAAGCTGGTGGAGATTCAGGGCACCGGCGAGGGCCGGGCCTTTACCCTGGCCGAGCAACGGGCGCTGGTGGACCTGTGCGCCAAGGGTATCGCCCGGCTCCAGGAGATCCAGAAGAGCGTACTGGAGGGCTGAGAGATGAAAATGGTATTGGCCAGCAAAAACGCCCACAAGCTGGCGGAAATGAAGGACATCCTCTCCCAGCTGGGAGTAGAGGTGGTGCTGGAGTCCGAAGTGGGCGTGGATGTGGACGTGGAGGAGACGGGAACCACCTTTGAGGAGAACGCCTTTCTCAAGGCCCATGCGGTGTGCGCGGCCTCCGGCCTGCCCGCCATCGCCGACGACTCCGGCCTGTGCGTGGACGCCCTGAACGGCGCCCCCGGCGTGTACTCCGCCCGCTACGGCGGCCCTGAGCTGGACGACGTGGGCCGGTACAAGCTGCTGCTGGAGAATCTGCGGGGTCAGATTGACCGGCGGGGCAAATTCGTCTCCTGCATCTGCTGCTGCTTTCCCAACGGGGACAAGGTGGAGGCCCGGGGGGAGTGCCCCGGCACCATCGCCTACGCCCCCAAGGGGGAGGGCGGCTTTGGCTACGACCCGGTGTTCTTTGTGCCCGGGCTGAAAAAGACCTTCGCGGAGCTGACTGCTGAGGAGAAGAACGCCATTTCCCACCGGGGAAACGCGCTCAACAAATTTAAAACAGAATTGGAGAACTATCTGAATGGAACTAACCAGTAAACAGCGGGCTCAGCTGCGGAGCCTGGCCAACAGCATTGATACCATCCTCCATGTGGGCAAGGACGGCATCGGGGACAACCTGGTGAAGCAGGCCGACGGCGCCCTGGAGGCCCGGGAGCTCATCAAGGGCAAGGTGCTGGAGAACTGTATGCTCACCAGCCGGGAGGCGGCGGAGGAGCTGGCCCGGGCCACCCGCAGCGATGTGGTGCAGGTGATCGGAACAAAATTTGTTTTATATCGTCCAACCCACAAGAAGGATAAGAAGGACAAGATCATTCTGGTTTCGGACAAAAAGCGCAAAGCATAAGGAAACGAGGGGGTATGGTCATGAAGCTGGGCATCTATGGCGGGACCTTCAATCCACCCCATTTGGGGCATCTGACCTCGGCTCAGGCGGCGATGGATGTGCTGGAACTGGACCGTTTGCAGTTCGTCCCGGCGGCGCTGCCGCCCCACAAGCAGCTGCCGGAGGGCAGTCCGGGGCCGAAGGCGCGTCTGGACATGGTGGAGTTGGCGGCGGACAGCCTGCTGCTGCCCGACCGGATCGGCGTCAACGCCCTGGAGCTCTCCCGCCCTGGAAAGAGCTATACCGCCGATACCCTGGAGCAGATCCACAGCCAGTATCCCGACGCGGAGCTGTGGCTGATGATGGGCACCGATATGTTCCTCACCCTGCAAAATTGGTGGGAGCCGGAGCGGATCACCCGCCTTGCGGGGGTGTGTACCTTTGCACGCACCCAGAGCGACAGCGGGGAGGCCCTGAACCGCCAGGCGGAGTATCTGGGTAAGACCTTTGGGGCCAAGACCCGCGTGCTCCAGCTGCCCCACATCGTGGACGTATCCTCCACCCAGCTGCGCCAGATGCTGGAGCGGGGAGAGGGACAGGAGTACCTGCCCCCGGCGGTGTACGGCTATATCATTCGCCACGGTCTCTACGGCGTCCATTTTGATCTGAAGCACCTGCCCGACCGGGAGCTGCGGGCCTGCGCCTGCTCCATGATCCGGGCCAAGCGGATCGCCCACATCCGGGGCACCGAGGAGGAGGCGGTGCGCCTGGCCCGCCGGTGGGGCGCCGACGAGGAAAAGGCCCGCCGGGCGGGGATTCTCCACGATATTACCAAATACCTGGAGATGGATGAACAGTTGCAATTGTGCCATAAATATGGTATCGTACTGGATGATTTGGAACAGCGTGCTGTCAAGTTGCTCCATTCCAAAACCGGGGCGTGTGTGGCCCGGGATGTGTATGGAGTGAGCGACGACATTTATGATGCGATTTTCTGGCATACCACCGGCAAGGCCAATATGACGCTGCTGGAGGAAATCCTCTATATTGCCGACTACATGGAGCCCAACCGGGATTTCCCCGGGGTGGAGAAGCTGCGGAAGCTGGCCTACGAGGATCTGGACCAGGCCGTGCTGCTTGGCTGCGAGATGAGCATTCAGGAGATGAAGGACCGGGGCCTGCCGGTCCACAGCAACACGCTGCAGGCCAGGGATTGGCTGAGGAAAAAACGAAGCGGAAAGGAATCATGAGATGAACCCGGAAGAGAAAAAGAACAGCCACGGCGGCGCCCGGCTCGTCAAGGAGCAAAAGCCGCCCAAGCAGAAAAAGCCCAAGCCCCAGCGCACACCCCGGGAAAAGATCCTGCGGGTACTGTTTATCATTTTCACGGTGATCGCGGCCCTGATTGTCATTTTGTTTGTGGCCTATAAGCTGCTGGTGGTCAAGCCGGAGATCCCCAATGTAGTTCCCCCGGAGGCCGAGGCGTCCGCTGGTATGGAGATGACAGGGCCAAAGCTGTACGGCGACCGCAAGGATGAGTTCTATACCTTCCTGCTTGTGGGCCGTGATACCGGCGGCGGCGGCAACACCGACACCATCATGGTCATGTCCTATGATATTCCCAACCAGAAGCTGAATGTACTGAACATTCCCCGGGACACCATGGTCAATGTGCCCTGGGACGTGAAGAAGATCAACTCGGTCTACAACTGGGCCGCCAACTATGACAGGGACGGCATCGACTACCTGAAGGAGGAGATCTCCTACCTCATCGGATTCCAGCCCGACTTCACCATGGTGGTGGAGTGGGAGGCCGTGGGCGAGCTGGTGGACGCCATCGGGCCGGTGTGGTTCGACGTGCCCTACGACATGAACTACGAGGACGGCACCCAGGACCTCTACATCCACCTGAACGCCGGTTACCAGGAGATTGACGGCGACAAGGCCATGCAGCTGCTGCGCTGGCGCAAGAACAACAAGATCGAAAACGGCAAGCTGATCGTCTATGGCGGCTATCCCTCCGGCGACCTGGGCCGGATTCAGACCCAGCAGGAGTTTTTGAAGGTGGTCATCGAGACCTGCCTGCAAAACCTGACCATTGACAAGATCCCCGCCCTGGCGCAGATCTTTTTCAACAATGTGGACACGCGGGACACCCTGACGGTGAACAACCTGGCCTGGTTTGCTCAGGAGGCCATCCTGGGCGGGCTGAGCATGGAGAATGTCAACTTCATGACCCTGCCCTGTGAGGGGGCCTGGGTGTACAGCCGGACGGTGGGAAACAAGCAGTCCTATGTGACGCCCATCCAGGATCAGACCCTGGAGATGATTAACACCTACTTTAATCCCTATCTGGAGGACATCGAACTCAATGAGCTGGATCTGATGAGTGTCAACGCCGACGGCTCCCTGTCCTCCACCAGCGGCCATGTGGAGGATACCTATGCCGCCAAGCCTCAGGGCGGCGGCTCGTCCAGCTCCGGCGGCAGCTCGTCCAGTTCCGGCGGCTCGTCCAGTACCGGCAGTTCGGGCGGGTCCGGCACCGCAACCTCCAGACCCAGCAGCACCCCCACCCATAGCACGTCCCCGGTGGAGACACCTGCGCCGGCGGTTACCGCCACCCCCAGCGTAACCCAGACCCCGGCCCCGGCCCCGTCGGTGGAGCCGACTGTTGCTCCTACCCCCGTTCCCACCCCGACCCCCGTACCGGCAGCCACGCCCGCCCCCGCGAACACGCCGGAAATCGGCCCCGGAATGCTGCCGGTGGAATAAAGGAGAGATTGTATGTTGACCCCAAAGGAAATCGCCCTGCTGGCCGCCAAAGCGCTGGACAGCAAGAAGGGCCTGGACATCAAGGTTCTGGAGACCGGCCATCTGACCACCCTGGCCGACTATTTTGTCCTGTGCTCCGCCACCTCCACCACCCAGATCAAGGCCCTGGCCGACGTCTGTGAGAAGGAGCTGAAGGAGGCTGGGGAGCCCCCCCATCATGTGGAGGGCCACCGGGGCGGAATCTGGATTCTGCTGGACTTCTCCTCGGTAATTGTCCACATCTTTAACGAGGAAGCCAGGCAGTTTTACGATCTGGAGCGTCTGTGGAGCGACGCTACCCCTGTGGATCTGTCCGGCGTGCTTACCGAAAACTGAGAAATGAAGCAAAAAAGTGTCGCGGGACATCCCGCGACACTTTTTTATTTGAAAATGATCGGGTTGGAGGTCCACTCCAGGCCGCAGGGCCTGGGAGTGGGGAAGCACAGGCCATATAGATCGGTGTACCGGGCCTCCGCCTCAAAAAGCAGCCGGGCTGGGCCGGTAAGGGCTTTGGAATGGGCGGGCTTGGTGAGGACGGGGAGGGTACAGACCCCCTTCATCTCCCGCAGCAGCGCCTGCCCCCGGCCATTGAGTCCCAGCACCCGCACATAGGCAGGCAGGGCGGGCCGTTCCCGGTCCAGCCCCAGAAAGGCGGAGAGGGCCAGCCGACGCAGCCGGGCGTGGGTATAGCGCTTGGTTTTGGCAAGGGTATAAAACTCATCCAGGGAGAGGGCCTGTCGTGCAGCGCGGACCAGCCGTTCCGGCAGGCCCTCCGCCGCTCCGCTGTCGGGCAGGCAGGCCCAGTCCGACCCGTCCATGGTCCGCAGCCGGGCCAGAATAGCCCGCTCCACATAGCTCAGAGAGGTGACCTCGCCCAGCCTGTCCAGCGTGCCCTGGGGCACAAACCGGGCGGCATCTTCCCCCTTGCCGGCGCGCAGCAGCCGCCGCACCTGGGTGGCGGAGGCAAAACATTCCACCGTCTCGGCCCCATTGTGGGCAGCCCCCCGGCGGGACACCGTCACCACCTCCATGGAGGCACCCAAGTGTCGGAGGGCACGCAGGTACTCCACCCCCAGGTTGTTGTTGGGGGTGGACAGGCAGGGGCAGCCCGCCGCCGCCTGACGGGCGGCGGGAAAGGAGAGCCCCCTGTCCAGAGCCGCCCGCAGCCGGGCGGGGTAGTCCGGGGCGTCCAGCGCCTCCGCCGCCTGGCGCAGCGGACCGGCGTCTCCACACTCGCTGCCGAAGGAGAGGGTGTCCACCACACCGGTGGCCCACAGCAGGGAGATCGCGCCCCGGGCGAAGGCCTCCGCCGACGCCATGGCCCAGGGAGTGGGCAGCTCCAGCACCAGGTCGGCGCCCCCGACCAGGGCCAGTCCGGCCCGGGTCCACTTGTCGGTGATGGCGCAGTCCGCACCCTGGACCCAGTGGCCGCTCATGACGCACACTACGGCCCTGTCCTCCCCCAGCAGACGGCGGGTCTGGGCCAGGTGCCAGGCGTGGCCCAGGTGAAAAGGGTTGTACTCGGCGACGATGCCTACAGCGGTCATGGCTTTTCCTCCAGAACGAGAGTAAAATTTTTCTCCCTTTCAGTCAAAATGTGGGTTGTCCTTTGAGAGAAAAAGGGATAAAATAAAAACGATATGTTTCTGTTATTGTACTACGGGAACGCCTGGCTCTCAAGCCACAGTTTATCAGGAAAAGTAAGGAGAGATAGAACATGAAAGTTCTGGTCATCAACGCTGGCAGCTCTTCCCTCAAGTATCAGCTCATGGACCCCGCCACCCGGGAGGTGCTGGCCAAGGGCCTGTGCGAGCGCATCGGTATCGACGGCCGCCTGACCCACAAGATCCCCGCCAAGGACGCCAAGTACGAGTTCGAGATCCCCATGCCCACCCATGCCGAGGCCATCCAGGCCGTGCTGGACGCCCTGCTCTCCAGCGAGCACGGGGTTATCAAGAGCGCCTCCGAGATCGACGCCGTGGGTCACCGCGTGGTGCATGGCGGCGAGAAGTTTGCCTCTTCTGTGCTCATCACCGACGAGGTCATGGCCGCGCTGGAGGAGTGCATCCCCCTGGCCCCTCTCCACAACCCCGCCAACATCACCGGCATCCAGGCCTGCCAGAAGGTCATGCCCGGCGTACCCATGGTAGCCGTGTTCGACACCGCCTTCCACCAGACCATGCCCGCCAAGAGCTACATCTATGCGCTGCCCTACGAGTACTATGAGAAGGACAAGGTCCGCCGCTACGGCTTCCACGGCACCTCTCACCGCTATGTGTCCGCCCGGGCCGCCGCCATGCTGGGCAAGCCCATTGAGGAGCTGAAGATCATCACCTGCCACCTGGGCAACGGTTCCTCCGTGGCCGCCGTGGACTGCGGCAAGAGCGTGGACACCTCCATGGGCTTCACCCCCCTGGCCGGTCTGCCCATGGGCACCCGCTCCGGTGATCTGGACGCCGGCATCCTGGAGTACCTGATGAACAAGTACGGCTATGACATGAAGACCATGATGAACATCCTCAACAAGAAGTCCGGCGTGCTGGGCATTTCCGGCGTGTCCTCCGACTTCCGTGACATCGAGGGCGCCGCCGCTGAGGGCAACCAGCAGGCCGCGCTGGCGCTGGAGGCCTTCCAGTACGGCGTGAAGAAGCTCATCGGCGCCTATGCCGCCGCCATGGGCGGCGTGGATGCCATCGTGTTCACCGCCGGCGTGGGCGAGAACGACGCCGGCACCCGTATGGCTGCCGCTTCCGGCCTGGAGTTCATGGGCGTGAAGATGGACGCCGAGGCCAACAACACCCGCGGCAAGGAGGCCGTCATCTCCGCCGCCGACTCCCGGGTGAAGGTGCTGCTCATCCCCACCGACGAGGAGCTCATGATCGCCATGGACACCGCCGCCATCGTCAACAAGTAAATTTGCCGCTCGCAAGCGCTGAGGGCTGCTGCACCTGTTGCAGCAGCCCTTTTTGCGAAAAAAGGGAGAAAATGAAAACCAGGACCGGTGCAGGCCGGATTTTTTAGAAAAATTTCACCCTTTTTTTATGGAAGATTTGGGAAGGATCTGCTATGCTTTCTGACAGGATGTTTGGGAACAAATTGTGAATTGTGGGCCTGCCCCGTTGACATATGACAGGTTGTCGGCTTAAGATTATGACAGGTTGTCAGGTCTGGAGGGAACGACTGTGCCAAGCATGACCTTTTTTCATCTGCCGGCGGAGAAGCGGGAGCGGCTGCTGGCGGCGGCCCGGACAGAATTTGTACGGGTAGCCTATGAGGACGCCTCCATCAACCGGATCATCCGGATGGCGGGCATCCCCAGAGGCAGCTTCTATATGTATTTTACCGATAAGGAGGACCTGTTCCGCTATCTGATGGAGTCCTACGGCCAGCGGCTGGTGGAACAGGTGGAGTGCCGGCTGGACCAGGATGGCGGCGATTTGTTCCAGGCCTTTCTGGATCTGTTCGACTACTTGCAGGCCAACCGGAGCACCGGTGAATTTCAGGAGATGGCGGAGATCCTCCGCCGGAACCAGCGGCTCCAGCCGGGGCTGATCCTGAACCGGCAGGGGCCGTGCGCTCTTGTGGAGCGGCTGCGGGACAAGATCGACCTGTCCCGGCTGGATCTGCGCTCGGAGACCGATCTGCCCGATCTGCTCCATCTGTTGGTTTCGGCGGTGGCGGGGACCATGGTGACGGCGGGCCAGGACGGGGACGTCCCCCAGGCCAGAGCCAGACTGATTCGCATTTTGGGAATCCTGCAGCGGGGTGTGGCCGCCAAAGAGGCCGTGCCCGGCCGGGCATAGCAATGAAAAGGAGAAACGACCATGGAAGCAACCCAGGTAAAATCAGAAACCGCAGCGGCGCCGGAGAAGGAAGTGAAAAAGGTCCCTGAGTTCCGGGCGCCCAAAAAGAAGCGCAGGTGGGTCAAAGGGGTGATCGCGCTTGCGGTACTCGCGGCCATCATCGTCTTTCTGCTCAGCCGCTGTATGGGGGCGGGACGCCAGATCATCAGCAGCGCCTATCTGCCCTACACGGCCACCATACGGGATATGACGGTCTCCGTGTCGGGAACGGGCACCATTGAGCCCATCCAGGCCTATAACGTCACCACCCTCATCAGCGGAGAGATTCTGGAGGCCCCCTTTGAGGAGGGACAGACCGTCCATAAGGGGGATGTGCTCTTCCGCATCGACGCCAAGGACGTGGAGAACAGTATCGAGCAGCTGACCCTCAACGTCCGCTCGGCCCAGCTGGCTCTGGACGATCTGCTCAAGACCCAGAGCGACAGCCAGAAGGACCGCAATCTGACAGCCGAGGATGCCGGCGTCATCACCCAGCTCCATGTGGAGCAGGGGGATGCCATTACTCCGGGTACGGTGATCGCCGACGTGCTGGACCGGGACCACATGAAGCTGGAGGTGCCCTTCCACGCGGCAGACGCGGCGGGCTTTACTGTGGGCCAGACCGCCACCGTGGTGGTCAACGGCACCGGCTCCACCCTGACCGGCACGGTGGACGAGATTGCCGCCACCGACCAGGTGGGGGCGGGGGGCACGCTGGTGCGGCAGGTGACCATTCTGGTCAACAACCCAGGTGTGCTGTCCGAGACCACCCAGGGTACCGCCTCCATCGGCGGCGCGGCCTGCGCGGCCGGCGCCAACTTTACTTATGCCGCTTCCGATCAGATTGTGGCCAAGGCCTCCGGCGACCTGGACGTGCTCAGCGTGAAGGAGGGGGACCGGGTCAGCACGGGCCAGGTCATCGGCGTTCTCTCCGAGACCGATCTGGACACCCAGATTGAAAACGCCCGCATCGCCCTGGAAAATGCCCAGCTCTCCCTGGAAAACGCCCAGGAAAAGCTGGATGACTACACCATCACCTCCACCATCGACGGCCAGGTGATTGAGAAGAACCTGGACGTGGGGGACAACATCAACGGAATGTCCAACTCCGGCGCCGCGGAGAGCTATCCGGCCGTCATCTACGACCGGTCCCAGCTCACCTTTGAGATGGAGATCGACGAGCAGGACATCAGCCAGATTCAGGTGGGCCAGAAGGTGGAGATCACCGCCGACGCCCTGGACGGGGAGAGCTTCACCGGGGTGGTGGATAAGATCAACATCAACGGCACCACCGCCAGCGGCCACACCAGCTATCCGGTGACCGTCCTGGTGGACGGCTCCCCGGAGGAGCTGTACCCCGGTATGAATGTCTCGGCCAAGATCATTGTGGAGCAGGTGGGCAGCGTGCTGACCCTGCCGGTGGAGGCCGTGGAGCGGGGCAACACGGTCCTGGTGGCCCAAGAGGGGTGCATGGATGAAGCGGGCAACGTGGTGGACATCAGCGCCGCGGAGGAGCGGCAGGTCACCCTGGGCCGCAACGACGACAACTACATCGAGATCACCAGCGGCCTGGAGGAGGGGGAAGTGGTTTTGGCCCCCAGTCCCCAGGGGTCCAATATGGTGGAAGCGATGATGGGGATGGGTTAAGCCATGGAACACCTCATTGAACTCAAGGATGTCTATAAAATTTATCAGATGGGGGAGGAGACCGTCCACGCCCTGGACGGCATCTCCCTGACGGTGGATCAGGGGGAGTTCGTGGCCATTGTGGGCCAGTCCGGCTCCGGCAAATCCACCGCCATGAATATCATCGGCTGCCTGGATGTGCCCACCTCCGGCACCTACCACCTGGGCGGCGTGGACGTGTCCACCATGGATGACGACCAGCAGGCCGAGATCCGCAATAAAATGCTGGGTTTCATCTTCCAGCAGTATAATCTGATCCCCAAGCTCAACGTGTTGGAAAACGTGGAGCTGCCTCTGCTGTACGCCGGGGTCTCCAGCGGCGAGCGCCGGGAGCGGGCCATCCAGGCGCTGGAGCGGGTGGGTCTGGCGGAAAAACGGAAAAATCTGCCCAGCCAGCTCTCCGGCGGCCAGCAGCAGCGGGTCTCCATCGCCCGGGCCCTGGCGGGCAACCCGTCGGTGATCCTGGCCGACGAGCCCACCGGCGCCCTGGACTCCCGCACCGGCCGGGAGGTGCTCAGTTTCCTTCAGAAGCTCAATGCCGAGGGGGATACGGTGGTTCTCATCACCCATGACAATTCCATCGCCGTCAAGGCCAAGCGCATTGTGCGCCTTCAGGACGGCCGGATCATTTACGACGGCGACGCCCACGACCCCAGGGCCGTGGTCCAGCCGGATGTGGAGGAGAGCCGGGAGGCCAGGGAGGTGCTGAACCTATGAAGATGGGACAATCCTTCCGCCTGGCCATCAAGAGCCTGATGACCAGCAAGGTGCGGGCCCTGCTCACCATGCTGGGCATCATCATCGGCGTGGGGGCGGTTATCGTCATCGTGTCCCTGGGCAACGGGATGCAGCAGTACATGAACAACCAGTTCGAGCAGATCGGCGTGAATATGATCCAGGTGGGGATCTACTCCTACGGCGGCAACCGCCAGGTCACGCCGGATGACTTTTACACGCTGGCGGATAAATACCCCCAGTACATCGACTCGGTCAGCCCCTATCTCAGCGCCACCACCATCGTCCGCCAGGGCGCCCAGGAATATGAGCGCACCAAGGTGTACGGCGTCAGCGAAACCATGTACAACAGCGAGAAGGGCCAGACCGCCACCGGCGACAAGCTGGAGGAGGGGCGCTTTCTCAGCTATGTGGATGTGGAAAGAAATCAGAATGTTTGCGTCATTGGCAGCTACCTCAATGAGGATATGTTCGGAGGACAGGGGCTGGGGCAGACGCTGACAGTGGGGGGCGTACCCTACACCGTCATCGGAACCCTGGCCCAAAAGGCGGACTCCACGGAGGGCAGCGGAGACGACCAGATCTACCTGCCCTACGAACTGGTGGAGCAGCTCAATGCAGCCGCCGGCGGCATGGGCATGAATTCCTATCTGGTGACCAGCACCAGCAAGGAGACCTCCTCCGCCGCCAAAGGGGTCATTGAAAATATGCTCTTCCGGATTTACGGTGACAGCAGCTCCTATCTGGTTATGACCTCGGCGGAGATGATGGAGATGATGGACTCCATGCTGGGGGTGCTGATGACCATATTGGTGGTGATCGCCGCCATTTCCCTGGTGGTGGGCGGCATTGGCATCATGAACATCATGCTGGTGTCGGTAACCGAGCGCACCCGGGAGATCGGCATCCGCAAGTCCCTGGGGGCCAAGGGTCGGGACATCCGCAGCCAGTTTATCATTGAGGCGGGGACCACCTCCGCCATCGGCGGGGTGATCGGCATCCTGTTCGGGATTCTGCTGGCCAATGTGTTCACCGCGGTGGTGAGTGTTGTGATGGCGGACGCCCAGGGCTTTGCCGCCATACCCAACCTCAGCGGGATTTTGGTATCCTTCGGGGTGTCGGTGGGCATCGGAGTCCTGTTCGGCTACCTGCCCGCCAACAAGGCGGCCAAACTCAACCCCATCGACGCGCTGCGCTACGACTGAGTGGGGGGAGATCCCCCCTTGCCTCCCGCTGAGAGGGGGTATATACTTACGGTAATGAAGGTCCGTTTCCGTGGGAAGGAGAAAAACATGAAACATCGACTGTTATCCGGACTGCTGGCCCTGGTGTTGGTGCTGTCCCTGGCGCCCGGGGCGCTGGCCGCCCCTCCGGCGGAGGGGGAGGCGGCCCAGGTTCTGGCCGCGCTGGACATTATGGTGGGGGATGAGACCGGGAATCTGGCGCTGGAGCGCACCATTACCCGGGCGGAGTTCACCAAAATGACGGTGGCCGCCTCCACCAGCCGGGACACGGTGGGAGATACGGTGTCCGTCAAGCCCTATCCGGACGTGCCCCAGACCCACTGGGCGGCCCCCTACATCAAGGCCGCGGTGGATCTGAATCTGGTCCAGGGGGATCTGTACGGCAACTTCAACCCCGACCAGAAGATTACCCTGGCCGAGGGGGTAACCATGGTGCTGCGGCTGCTGGGCTACACCGACAGCGACTTTACCGGTTTGTGGCCCGCCGGCCAGATGGCCCAGTACCGGGCGCTGGATCTGGACCAGGGGGTAAGCTGCGGCCAGAGCGAGAATATGACCCGCCGGGACGCCCTGTACCTGTTTTACAACCTGATGGTGACCAAAAACAAGTCGGGGGTCTACCACCTGAATGTTCTGGAGCCCACCCTGAATCTGGTGAACGCCGCCGGTGAGCTGGACCGGGTGGCCCTCATCAACTCCGCTATGGAGGGACCGGTGGTGGCCTCCGCCGACTGGCAGAGTGACCTGCCCTTCCGCGCGGCCACCGCCACGGTATACCGCAATGGCAAGGCGGTCGGTCTGAGCAGCGTGCAGGTTCAGGACGTGCTCTACTGGTCCAAGTCCATGCGGACGGTGTGGGCCTATTCCGACAAGGTCACCGGTACCCTGGAGGCGGTCAGCCCCTCCGCCTCCGCGCCCACCTCGGTGACGGTGGCGGGCAAGGCCTATGCCATTGAGACCACCTCCGCCGCCTATGAATTGTCCGATCTGGGCGGTTACACCGTGGGCGACCAGGTCACCCTGCTGCTGGGCCGCAACGGCGGCGTGGCCGCCCTGGGCCAGGCGCCCGGTGAGAGCACTTTGATCTACGGGGTTATCACAAAGGTGGAAAACCTGCCCTACGATGACGGGAACAACGGAACCTACACCGCCCGCACCGTCACGGTGGCCGCTACCGACGGCAGCGCCTACCGCTACCAGTGCGGCGAAAAGAGCCTGGAGGAGGGCGATCTGGTCCAAGTCATCACCGATGACAGCGAGGTGCAGGTGAAGCGGCTGAGCACTGCCAGACTTACCGGCAAGGTCAGCGCCGACGCCGCCAAACTGGGCGGCTATGAGCTGGCCGACGACGTGCAGATCATTGACACCTACGAGGCCCGCACCCCGATGCGGATCTACCCCGACCGGCTGGCGGGCGTGGAGCTGAGCGGCGATATGGTGCGCTACTATGCCCTCAACGGCGACGGGGAGATCAGCCATCTGATCCTCAACGACGTCACCGGCGACCTGCACCAGTACGGCATCATCACCGACGTGGATGAGATTAATATGAGCCTGCCCACCGGTGGCTTCCAGATCTCCTCCTCTTATACCTACGATGTGGGCGGCCAGGAGTTGGTGTTTGGCTCCGCCTCCGCCATCTATAGCCTGAAGACCGGGCCCTGCCAGATCAAGATGGACAGCGACACCAATGTGGAGCGGCTGTACAACCTGACCGAGCGGAAACTGGACAGCATCAGCACCAGCGGAAACTTTGCCGTGGGCGCTGACCGGCAGCAATATGCCCTGTCCGAGCAGGTGGCGGTCTATGTCTATGAAAAGGGGGAGTATCTGCTCTCCAGCCTGTCCCGGGTCACGGAGGGGGACTATGCCCTCACCGGCTGGTACGACAAGAGCGAGAGCGCCGGCGGCCGGATTCGTGTGATCGTGGCCCAGTAAACGCCCTTCGCCTCAAAGCCCGCCCCGCGGCGCACGTCCTGCGCTGGGGGGCGGGCTTTTTGCGGAAAAAGACAGAAATTTCCGCCTGATGTGTATAAGTACCCTCCGGCCTGTCCAGAATAAGGCTCGGAGGTGCTGAAGAGTATGAAAAAATCATTCTACCACCGTTTCAGCGACTTTATCGAGGGTAAGGGCTTTTACATCGTCCTGGCTCTCTGCATTGCGGCCATCGGGATTTCCGGCTGGTTTTTGTTCTCCTCCCTCACCGGGGAGCAAGAGGAACAGCCCGTGGGCGGGACTGCCAGTATCACGGTAACCCCGGCCCCCACCCCCGCCGCCACCGTGGCGCCGGTGAAGCCCACTGTGACCGCAACCCCCAGACCTGTTGCCACGGCACCCGCCGTGGCCGCCGCCACCCCGTCGGCTACGGCCCGACCCACACCTACCCCCAGAAGCGCCCCCACCTCCCTCACCTGGCCGGTGCAGGGAGAGGTGCTCACCGGCTACAGCGTGGAAACCCTGGCCTATGACGTGACCATGGCCGACTGGCGCACCCACGCCGGGCTGGACATCGCCGCCGCCGCCGGTACGGAGGTCCGGGCTCCCGCCTCCGGTGTGGTGACCCAGGTGACCGAGGACGTGATGCTGGGCACCACCGTGGTCATTGACCACGGCGGAGAGCTGACCACCACCTGCGCCAATCTGGCCGCCGTCCCCACCGTGGAGGTGGGGGATGAGGTCACCGTGGGGGATATCATCGGCTCGGTAGGGGATACCGCCATCGCCGAGAGCGCCCTGCCCAGCCACCTGCACTTCAGCGTGATGCGGGCGGGAGAGAGCGTGGACCCCATGGAATTGCTGAACGGATAAACGGACAAAGAGCGCGCTGCCGCCGCAGCGCGCTCTTTGAGACTGTTGAAAAAGTGACACGCCGCTTTTTCGAGGGGGAACGCAGGCCGCCGCCGGAAAAAAGTAATTGGGCGGCGACAGCAATCGTACACATTTTTCCAGCCGGGGCGCATATACTGATATGTACATCACCGGGAAGGAGGGAGTCAAATGGAGCAGTACCCGCATGATGATACCGTCCAGACCGCCGGTCCCAGCGGAGACGTAGATGATCTGATCTTCTGTGCCGATCCGGCCTGGTCCGCCAGCAGCCGATAAAAACCGCCCGCCTTCGGGCGGTTTTTTGGTGCCCTTCTCTTTACATTGGTCCTGCCGTTGGGTATAATAATATGGCTATTTTACGGAAATGAGAGTGGATCTATGTTACAGTTTGATGAATATAAGGTTAAGCTCAACAACCTGAAGCCGGAGTTGGACGATCTGGAGCAGGCCCTTGGACTGGAGGCCGCCCGGCGGGAGGCCGAGATGCTGGAGTCGGAGAGCGCCTCCGACGGGTTCTGGGACAACCTGGAAAAGGCCCAGAAGGTGCAGCAGCGGGTCAAGAACCTGCGGGACAAGATTGAGGGGCAGGAGAAACGCAAGGGCCAGTGGGAGGACCTGATGACCCTGTGCGAGCTGGGCAACGAGATGGAGGACGAGAGTCTGGTTCCCGAGCTGGAGGAGGGCTTTGCCAAGCTGGAGGCCAATATGGAGGAGGCCAAGCTGTCCACCCTCTTTACCGGTGAGTACGATAACTCCAACGCCATCCTCACCTT
Organism: uncultured Flavonifractor sp.; assembly: GCA_944385625.1. GTDB lineage: Bacteria > Bacillota > Clostridia > Oscillospirales > Oscillospiraceae > Flavonifractor. The sequence goes on along the minus strand of CALWXZ010000049.1, from coordinate 54 downwards.
CCACGCCGGCGCCGGCGGCACCGAGGCCCAGGACTGGGCCCAGATGCTCTTCCG
>CALWXZ010000048.1 GCA_944385625.1 uncultured Flavonifractor sp. | reverse complement strand
TACTACCGCCACAACACCGAGGCCGGGGGGCAGGCGGTGCTGGGCCGCCTGCTGGCGGGGGAGAGCTGCGCCCTGGTCACCGACGCGGGCACCCCGGCGGTGTCCGATCCGGGGGAGGACCTGGTGCGGCTGTGCGCCCAAAGCGGGGTGGAGGTGGTGGCCGTCCCCGGCCCCTGCGCCCTGGTCACCGCCCTGTCCGTGTCCGGCCTGCCCACCGGCCGCTTTACCTTTGAGGGTTTTCTGGCCATGAACAAGAAAAACCGCCGCGCCCACCTGGAGGAGCTGCGGCAGGAGCGGCGGACCATGATCTTCTATGAGGCCCCCCACAAGCTGACCGCCACCCTGGCCGACCTGGCGGAGGCCTTCGGGCCGGACCGGCGGATCTCCCTGTGCCGGGAGCTGACCAAGCTCCATGAGGAGGTGCGCCGCACCACTCTGGGGGAGGCGGCGGCCTGGTACGGGGAGAACCCGCCCCGGGGGGAGTTCGTCCTGGTGGTGGAGGGGGCGGCGGAGCAGGCCAAGGCTCAGCCCACCCTGGAGGAGGGACTGGAGCGGGTGGCCCAGCTGCGGGACCAGGGCCTGTCCCTGAAAGACGCCGCCCGGCAGGCCGCCAAGGAGACCGGTCTGCCCAAAAATGAACTCTATGGGAGAGCGATGGAAGAAAAACGACGTTAAGTTAATGAAAGGAATTGAATATTACAATCGGTATATCTTTGGCGGAGGGGGAAACGTGGTTTTTTAGCAAAAAAACAGCGAATACCCCCGAAAATAGGGAAAATGATGGCAAAAAACAGCACAAAATTGAAGAATCATTTTAACCTGTGTTAAATGGATAAATATTTACAATAATGTAAAAAGAAAGGGGCCCTGCGGCGTCATGCCGGAGGAGCCCCGTTTTCTTTCGTTGGCAATCACTTGAGCTGAAGTTCGCGAATGCAGTTGGCACACACATTCTTCCCCTTAAAGTTGATGACATCCTTAGCGTCATCGCAAAAAATACAGGCGGGCTGATACTTTTTCAGCACAATGGAAGCGCCGTCCACATAGATCTCCAGAGAATCCTTCTCTGCGATATCCAGTGTGCGGCGAAGTTCGATGGGCAAAACAATGCGGCCCAGTTCATCTACTTTACGTACGATCCCAGTTGACTTCATAAATGCTACTTCCTTTCCCTATTAGCTTCCAATTATTCCCTTCATTAACTAGAAACTGACACAATTATAACACAACGTATTGCCCTGTCAAGCAGTGTTACAAAAACTTCATATATTATCTGCCATTTTTCGTGGCATAACTGGGTATCTTTTCCTGAGCTGGATCGTATAGATAGCCTGACCTGGAAATTTGGACAGGGAAAGGGGCGGACGGATATGGCGATGGCGGTGATCTGGACAGGGATGGTGGTGGTCTCCATCCTGTGCGCGCTGGCCACGGGCAACGGCGCGGCGGTGGGTGGAGCGGCCCTGGAGGGGGCCGGGGCGGCGGTGGACCTGTGTCTGTCCATGGCGGGGGTGCTCTGCCTGTGGATGGGGGTCATGGAGATCATGAAGCGCTCCGGCCTGTCCGCCGGGCTGTCCAGGCTGCTGCGGCCCCTGCTGGGGCGGCTCTACCCGGAGTTTGCCCGGGACCGGGAGGTGATGGACTGCATTTCCGCCAATGTGTCGGCCAATCTGCTGGGGCTGGGTAACGCGGCCACCCCGCTGGGGATTGAGGCCGCCCGGAAGATGAGCCGCCGCAGGCCGGGGGTGGCCTGCGACGGGATGTGTATGCTGGTGGTGTGCAACACCGCCTCCATCCAGCTCATCCCCACCACGGTGGCGGGGGTGCGGATGGCCGCCGGGTGCCAGAGCCCCTTTGACATCCTGCCGGCGGTGTGGCTGGCCTCCGCGCTGTCGGTGAGCGTGGGCATCCTGGCGGCCAAAGTGCTGGCCAAGCTGTGGAGGGACTGAGGATGGACGCCTTTTTTACCATGCTGGTGCCCCTCATCATCGGGGCGGTGGCCCTGTGGGGCATGGCCCGGAGGGTGGACGTGTACAGCGCCCTGCTGACGGGGGCCGGCGAAGGGCTGGGGGTGTTGATTCGTATCGCCCCCGCCCTGGTGGGACTGCTGACGGCGGTCTATATGCTGCGGGCCTCCGGAGCCCTGGAGCTGGCGGCCAATGCTCTGGCGCCGTTGCTTACCGCCGTGGGCATCCCGCCGGAGACAGTGGGGCTGATGCTGGTGCGGCCGGTCAGCGGCTCGGCTGCCCTGGGGGTGGGGGCCGAGCTCATCTCCACCTACGGGCCTGATTCCGCCATCGGCCGAACGGCCGCCGTCATGCTGGGCTCCACCGAGACCACCTTTTATACCATCGCCGTCTACTTTGGCGCGGCGGGTATCGTCAAGACCCGCTACGCGGTCCCCGCGGCCCTGTGCGCCGATCTGGCCGGTTTTCTGGCCGCCGCCTGGGCGGTGCGGCTGATTTTCTGAATCTGGAACTAAAAAAGGAAGCCCGCTGCAGGTGCAGCGGGCTTCCTTTTGTTACAGACTGAAATCCTCGTCCTTCAGCTTGCCCAGATCCAGCGTCACCGGCGGGGTAGGCACCCGCTTCAGCGGATCGTACCGGAAGGCGCGGCAGCTGCTCCCCGGCGCCACCACGCCCTTCTTGACGCAGAGGATCTGCTCGTCGTCCAGCTTGGTGCCCCGCTGGCAGTAGCAGCAGCGAGGCTCAATGTCCTTTTGAAACAGCACGGTATCCCTCCTACCCTCACCGGTGAGGATGCAAAATATCAGCTCAGTACCGTTTATTATAGCATGGGCCTGCGCCGTTTGCCAAGGCCTTTTCGTGAACCGAGGACAGCCGCCAGCAGAAAGCCCAGGAAGATGACCCAGGCGGCCAGGATGGAGGCGGTGAGGGCGCTGTGAAATTCCATGCCGGCGATACCGGCCACCTGATCGGCCAGGTAGTTGGAGACGGGGGCGCCCAGGGGGACGAACCGGACCAGCACCCCCACGAAGAGGGCGGAGAGAAAGCCGTGGAGCAGCTTGCCTGTCAGATAGGTGCCCACCGACAGGCCGCTGCCCCCGATGAAGGAGAGCACCTGACAGTGGACCGAGATCCCCGCCCACCCCAGCATGAAGGCAGCCATGGCCAGCCGGCTGCCCAGGGCGCCTCCCTCCGACAGGGTGGACACCCCGGAGGAGATCTCCAGCGCGCCGGTGAGCAGCCGCTGGGCCCACTCCGGGGTCAGGCCGAAGGGGGCCAGCAGGGTGCCCAGCATCTGGGCCAGGCCGGGTAAAAAGCCGGAGCGGATGAGCAGCTGGATGACCACCGTGAAGAACACCACAAAGGCGCAGATATTCAAGGTGGAGAGAAAGGCGTTTTTCACCGAGCCGGTGAAGGCGGCGGAGAAGCGCTGGGCCTGAAACTGGGGCGCGGGGCGGCTGGAGGTTCCCCCGCCCCCGTCCGTCCCCGCCTTGTAAAAGCGAAAGAGCAGCCCGATGCACACCGAGGCCAGGGCGTGGGCCAGATAGAGAAGCACCCCCACCGTGCTGCTGGCAAAGATCCCCGCCCCCACCACCCCCAGGATGAAGGCGGGGCCGGAGTTGTTGCAGAAGGCCAGCAGCCGCTCGGCCTCCGTGCGGGTACACATCCCCTTCTCATAGAGGCTGATGGCGGTCTTGGCCCCCACCGGATAGCCCCCTACAAAGCCCAGGGCAAAGGCGGAGGCGCAGGCGCCGCTGACATGGAACAAAGGGCGCATGACCCCCTCCAGCAGCCGGCCCAGATAGCGGGCCAGTCCCAGCTCCACCACCAGGGCGGACAGCACGAAAAAGGGAAACAGGGAGGGGATGATGACGTTGTAGCACAGCTGGAGGCCGGTCCGGGCCGCCTCCATGGATGGTTTGGGATAGAGCATCAGCGCCAGGGTGGCGCACAGCAGGACCAGACCCAGTAGAAAATCGCGGACCCTGGCCTTGGACAGCAGCCGGGACATGGCACACACCTCCTTCACAGATGGGTATGCGCCGCAAGAGAAAAAGTTGCCTGTCCCCCCTCAGCCCGTGCGGAACACATGGCTGAACAGGGTGTAGTCCTGCTCCAGCTTGGACAGCAGCCGGTAGGAGCCCCGGTGGAGGGTCCAGTCGATGACCACCCCCCGAAAGTGGCGAAAGAGAAAATCGGCGGTCCACTCCGCCGACCAGCCGGGCAGCAGGCCCCCCTCCGCCTCCGCCTGGCCCAGACAGTCGGCCATGGCCCGCAGGGTGAACCGGCTGGAGTCCATGGAGGAAGTGTCGTCGGGGGCGTCCAGCCGCCGCTGGTAGTAGCGGGCCACCAGCTCCCAGCCCAGATTCTCCAAAAACTCCGCGTAGTTGGTCAGGATGCGCCGCAGCCGGAGGGCGGGGGGCTCGTTCTCGTGGCCGGTGAGGGCCCGCTCCAGATAGGTGTCCAGGGGGGCAAAGCCCCGGGAGAGCAGATCCTCCTTGGAGCGGAAGTGGTGGTAGAAGGCTCCGGTGGTGATCCCGGCCTGCTGGCAGATCTCCCGGATGGATACCTTGTCAAAGCTCTGCCGCCGGGACAGATCCATGGCGGCCTGCAAAATAGCCTGCTCGGTCTGCCTGGCCTGCTCCTTTCTGCGGGTACGATAGTCCTCCATGGGCTTCCACCTCTTGACAGCGGCGACCCTTTGCCGCTATAATTTAAGTAGGTCACATAACGACGTTATGTCAGTTTCTCAAGATTGATTATAAGGTAGGAGGATCAACTTGTCAAACGTACAGAAGATCGCGCTGCTTACCGATTCCACCTCCGACCTGTCCCCCGCCCTGCGGGAGGGCAAGCCCATCTATACCGTACCCCTGAAGATCGTCTGCGCCGACGGGGAATACTCCGACGGGGTGGATATCTTTGCCGGGGATGTGTATGAGCGCCTGCACCGGGGGGAGCTGCCCCGCACCTCTCTGCCCGACGGGGGCAGCATCAGCGACGCGCTGGACCGCATCAAGGCCGACGGCTATGAGAAGGTGCTGGCCGTCATGCTCTCCTCCGGCCTGTCGGGCACCTATAATATGGTGCGGCTTCAGGCGGAGACCCGGAAGGACCTGGATATCGCCGTGTTTGACTCCAAGAGCGGCTCTCTGGGCATGGGGATTATGGTGCTCCAGCTGTGGGAGGAGATCCAGGCCGGGGCGGATTGGGATACCCTGGTGACCAGGCGGGTACCCTACCTCATTGCCCATACCTTCCCCTTCTTCTCGGTGGACACCCTGGAGTATCTGAGCAAGGGCGGGCGCATCGGCAAGGTGGCCGCCTTTGCCGGTACCCTGCTGAGTATCAAGCCGGTGATTACCTTTGCCTCCGACGGCCAGCTCCAGAGCGTGGCCAAGGTGCGGGGCCGCCGACAGGTCCAGGACAAGATCCTGGAGCTGATGGAGCAGCACTACCGGCCCGGCGTCCGCTACAACCTGGGGGTGGCCAACGGCGGCGCCCCGGCGGAGATGGCGGAACTGGCCCAGCGCATCCGGGAGCGCTTCCCCGATGCCGTTCATATGTGGGAAGGGGAGATCGACGCCACCCTCAGCGTCTATATCGGCGACGGCGTGCTGGGTGGCGGCATCCAGATCCTGGAGGACTGAACAGACAAAACGGACCTGCTGCATTCTGTTTGCAGCAGGTCCGTTTTTTGTGGCTTTCAGGCGGCGGAGGAATCGCTGGGCGGCCCCAGACGCTTGTGGATGTCCCAGCGCAGCAGGGTGTACAGCACCGAGGCGATGGGGACGCTGATGAGCACCCCCACCAGTCCCAACAGGCTGCCTCCCACGGTGACGGCGGCCAGCACCCAGATGCCGGGCAGGCCCAGAGAGGTGCCCACCACCCGGGGATAGATCACGTTGCCCTCCACCTGCTGGAGGATGATGAGGAAGATCAGGAAAATAAGGGCCTTCAGGGGGGAGACCATCAGCAGCAGGATGGCGGACACGATGGCCCCTATGTAGGCCCCCGCCACCGGGATGAGGGCGGCGGCCCCCACGGTGACGCCGATGAGGGGGGCGTAGTCCGGCTGGATGAAGAGCATACCCAGGGAGCACAGCCCGCCCAGGATACAGGCCTCAATACACTGGCCGGTGACAAATTTGGTAAAGGTGGCGGCGGTCAGGGAGACTACCTGGGAGATAGGGCCGGCGGCTTTGGCGGGCACATAGGCCTTCAGCAGCCGGCGGCACTGCCCCAGCAGCTTATCCCGGCCGGAGAGCATATAGATGGAAAAGACCAGAGCCAGCACGCCGGTGACCAGGATGGACACCAGACTGGTGGTGAACTCCACCAGCCGGGGACCCAGGTTGGACAAAAACCGCAGCGCGTTGTTGAGCAGATCCTTCAGAGTGGCGTTCAGATTGGACAGATCCAGCTGCTCCATATCCAGGTTGAGGTAGGCCAGCAGCTTGTTGATGGAGTCCTGGGCGTTGGTGATATAGCCGCCCAGGTTGAGCACAAAGGTCTGGATGCTCTCCACCAGCTTGGGCAGCACAAAGGAGAACACCGCCGCCACAATCAGAATCAAAGCCAGGTAGGCGGTGAGCACCGCCAGAGGACGGGCGGCACCCCGGGCGGGCGTCTTGTCCAGGCCCCGGCTGTACAGGCGGAAAAAGAACTGACAGGGCCGGTTCAGAACAAAGGCCAGGCAGAAGCCGACGATCAGAGGCTGAAAGACCGACAGCACCGTGCCGATCCCGAAGAACACCACGTCCAGCCGCGCCAGAATGATGACCAGCAGCACGGCATAGGTGATAATCAATATGATACTTTTGAACAGCTTTTTATCCATTGGGGACCTCGATTTCCAGAAGCATAGGATACCCACACTATAGCATCCCGGCCGGGCGCCGTCAACGGGAAAGGTGCGGGAATTGCAAATTTAGTTTACAGGCGAAAAAAACAAAGGGGTGAAAGATTTTCCTTGACAAGGCGGGAGTTGGATCGTATAATCTAGTAAACAGATAGGAAATAAGTAGATTCCGGAAAGGAGATCTCTATGTCTGAACGATTCATCTATGCCGACCATGCGGCCACCACGGCCGTTACCGATACCGCCCTTGCCGCCATGCTGCCCCACTTCACCCGGGACTATGGCAATCCCTCCAGTCTGTACCGCTTTGCCCAGGAGGGCAAGACCCACCTGGAGCAGGCCCGGGCCCAGGTGGCCGCCTGCCTGAACGCCAAGCCGGAGGAGCTCTATTTCACCTCCGGCGGCACCGAGGCCGACAACTGGGCTCTGCGGGGGGTGGCCGAGCTGATGGCCCTGAAGGGCAAGAAGACCGGCCACATCATCACCACCGCCATCGAGCACCACGCCGTCCTCCACACCGCCCAGTATCTGGAGAAGCTGGGCTATGAGGTGACCTACCTGCCGGTGGACGGGGACGGCCTGGTGGACCCGGCCGCTGTGGAGCAGGCCATCCGGCCGGATACCATCCTCATCTCCGTGATGGCCGCCAACAACGAGATCGGCACCATTCAGCCCATTGCGGAGATCGGGGCCATTGCCCGGGCCCACAAGGTGCTCTTCCACACCGACGCCGTCCAGGCCGTGGGACACATCCCGGTGGATGTGGAGGCGTGGAACGTGGACCTGCTCTCCCTGTCCGGCCACAAGTTCGGCGGTCCCAAGGGGATCGGCGCCCTGTATATGAGAAAGCCCCTCCGGCTGCCCGCCCTCATCCAGGGCGGCGGACAGGAGAAGGGCCGCCGCTCCGGCACCGAGAACGTCCCCGGTGCCGTGGGCATGGCCGCCGCCCTGAAGGAGGCGGTGGACCGCCTGCCGGAGGAGTCGGCCCGGCTGGCCACCCTGCGGGACAAGCTGATTGCCGGATTGTCGGCGCTGCCCTACACCCGCCTCACCGGCCATCCGGTGAAGCGGCTGCCCGGTACCGCCTCCTTCGTGTTTGAGGGGGTGGAGGGGGAGGCCCTGCTGCTCCACCTGGATGCCAAGGGAATCTGCGCCTCCTCCGGCTCGGCCTGTTCCTCCGCCTCCCTGGACCCCTCCCATGTGCTGCTGACTATCGGCCTGCCCCACGCCATCGCCCACGGGTCCCTGCGCCTCTCCCTGGGGCCGGACAATACCGAGGGGGATGTGGAGTATATGTTGAAAGAAGTGCCCGCCGTGGTGGAATACCTGCGGGAGATGTCCCCGGTGTGGGACAAGGACGCCCAGAAACCCACCTGGGAACTGTGATTTGGAAAGGAGCAACTGCTATGCTGTATTCGGATAAGGTGATGGACCATTTTGAGCATCCCCGCAACGTGGGGGAGATTGAGAACGCCGACGGGGTGGGCCAGGTGGGCAACCCCAAGTGCGGCGACATTATGAAGATGTACCTGAAGATCGACGGCGACGTCATCACCGACGTGAAGTTCAAGACCTTCGGCTGCGGCTCCGCCATCGCCACCTCCTCCATGGCCACCGAGATGATTAAGGGCAAGACCATCGGCGAGGCCATGACCCTCACCAACGCCGCTGTGGCCGAGGCCCTGGACGGGCTGCCCGCCTACAAGATGCACTGCTCGGTGCTGGCGGAGGAGGCCATCAAGGCGGCCCTGGCCGACTATTACAAGAAGAAGGGCCAGCCGGTGCCCGAGTCCCTCAAGCTGCCCTGCGACTGCGAGGAGGGCCACTGCTGCTCCGCCTGCGGATAACGAAAACGTCCTGCCGCTCTCACGGCAGGACGTTTTTTATGCGGGCGGAGGGAGCTGGGGTTCCGCCTCCCCCTCCGGCGGGGGCGCCAGCTGGAAGGTGACGGTGGCCTTGAACAGGTCGCCGTCAATGCTCAGGGCAAACTGGCCGTGCTGCAACTCGGTGAGACTGCGGGCGATGGACAGCCCCAGGCCGGAGCCGTCGGTGGTGCGGGAGGTGTCTCCCCGGACAAAGCGCTCCATCAGCTGCTCGGGGGGAATGTTGAGCTGCTGCCGGGAGATATTTTTCACCGAAAATACGGCGGTATTGTCCTGGCGGGTGATCTCCAGATAGACCCGGGTGCCCTCCAGGGCGTACTTGTTGCAGTTGGACAGCAGGTTGTCGATGACCCGCCACAGGTGATGGCCGTCGGCCATGATCCACACCTCCTCCTCGGGGTAGAGGGTGACAACGGTCAGGTTGCTCTGGGCAAACCGCTCCTCAAACTCCCCCAGGGCCTGCTGGACCAGCTGCACCATGCCCAGCCGCTCCAGGTGGACGGGTAGGGTGCCGGCGGAGGCCTTGGAGGCCTCCACCAGATCCTCGGTCAGCTTCTTCAGCCGCTGGCTCTTCCGGGTCAGAACCTCGATGTAGGACTGGACCTGGGGATTTTGGATGGGCTGCTTTTTCAGCAGGTCCACATAGTTGATGATGGAGGTCAGAGGGGTTTTCAGATCGTGGGAGACGTTGGTGATGAGCTCGGCCCGGAACCGCTCGCTGCGGATGCGCTGGTCCACGGCCTGGCTGATGGTGTCGCCCAGATCGTTGAGTTGCTCGGCGTGCTGGGCCAGATCGTGGTACAGTCCTCGGGTGTCGATCTTGAAGCCCGGGTCGCCCCCCAGAATGTGGTCCGTCCCCTGGCGGACCCGGTGCCACTGGATGGCCCACCGGCACAGCAGCCACAGCACCAGCCCCTGGTAGACCGGAATGAGCACCAGGGTGAGGGTGGTCAAAAAGGTGCCCAGCAGATAGAGCAGGAAGAGCACGATGATCCGCCCGGTGAGGGGCCAGCTGTGGGCGGCGTTGCGGACGGCCCGGCCCAGCACCTGGATCAGCCGCCAGACCAGGGTGTTGGTCCACAGGACCTTGCTGCGGATGCGGGTCATCAGGGTGAGCAGGAAGGAGAGCAGACAAAGGCCGATCCCCGACGAGGTCAGGGCCAGACCCACCACCACGTCGGTGGAGGGGCCGTTGGCGTTGAGAGCGGTGGCCATGGGGTCCCCGCCCGTCAGCAGCAGAATGACGATCCAGATCTCCAGCAGCACCAGCAGATCCAGGGGGATGCGGTCAAAGCGGTTGAGGGTCACCCCGCTCTGGCCGGGCCGCCGGCCCACCACCCGGCAGAGATAGATGCACACTAGCACGCACGACGCGTCCAGCACCACGGTGAGTACTGCCAGGGAGGGCAGGTAGCGGGCGTATTCGCTGAAATCCTGGGCGCTGTCCCAGAATTCGTCGTGAACCGACAGAGGGTAGGCCACGCCGTATTCGATGGCCAGCTCGGTATAGAGCAGCCGGCTGTCCTGGGCCTGGTTGTAGTCCCAGGAGTTGCCGTTGAAGGTGTAGCCGTACTGGGCGGCGGTGGCGGCGTCGGTGGGGGTGAGCAGCTGCTCGGTGCCGTCGTCCAGCACCACATAGAGCAGGTAGAACTGCTTTTCCCCGTTCCACACAAAATAGTCCTTCCGGCGCTCCCCGCCGTCGTTGTAGGTGACGGCGATGGAATCCCGCAGCACCGTGTGGACGCTGCTCTCCACCGTCATGCCCTCCCCCAGATTGGAGTAGACCAGCGCGCCGGTATCGTTGCGCCGGATGGTGAAGCAGAAGTTGGTGCGGCTGCCGTCCAGGGCGTACTTCAAATCCCCCAGGCGCTGCTGATCCAGGTAGGACAGGGGGGCCTCCCAGGCCTGATACTGGAGCAGCCGGGCCAGCTCCTCCACCTGGACCATGCGGTTTTCCATGTACTGGGAGCAGGAGTTGCTGGAGTAGTAGCCCACGCCGGTCCACAGGGTATCCCACTGGGAGAGGATGAACAGGGAGGCCCAGAAGCCCCCCACGCCGGTGCCCAGGGCCAGAAAGAAGGCGATCACCTTCACCGCCAGCCGGGTCCCCAGTTTTTTCATAGCGTTCCCCCTCCTCGTTTCAGGTTCAGAGCTTTTCCATCTTGTAGCCCAGGCCCCAGACCACCTTGATGTATCTGGGGTTGGCCGGATCGATCTCGATCTTTTCCCGCAGGTGGCGAATGTGAACCGCCACGGTGTTCTCCGAGCCCAGAGAGGGGTCGTTCCACACCAGCTCATAGATCTGGCTGGTGGAAAAGACCCGGCCCGGATTTTTCAGCAGCAGGTGGAGAATGTTGTACTCCAGGGGGGTCAGGTTCACCCGGTCCCCGTCCACCGTCACCGACTTGGCGCTGTCGTCCAGGGCGATGCCGCCGTTGGCGAGCAGCTGGGGATTCTCGCTGGCGCCGCTCTTCCCCCCCAGACTGGTGTACCGGCGCAGCTGGCTCTTCACCCGGGCGATGACCTCGATGGGGTTGAAGGGCTTGGTGATGTAGTCGTCGGCGCCGATGTTCAGGCCCAGCACCTTGTCGGCGTCCTCGCTTTTGGCGGTCAGCAGAATGATGGGGACATTGCACTTCTCCCGCAGCTTGGCGGTGGTGCGGATGCCGTCCAGGCCGGGCATCATGATGTCCATCAGAATCAGGTCCACCGGCTGGGCGTCAACGGCGGCGAGGGCCTCCAGGCCGTCGTAGGTCTTGACGGTGCGGTAGCCCTCGCTGGTGAGATAGATGTCCAGGGCGGAGACGATATCCCGGTCGTCATCACAGATGAGAATGGTATACATAGGCTCACCTCGCAGCTTGCAGAAACTGGCGGACGCCCTTTGGGCGGGTCCGCTCCATATGCCTTGTCTCTCATTGTACCTCCAACCACCGGCAAAAGCAAATACCCCGGCGGGGACTGGGCCGATTTTTCCGGCGGAAACCGGCGCACAGCCGCAAAAAAGGGCTTGCCTGTGGGGAGAGCGCCGGATATAATGAAAAAAACACGCTTGCGGCGTCCCAGGCGAACCGGATGGTAGTCCATGGGGTTCGCCGCCTTTTTATGGACGGACTGGGGAAGGTGGGGGACGATGGAACTCTGGATGGAGGAAGGGGACGCCTGGGAGCTGCTTGCCCGGCTGCTGAGGGCGCGCTTCGGCCGGCCGGAGCTGCCCCGGGTGGCCCGGGATGAGCTGGGAAAACCCTGGTTTCCCGGGGAGCCCGGACTGCACTTTAACCTGAGCCACAGCGGCGGTCTGGCCCTGTGCGGTGCGGGAGCGGCCCCCCTGGGGGTGGACGTGGAGCGGGTGCGGCCCCGCCGGGCGGGGCTGGAGGGCTATGTGCTCTCGGAGGAGGAGCTGGCCTGGTTCACCCGCCAGGGCGGGGACTGGGGGAGCCTGTACACCCTGTGGACCCTGAAGGAGGCCAGAGTCAAGTGCCTGGGCACCGGCCTGCGGCAGGCGCCCCGGACCATCCCGGTGCCCCTGCTGGTCCCCGGCCAGACCGGAACGCTGGACGGGCTGCGGTTCGGCGCCTACGCCGGGGCGGGCTGGCGGGCGGCGGTGTGTACCGCCGGCGAGGAGCCCCTGCCGGAGCGGATCTGGGCGGAAAAGTGACAGCCTGTTTCTTTTTCTTAATATCTTCTTAAGAAACAGGCTCTGATTTTCTAAAAGAACGTCCGCTATACTTGACCATGAGAAAGAGTAGCGTGAGGAGGGAGCTGCGTGAATATCCTGATCGTGACGGGAAAGTTCGGCATGGGCCACTGGTCGGCATCCATGTCCCTGCGCCAGCAGCTGCTGAGGGCGTTTCCTGAGGCGCAGGTGGAAGTGATGGACCTGATCGCCTGCACCAACCACAATTCCGAATCCATGTACAAGTGGTTCAACGTCCTGGTGACCCGGGGCAGCGGGCTGTTTAACCTTTATTATAAGTTTACCCAGAACAAGGACTCCGATGAGCGGCCCCTGAACGACGAGCAGTGCCCCGACCGGGTGGAGGAGCTCTTTGAGCGCAAGCGGCCCGACGTGATTATTGCCACCCACCCCATCTGCGCCCGCATTGTGGCCCGGTGGAAGAAGGAGACGGGGAGCAGTCTGCCCATGGTGACCTGCGTCACCGACCTGACCAGCCACTCCGAGTGGATTCACCGGGTCACCGACTGCTATCTGGTGGGTACCCAGGAGATCAAGGAGCGGCTGGTTGCCAAGGGGGTCAACCGGGATATCATTTACGTCACCGGCATCCCCGTCCGGGCGGAGTTCAAGCTGCCCGTCCACCGGGACCACCGGCAGCAGCGCAACCTGCTCATTATGGGGGGCGGCCTGGGCATGATGCCCCGGAAGGACTCCTTCTATGAGGCTCTGGATACCATGCCCGGCGTACACACCACCATCATCACCGGTCGCAACCAGAAGCTGTACGACCGGCTGGTGGACAAATATGAGAACATACGGGTCATCGGTTTTACCGACCGGGTCTACGAGTATATGGCCTGGGCCGACCTGGTGCTCACCAAGCCCGGCGGCATCACCATGTTTGAGAGCATCTTCTCCGAGCTGCCCATCCTGGCCTGGGAGCCCTTTCTGGAGCAGGAGAAGAACAACGCCCGCTTCCTGGTGAAGCGGGGGCTGGGCCGGGTGGCGGCCAAGGAGCCGGACGAGTGCCTGAAGGCCATTCGGGAACTGATCTATGACGACTACACGCTGGCGGATATGTCGGCCAAAATGCACGCGTTGAAGGAGCAGCTGGAGCAGGAGAGCCTCACCCATATCCTGGCCCGGCTGACTGCGGGAAGAGGGGTGTGCGCCTGATGGACAAACGGAAGAGCTTGGTCGGTATCGGGCTGATTCTGGCCCTTATGGCCTTTACCGGCTATATGCTGCTCCGGGATATGTCCCTCTCGCGGCTGGCCAGCACCCTGCGGCAGCTCAACCCCCTGTGGCTGCTGGTGGGACTGGGTATGATGTTCCTGTTTGTGGGCAGCGAGGCCCTGTGCTCCCGGATCATTCTGGGGCGGCTGGGCCACAAGGTGCGCTACCGCCGCTGCCTGGGGTACTCCTTTGTGGGCTTTTATGTCAGCTCCATCACCCCCTCCTCCACCGGGGGCCAGCCCGCCCAGGTCTACTATATGTCCAAGGACGGCATCCCGGCGGCCCACGGGGCCCTCAATATGATGCTCATCGCGGTGTGCTATCAGGGGGTGGTCATCGCCTACGCCCTGGTGGCGGCCCTGACCCACTTCAATCTGGTGGAGAACCTGGGGGGCGGCCTGGGCCTGCTGCTGCTCTACGGCGTGCTGGTCAACGGCGGACTGACCGCGGGGATGCTCTGCCTGATGTTTTTGCCCAACGCTGCCCGGAAGCTGACCGGCGGAGTACTCAAGCTGCTGGTAAAGGTGCGTATCATCCGCAATGAGGACAAGGCCCGCCAGCGTCTGGAAAAGCAGATGGAGGAGTACCACCGGGGCGCTGAGTGCGTCAAGAAGAATCCCGGCATGATGCCCATTCTGGTCCTCATCACGGTGGTGCAGCTCACCGCCCTGTTTTCCGTTCCCGTGGCGGTGTACTACGCCTTCGGCCTCTCGGGCAGCAGCCCCCTGGCCATCATTGCCACCCAGTCCATGGTGACGCTGGCGGTGGCCAATCTGCCGCTGCCCGGCGCCGTGGGCGCCTCCGAGGGGGGCTTTGTCACCGCCATGGCCCTCTTCTTCGGCTCCAGCCTGGTGACCCCCGCCGTGCTGGTGTCCCGGGGCATCAGCTTCTATTCCTTCCTGGTGCTCAGCGCCGTGGTGGCCCTGTCGGTCCACCTGCGGACCAGACGCCGGCAGAGGGCGGAGGATTCCGCCGCTTACCCTAAGCAGGCCCGGGGGCCTATTGTAACCTGAAAAAACGGCGTCCACCGGACGCCGTTTTTTCCTCTTGTGCCGCCGGGCCGGGTGCATTATAATCAGGGAGAGAAACAAAGGAGGCGGGATGATGTACTATTTGGGGATCGATCTGGGCGGCACCAATGTGGCAGCCGCTGTGGTCAATGAAAACGGCGAGATTTTGGGCAAGGCCAGCCTGCCCACCCCCCGGGGCGTGCCGGCGGAGCAGGTGGCCGATCAGATGGCGGCGGCCTCCCGGACGGCGGTGGAGCAGGTGGGCCTGTCCATGGATGACATTGCGTCGGTGGGCATCGGCTCCCCCGGCACCATCGAACCGGATACCGGCGTGATCCGCTTCTGGTCCAACCTGGATTTCACCAACGTGCCCCTCACCGCCCTGATGGCCGAGCGCCTGAACAAGGAGATCTATCTGGAAAATGACGCCAACGCCGCCGCCCTGGGGGAATTTGCCGCCGGCGCCGGCAAGGGCAGCCAGTCCATGATCGCTATCACCCTGGGCACCGGGGTGGGGGGCGGCGCCGTCCTGGGCGGCAAGCTGTACACTGGCTTCAACTACGCCGGCATGGAGGTGGGCCACTTCGTCATCGAGCATGGCGGGCGGCCCTGTACCTGCGGCCGGAGGGGCTGCTTTGAGGCCTACTGCTCCGCCACCGCCCTCATCAAGCGCACCCGTGAGGTGATGCAGGATCACCCCGACTCCAAGCTGTGGGAGCTGGCCGGGTCCCTGGAGGGGGTCAACGGCCGCACCCCCTTTGACGCCGCCGCCCTGGGGGACGCCGCCGCCGGGATGGTCATTGACGAGTATGTGGATTACCTGGGCTGCGGCGTGGCCAGCCTGGTGAACATCTTCCAGCCCGAGGTATTTTGCATCGGCGGCGGACCCTCCGCCCAGGGGGAGACCCTGATGGCCCCGGTGCGCTATATCCTCAACCGGGAGGACTATGCCCGCAACAGCGTCCACCGCACCCGGCTTGTGCGGGCGGCCCTGGGCAACGACGCCGGCATCATCGGCGCGGCCCTGCTGCCCCTCTTCCGATAATCCCTGACAGGGCCCGCCACACGGCGGGCCCTGCGCTTTTGGGGCGGCTCATTCCACCGGCTGGTAGCCGTCGCAGTATTCCGCAGTCGCCTGTTCCCCCTCGTCCACCGGCCGGGGAAGGATCAGCAGGGAAAGGCCGAACAGAGCGGCGGCCCCCAGGGCGATGACCTGGAGTTTGTGTTCCTCCAGCCAGGGGCGGCGGTCCTCCAGCGCCGGCAGCCGAACCGCCCCGGCGTACAGCAGGGCGGCCCCGCCGCCGCACAGGGCCAGCCGGAGCAGGGTCTGCATTTTGTCGGAATGGAACTCCATGGCTCCCCCTCCTTTTGTTCCAGTATAGTGGGGAAGAGGGCGTCCCATGCGCCCGGCTTAAGAAATTGTGGAGAATTGGTTAAGATTTCTCCGGCGGCCTTGTATGCACCGGAAAAATCGGCTATAATGTGACAAGATTTTGAAAAAGTCCGCCCCTGGGGCGGAACTTTGCAGTATTGAGGGCGACTACATGAAAGGCAAGCAAAAACAGCATCCGGCCCCCCAGCAGGCCCCCCGTCCCCGCCGGGAGGTGCCCCGGGTGAGCGCCGATCCCAACCTGGGCCTCACCATGGCCCAGGTGCGGGAGCGCCAGCAGAACGGCTGGGCCAACGATCCGGTGGAGTCCCCCACCAAGACCGTGGGTCAGATCGTCCGTGCCAACGTCTTTACCTTTTTTAATTTTATCTTTGTGGTGCTGGCCGCCCTGCTGATCTTTGTGGGTTCGGTGGAGGACCTGCTGTTCCTGCTCATCGCCATGGCCAATACCGGCATCGGTATTTTGCAGCAGCTGCGCTCCAAGCAGACCATCGACAAGCTCAACCTGCTGGCCGCGCCCCGGGCCAACGTGGTGCGGGAGGGACAGCTGGGCTCGGTGCCCGCCGCCCACCTGGTGCGGGACGACGTGGCGGAGCTGGCCTCCGGTGACCAGATCCCCGCCGACGCCACGGTGCTGGCCGGTCAGGTCCAGGTCAATGAGGCCCTCATCACCGGCGAGGCCGACGCCATTGTCAAACGGCCGGGAGACGCCCTGCTCTCCGGCTCTTTCGTGGTGGCGGGGCGCTGCCGGGCCCGGCTGGACCGGGTGGGGGCGGAGTCCTACGCCGCCCGCCTCACTCTGGAGGCCAAGAAGGACGTCACCGTGGGCAAGAGCGAGATGATGTCCTCCCTGGACAAGCTGATCCGGGTCATCGGCATCCTGCTTATCCCCATCGGCATCGCCCTGTTTGCCAAGGAATTTTTCATCGTGGGCCGCACCTTCCAGGAGACGGTGGTGTCCACGGT
>CALWXZ010000047.1 GCA_944385625.1 uncultured Flavonifractor sp. | reverse complement strand
TCTGCTTCTCCGACACCGACATATCATAGACCTTCTTGTTGGGGTCGATGCCGAAGCCGTACTTGTCGCTGATGGCCCGGACCTGGGCGGCCACCGCCTTGCGGTCGTGCTCCCGCCCCTTCAGGCCCAGGGCGATGTTTTCCGCGGCGGTGAACACCTCCACCAGCTTGTAGTGCTGGTGGATCATGCCGATGCCGTAGCGGAAGGCGTCCTTGGGGGAGCGGATGGTCACCGGCTTGCCCTCCACCAGGATCTCCCCGCCGTCGGGCAGGTAGATGCCGGAGAGCATATTCATCAGGGTGGTCTTGCCGCTGCCGTTCTCCCCCAGCAGGGAGAGGATCTCCCCCCGGTCCAGGGTCAGGTCGATGTTGTCGTTGGCCACCACCTTGCCGAAGCGCTTGGTGATGTGCCTGAGTTCAATAGCGTGGACAGTTTCCAAGGCTGTCATCCTTCCTGTGATGAGACGTGGGTGGGTGTTTCACGGGATTTCCCGGGAAAGACGGAAAAGAGGGCTGCTGGTGCAGCCCTCTTTTGGGTCAAGGTCATCAATAGGCGGAGTTGAGCCACTCGATGCCGTCGATCTGCACGGTGAAGTAAGGCGCAGACTGGAAGTAGGACTCGTGGAAGGCGCCGTCAAACACGGCCTCCTCAGAGTCGGCCACAAAGTCGCCGTCGGTATCCAGGGCCATGCAGGTGGTGAGGGGCTGGCCCTCCACGGTGAAGGTGGAGGTGTCGAAGACCTGCAGCTCGCCGGAGCGGATCTGCTCCTCCACCTCGGCCAGCTTCTCGGCGGTGCCCTCGGCGGCGATGTCGGTGTTCAGCTCGGTCATGACCACGGCGCCCTCGTCCATGCCGTGGCACCAATCCTGGTCGAAGGCCTCGCCGTTGGCCACGGCCTCGATGGCGTACTCAAAGTAGATGGACCAGTCGATGCGGGTGGAGATGAGGGAGGCGTCGGGGGCCACGGAGATCATGTCGTTGTTGTAGCCGGTGTGGAAGGCGCCGTTGTTCTGGGCGGCGGTGGCGGGGGTGGTGTTGTCGGAGTGCTGGGAGATCATGATGCACCCGGCGTCGCACAGAGCCTGGGCGGCGTTGCCCTCCTCAGAGGCGTCGGACCAGGAGCCCACGAACTGGACCTTCATGGTCACGCTGGGGCACACGCTCTTGGCGCCCAGGTAGTAGGCGGTGAAGCCGGAGATCACCTCGGCGAAGGAGTAGGCGCCCACATAGCCGATGACGGCCTGGTCGGCGGTGATCTCGCCGTTGTCGATCATCTCCTGCAGCTTCATGCCGGCCACCACGCCGGCCAGGTAGCGGCCCTCGTAGATGTTGGCGAAGGCGTTGTGGGTGTTGTCCAGCCCGTCGTTCCAGGAGGCCTGGTTGGTGCAGGCGATGAACTGGATGTCGGGGTAATCGGGAGCCACCTTCAGCATGAAGGGCTCAAAGCCGTAGGAGTTGTTGATAATCAGGTCGCAGCCGGCCTCGGCCAGCTCGATGTTGGCGTCCTCACAGCTGGAGTCCTCGCCGATGTTCCACTTGATCTGCCAGTCCACGGTGATGCCCTTGGCGGCCAGGGCCTCGGTGGCGGCCTCCTGGCCGCGGATGAAGTTGTAGGTGTAGCCCTGGTCGTTCTCGTCGCCGATGCAGATCAGGCCCACCTTGACGGTCTTGGTCTCGCCGCTGGGGGTCTCGCTGCTGCCGGAGGTGGTCTCGCCGCCGGCGGGGGTCTCGCTGTTCCCGCCGCCGCCGCAGGCGGCCAGGCTCAGGGCCATGGCTCCGGCCAGGAGCATTGCAAGCAGTTTTCTCTTCTTCATGTCCAGAATTCCTCCTTATAAATCCATTTGACTTCCAACTTTCCTTCAAAACAGCCTGCTTCCTTCCCTGACAGGCTGGTCTGAACATACAAGGGGGACAAACGGGCCGTCGGGGACGCCGGCCCCTACGCCTGTCTGTCGGGGGCGGCCTCTGGACGCCCCCGGACCCCGGCGGGGGTTCAGCAGAACTCCACGCCGTTCTCTACACTCATACTCTTGATCCGGGCCAGAGATGGCCCAAACCGGCAGGCCGGTTTGGGGTCCCGTTCTTTTCACCCGCTGGGCGGAACTAAATCCCGCCCGCGGCAAGGGTTTGGACGCGGTCCAAACCGCTTGTTGTGGAATCTCTGGCCCGGTCGATGCGTCTATTTCAGAACTCAGCAGAACTCCACGCCGTTCTCTACACTCATACTCTTAATCCGGGCCAGAGATTCCACTCGCACGCCCATGCCCCGGATCAAATCGCCGCCGGGCTGGAAGGCCTTCTCCACGGCGATGCCTGCCCCCACCAGGGTGGCCCCGGCGTCCCGCACCAGCTTGATGAGGCCCTGCAGGGCGGAGCCGTTGGCCAGGAAATCGTCGATAATGAGCACCCGGTCCCCAGGCAGCAGAAACTCCTTGGACACAATGATGTCGTACACCTTGCCGTGGGTGAAGGACTCCACCTTGGAGGTATACACGTCGCCGGCGATGTTTTTGGTCTTGTTCTTCTTGGCGAAGATCACCGGACAATCAAAAAACTGCGCGGCCACACACGCGATCCCGATCCCCGAAGCCTCGATGGTCAAAATCTTGGTAACCCCGCAGTCCTTGTACAAGCGCAAAAATTCCTTGCCCATCTCCTGGAACAGCTTGATGTCCATCTGATGGTTGAGAAAACTGTCCACCTTCAGCACGCCGCCCTCCCGGATTTTACCGTCGGCACGGATGCGCTCCTCCAGCAACTTCATACCGTCCTCTCCTTAACAAAAAATTCATTTTTATTGTATCGAATTCTGCACCCCACTGCAACTGACCATATTCTATCAAAAAACCGTCTGCCCGTCACCCCTTTTTATTGAATTTGTCAGATTTCAGCGGTTTTTCCCATCTCTCCCGCTCCGGTTTCCGTTGTGCTTTCCCTTTTCCTTTGTTAAAATAGAGGGGACCCAATCCATTTCCCTGTTTTACCTGTGATAAAGGAGGTCCTTTCCCATGAAACGCCGTATCTGCGCGGCGGTGCTCACCGCCGTTTTGCTACTGTGTGCCGCCCCCCTCTCCCCCGCCGCCCGGGCCTTTTCCGACGTGGGAGACCACTGGGCCCAGGCCGACATCGACAAGGCCCGGGACTATGGCCTGATGGAGGGCTACCCCGACGGCCGGTTCGGCGTGGGGGACGACATCACCCGGGCGGAATTTGTCACCGTCCTGTGCCGGATGTTCGGCTGGGAGATGATCTCCCCCGCCACCCCCTCCTACATAGACTGCGGGACCGGCCAGTGGTACTACTCCGCCGTGGAGACCGCCCGGGCCCACGACGTGATGGACCCCAACGGCGCTTTCCGCCCCCTGGACTACATCAGCCGGGAGGAGATGGCGGTGATGCTGGTGCGGGCCCTGGGGTACGACACCCTGGCCCAGGACCTGTCCTCCCTGTCCCTGCCCTTTGACGATGTGAAAAATAACGCGGGCTATATCGCCATCGCCTACGACATCGGCATGATCCGGGGCGTGGCCGGGGCGGGGGGCCAGCTGAAGTTTCTGCCCTCCCATTCCGCCACCCGGGCGGAGGCCGCCACCATGCTGGTGCGGGTGTATGAGCGGTACATCTCCAAGGTGGACTGGCTCCACGGCTTTTACGCCTTCTCCTCCTATTCCCAGATCAACCTGACCGCCTCCATGGACGCCGTCAGCGTGGGCTGGGCCCGGATGGAGTCGGGCGAAGACGGCCCCGTCCTCAACTCCACCAGCGCCGGCGGCAACGACTGGGTACGCCCCTCCGATCCCACCCCCGCCACCGACTACTTTACCAGCCACGGGGTAGACTATAACCTGTGCGTCTACGGCGACGCCGCCACCACCCAGGCACTCACCGACACCGCCGCCCACCGGGCCCAGGCCGTCTCCGCCCTGGTGGCCGCCGCCGGGGACTACGCGGGGCTCACCATCGACTTCGAGGGGCTGAAGGGGGATACCATAAAGGAGAATTATGTCACCTTTATGGAGGAGCTGCGCTCCGCCCTGCCCCAGGACAAGACCCTGTATGTGTGCGTCCAGCCCGACACCTGGTACACCGGCTTTGACTACCGGGGCCTGGGGGCGGTGTGCGACAAGGTGATTTTGATGGCCCACGACTACCAGTGGACCTCCATCCCGGAGTCCTATGTGGGCACCGGCAACACCGACTCCCCGGTCACCCCCATCGCCAGCGTGTACGAGGCCCTGCGGGACATCACCGACCCGGATACCGGCGTGGAGGACGTGAGCAAAATCGCCCTGGCCATCTCCTTCGGCACCGCCGGCTTCCACATCGACGAGGAAGGAAGGCTCCTTGACACCACCATCTACCACCCCGGCGCCGCCACCCTGGCCGCCCGGCTGGCCCAGCCGGACACGGTGGTGACCTACAGCGACAAGTACCGCAACCCCTACGCCATCTACACCACCGAGGACGGGGAGCGCTACAAGGTGTGGTATGAGGACGCCCGCAGCGTGGCGGACAAGCTCCAGCTGGCCCGGATGTTCGGCATCACCGGCGTATCCCTGTGGCGGGTGGGCACCATTCCCGCCAGCAGCGGCTACAATGTGTGGAGCGCCATCCAGGCCGCCCGCTGATTCCCCCTCCAGGCCAATGACGGAAAGGAGAAGTACACATGATACGGGACAAAAAGCGATTCTGGAAGGAATTTTTCTGGATGAACGTGGCCACGGTCATGCTCTCTGTGGGGGTGTACTGCTTCAAGTTCCCCAACAACTTCTCCATGGGGGGCGTGTCCGGCCTGTCGGTGCTGCTGGGCAAGGTGCTGCCCGCCCTGTCCGCCTCCACCTATAACACCATCATCAACGTGCTCTTTCTCATCCTGGGCTTTCTGATGCTGGACAAGGGCTTCGGATTCCGGACGGTGTACTGCTCCCTGCTGTCGGCGGGGCTGATCCAGCTGTTCTCCTGGGTGTGGCCCCTGACCGCCCCCCTCACCGACCAGCTGATGCTGGAGCTGTTCTTCGCCGTCATCCTGCCCGCCCTGGGGGCGGCCATCCTGTTCAACATCGACGCCTCCTCCGGCGGTACCGACATCGCCGCCATGATTTTGAAAAAGTATACCGGCCTGGACGTGGGCGCCGCCCTGCTGGTGTCCGACGTGGCCATCGCCGCTGCCGCTCTCTTCGTCTTTGACATCAAGGCCGGGCTGTGCTCCCTGCTGGGCCTGGCCCTCAAGTCGGTGCTGGTGGACGGGGCCATCGAGTCCCTCAACCGGCGGAAGGCCTTCTTCGTCATCACCTCCGACCCGGAGCACGTCTGCGACTATGTGACCCACACCCTGATGCGGGGGGCCACCGTGTGGACCGCCCAGGGGGCCTACACCCACGACGTCCACCATGTGGTGCTCACCGTCCTCTCCCGGCGGCAGGCCGTGACCCTCCGCCGCCACCTCAAGCAGGTGGACCCCCACGCCTTTATGATTGTGGCCAACTCCAGTGAGATCTTCGGCAAGGGCTTCCTGCGGGCGTGAGCCCGGGGCCGGCGTCCCCGACGGCCCGCTCTTCCAGATTCCCCATACCGTGGCGGCGTTTGTGAATTTTCAGTAAACGCCGCCACGGTTTTCTTGCCTGAACCTGAAAAAAGGTGTAAACTGAACCTGTTTGCCGGAACCTTCCGGTCACAGCAAGGAGGATCAAGACATGAAGTTTCAGAAGCTCTTGTGCGCCGGTCTCAGCGGCGCGCTTTTGGCCGGGGCCATGGCCGGATGCAGCAGTCCCGCGCCCCAGTCCACCCCCGCCGCCGACGACATCGCCTACCAGGCCACCGGCCTGAGCCGGGACACCGTGCTCTTCACCGTGGACGGCCGGGAGGTCACCGCCGACCAGTACCTGTACTGGCTGCTGACCAGCATCTCCAACGCCAAGAGCGCCGGCTACCTGGCCGACGATGACGCCTGGGAGGAGGAGATCGAGGGCCAGCCCACCGCCGACTACCTGAAGGAGCAGGCCCTGGAGATCAGCAAGCTGTACGCCACCGTGGCCAATCACGCCGACGAAGCGGGCATCGTGGTCACCGAGGACCAGCGGGCCGAGGCCGAGGAGCAGCTGGACCAGATGGGGGCCATGTACGAGCAGTATTACGGCCTGACCACCCAGCAGTGGCTGGACCAGCAGTGCATCAGCCGGGAGGGCTACCTGGGCCTGAACGACGCCTACTACCTGGTGTCCGGGCTGCAGAGCTCCCTGCAGGAGTCCGGCGAGCTGGACGCCACCGATGAGAACATCCGGAACATGATTGACTCCGAGGGCATCTACAGCTGCAAGCACATCCTGCTGGCCTTCCCCACCCACGACGACGGCTCCGACCCCACCGACGAGGAGAAGGCCGCCACCAAGGCGGAGGCCGACGCCCTCTACCAGCAGATCACCGCCGCCGCCGACCCCGCCGCCGCCTTTGACACCGCCATGAACGAGCAGAGCGACGACGGCCGGGACGAGACCACCGGCGAGCTCTACAAGCCGGAGGGCTACACCTTCCTGTCCTCCGGGGCCATGGTGGACGGCAGCGGCTCCCTGGTCCCCGAGTTTGTGTCCGCCGGCACCGCGCTGGAGGTGGGTCAGATCAGCCAGCCGGTGGAGACCGACTACGGCTACCACATCCTCATGCGCCAGGACGCCGACAACGAGGAGACCCGGAACGTCTACCCCGACTACGCCATGAATCAGCTGATGGACCAGTGGACGGCGGACGCCCAGGTGGAGACCACCCAGGCCTACGACAACCTGGACCCCAAGGCCTTCTACGACTTTATGATGAACATGGTCCTGGAGTGGCAGGAGCAGAAGCAGGCGGAAGCCGAGGCGGCCGCCTCCGCCAGTCCGGCGCCGGAGACCGAGACCCCCGCCCCCCAGACCGAGACCCCCGCGGCGGAGCCTACCGCTTCCCCCGCGGCCTGATCCAGCCTACCCCAAAACAGCAGCGGCGGCAGTTGCCCCGCTGCTGTTTTTTGCCTCCGGGGCCGGACCGGTCCACTTTCCCCGTTTACTTCCGCCCCATTATCCTTTATCATAGAGAAAACAAGGCCATCCGCTGTTGGCCAATTCTGCTGTGCCGTCCAGAAGGGAGGAACCGCGCTGTGAGTGCCCACATCCGTGTGCTGGTGGCGGAGGACGACCCCGCCGCCCGGCGGCTGCTGGCCCAGGCCCTGCCCGGGCTGCCCGGGCTTACCCTGTGCGGCATGGCGGCGGACGGCCTGGAGTGTCTGGAGCTCATCGGCCGGCTGCGGCCCGACGCGGTGCTGCTGGATCTGGTGATGCCCGGCCTGGACGGGCTGGAGGTACTGCGGGCCCTGGGCCGGCGGCGGGACCGCCCGGTGGTGGTGGTCACCTCCCAGGTGGCCCACCAGGGGGTGGTGAAGTGCGCCCTCTCCCTGGGGGCCAGCTACTACCTGGTCAAGCCGGTAAACACCCAGACCCTGCCCCAGCTGCTCCGGTTCCTCTGCGGCGCCCCCCTGGAGCGGCGGGCCCTGGAGCTGCTGGAGGCCATGGGGGCCGCCGGCCTGGGGATGGAGGCCTCCGCCCGGGCCGCCGTGGTCCTCCACCAGCACCCCGACGCCCTGCTGAAGGAGGCCTACGCCCCCACCATCGCCGGCCAGCACACCTGCTACGGCAGCGTGGAAAAGAACATCCGCTCCATGGTGGACAAGCTCCACGCCAACCCCACCCCCGCCTATCTGACCCTGATGGACGGCCTGCCCCCTCAGCGGCCCAGCAACCTGGTCTTTCTCCGGCGGCTGGCCCGGGCCCTGGACGGCCAGGGGTGATAAATGGAAAATATTTCCCATTCGACGTCCTTAGGCCTCTTTTGCGGAAAAATATGGTAATCTATAGTCAGACCAACTACTTACCGCCGCGAAGGAGGCGCTTTTATGCCGCTGTTACGTCGAAAGGGCCTGTTTGAGAGCAACCGGGTCCAGTTCCTGCCCATCTCCGCCATCTCCCCCAACCCAGGCCAACCCAGGAAGGTCTTTGCTCAGGACGGCCTGGAGGAGCTGGCCGCCAGCATCAAGGAGCACGGGGTGCTCCAGCCCCTGTCGGTGCGCCGGACAAGCACCGGCTTCGAGCTGGTGTCGGGGGAGCGCCGTCTGCGGGCCTCCAAGCTGGCGGGGCTGGAGGAGGTGCCCTGCATCGTGGTCAGCGTGGACGGCCAGGAGTCCTCCCTGCTGGCCCTGGTGGAGAACCTCCAGCGCCGGGACCTGGACTTTGTGGAGGAGGCCGCCGCCCTGTCCGCCCTGATCCAGACCTATCACCTCTCCCAGGAGGAGGCCGCCCGGCGGGTGGGCAAGTCCCAGTCCGCCGTGGCCAACAAGCTGCGGCTGCTCCGCCTTCCCCCCGCCGCCCTCTCCATCCTGCGGCAGCACGGCTGCACCGAGCGCCACGCCCGGGCCCTGCTCAGGCTGGAGGACCCGGCCGCCCAGGAGGAGGCCGCCCGCCATGTGGCGGAGGAGGGGTTGACGGTGGCCAAAACCGAGCAGTATGTGGAGCAGCTGCTCCATCCCGCCCCGGACAAGCCCGTCCGGAAGAAGCCCGCCTTTATAATTAAGGATGTGCGGCTTTTTCTCAATACCGTCACCCGGGGTCTGACCATGATGAAGAGCGCCGGGGTCAACGCCAATTGCAAACGGCAGGAGACGGCGGAGGCCATCCAGCTGACCATTACCATTCCAAAATCCTGACCCTCCTGATTGGGCGTGTTTCACTGTTTCACGTGAAACACGCCCCTTTTTTCTGCCCTGGTCCACCGGCCTTCTTTTGATTTTCGGTTGAATTGCGTCAGGCAAGGGGATATAATAGAGCCTGAACCTTTAGAAGGAAAAGGCAGGTGCGCTATGGCAAAGACCATTGCAATTGTAAATCAGAAGGGCGGGGTGGGCAAAACCACCACCTGCGTCAACCTGGCTGCCGCCCTGAAAAAACTGGACCAGCGGGTGCTGGTCTGCGACTTTGACCCCCAGGCCAACACCACCTCCGGCTTCGGGGTGGACAAGACCATCTCCCCCAACATCTATGACGTGCTGCTCAACGGCGCCGATGTGCGCAAGGCGGTGGTGTCCACCCCCTATGTGGACGTGATCCCGGCCAACAAGTCCCTGGCCGGCGCCACGGTGGAGATGATTACGGTGGAGCACCGGGAGTATCTGCTGAAAAATGCCCTGGATACCCTGGCCGGGGACTACGACTACATCTTTATTGACTGTCCCCCCTCCCTGGAGCTGCTCACCCTCAACGCCCTGTGCGCCGCCGACGCGGTGCTGGTGCCGGTGCAGTGCGAGTATTACGCCTTGGAGGGACTGAGCGATCTGCTGTCCACCATCCGCATCGTGAAGCGGTCCCTCAACCCCAAGATCGGGCTGGAGGGGGTCATCCTCACCATGTACGACGGGCGGACCAACCTGTCCATGCAGGTGGCGGAGGAGGTCAAGCGCCACTTCCCCGGCCAGGTGTACGCCACGGTGATCCCCCGGAACGTCCGCCTGTCCGAGGCTCCCAGCTTCGGCAAGCCGGTCCAGGCCTACGACCCCTATTCCCGGGGGGCGGAGGCCTACGGGGCACTGGCGGAGGAGCTGCTGGAACACAACCAATATGCCATCACCCGGGCAGAAAGGAGCGAATGACTATGGCATTGGAACGGGGCCTGGGCAGGGGCCTGGGTGCGCTGCTGGGCGACGCCGCCCTCCAGTCCCAGGAGGGGGGCTCCCTCTCCCTCCCCATCTCCCAGGTGGAACCGGGCCTGAAACAACCCCGGAAACGGTTTGACGAGGACTCCCTCCAGGATCTGGCCGACTCCATCCGCACCCACGGCGTGATACAGCCCCTCACCGTCCGGCGGCTGTCCTCGGGCTACTATCAGATTATCGCCGGGGAGCGGCGGTGGCGGGCCGCCAAGCTGGCAGGACTTACCGAAATTCCCGCTGTCATCATCGAGGCCGACGACCGCACCGTGATGGAGCTGGGCCTCATTGAGAACCTCCAGCGGGAGGACCTGAACCCGGTGGAAGAGGCCAACGGTTACAAGGTGCTGATCGAGGAGTACGGCCTCACCCAGGAGGAGGTGGCCCAGCGGGTGGGCAAGTCCCGGCCCGCGGTGGCCAACGCCCTGCGGCTGCTGGCCCTCCCCGATCCGGTCCACCAGCTGCTGGAGGAGGGCAAGCTCTCCGCCGGACACGCCCGGGCCATCCTGGCCGCCCCCAGCGGGGAGCTGCAAAAGAAGCTGGCCCAGAAGGTCATTGCCGAGGACCTGAGCGTCCGGCAGACCGAGGCCCTGGCCAAGCGGCTGGCCGCCGGGCAGAAGGAGGTCCCCCCTCCCCCCGCCGGGCCCGACCTGTCCATCTACCTGCGGGCGGCGGAGAAATCCCTGGCCGCCCGGTTCGGCCGGAAGGTCAATATTGTCAGCGGTAAGAAAAAAGGCAAGGTGGAATTGGAATACTATAATCAGGAGGATCTGAACGCGCTGCTGGACCTGCTGGAGCAGCTGCCCTCCTCCAACCAGGGAGGTGGCGAACTTTGAGCAAGCCCGATTCCGATAAGCGGGAGGGCGGCAGCCTCCAGCATGAGGCGGAGCATGAAAAGCCCTCCAAGCGCAACCCTGTGCTGTTCTATCTGATGATCCTGTTTGCGGCGGCCTTTCTGCTGCTGCTTATGTCCTTTCTGATGCAGCGCCGCTCCAACCAGGAGGCCATCAACAATCTGCAACAGACCTCCAACTCCGCCAGCCAGTCCCTGGAGAACACCCTGGCCCAGAACGAGGCCCTGACCAAACAGGTGGAGGACCTGCAAGCCGCCGCTTCAGAAAACCAGCAGACCATCCGGGAGCAGAATCAGAAGCTGGACGACCTGGAGCAGCAGAACCAGGACCTGAATAAAAGCACCCAGGCCCTGGACTGGTTCTGGCAGATCAACGAGGCCTATGTGCGGGGCCAGTACAGTCTGGCCCGCAGCCTTATTGAGGAAATGGGCCAGGACCTGGCGGAGTGCCTTCCCAAGGAGAGCATCACCGACAACGGCCGCTTCTCCCCCTATGACCGCTATCAGGAGATCTACGAGGCCCTGTATTAAGCGGCACTGTTTCACGTGAAACGTAGGGGCGGCAAGGCCGCCCCCATCTTCCCTATCCCACATCAGAAAGGTTTGAATCATCATGCTGGATATCAAATTTGTCCGGGAGAATCCCGAGGCTGTCAAAGAAAACATCAAGAAAAAGTTCCAGGACGAGAAGCTGCCCCTGGTGGACCAGGTCATCGCCCTGGACAGCCAGAACCGGGCCGCCATTGCCGAGGCCCAGGAGCTGCGCACCCAGCGCAACGCCCTGTCCAAGCAGGTGGGCGTCCTGATGGGGCAGGCCAAGAAGGACCCCTCCAAGCTCCAGGAGGCCGAGGAGGCCAAGGCCAAGGTGAAGGCCAACGCCGACCGGCTGGCCGAGCTGGAGACCCTGGAGACCGAGCTGGCCGGGCAGATCCGCCACATCATGCTCCAGATCCCCAACATCATCGACCCCTCCGTGCCCATCGGCCCCGACGACTCCTGCAATGTGGAGGTCCAGCGCTTTGGCGAGCCGGTGGTGCCCGACTTTGAGATCCCCTACCACACCCAGATCATGGAGTCCTTCGACGGCATCGACATGGACGCCGCCGGCCGGGTCTCCGGCAACGGCTTCTACTACCTGATGGGGGATATCGCCCGCCTGCACGAGGCGGTGCTGGCCTACGCCCGGGACTTTATGATTAACAAGGGCTTTACCTTCTGCGTGCCCCCCTTTATGATCCACGGCAACGTGGTGGAGGGGGTCATGAGCCAGACCGAGATGGATGCCATGATGTACAAGATCGAGGGCGAGGACCTCTACCTCATTGGCACCAGCGAGCACTCCATGATCGGCAAGTTCATCGACCAGATCATCCCCGAGGACAAGCTGCCCCAGACCCTCACCTCCTACTCCCCCTGCTTCCGCAAGGAGAAGGGGGCCCACGGCATCGAGGAGCGGGGCGTATACCGCATCCACCAGTTTGAGAAGCAGGAGATGGTGGTGGTGTGCAAGCCGGAGGACTCCATGAAGTGGTACGAGCAGATGTGGCGCTACAGCGTGGAGCTGTTCCGCTCCATGGACATTCCGGTGCGCCAGCTGGAGTGCTGCTCCGGCGACCTGGCCGACCTGAAGGTGAAGAGCTGCGACATCGAGGCCTGGTCCCCCCGGCAGCAGAAGTACTTTGAGGTGTGCTCCTGCTCCAACCTGGGCGACGCCCAGGCCCGCCGCCTCAAGATGCGGGTCAAGGGCGAAAAGGGCACCTACCTGCCCCACACCCTGAACAACACCGTGGTGGCGCCCCCCCGGATGCTTATCGCCTTCCTGGAGAACAACCTCCAGGCCGACGGCACCGTCAAGATCCCCGCCGTGCTTCAGCCCTACATGGGCGGCAAGGAAGTGCTGGTGCCCAAAAAGGCGTAACGCCCACTGCGGGCCGCCGGGGACGTCGGCCCCTACGGCATGGGCACAAACCTCATATTGACCGTAGGGGGCGACCTCTGGACGCCCCGCCCGCCCAATGAATCAAGAAAAAGGAGTACCAAATGTCTGCAAAAGAGAAAACCAAAGGCTTTATGGCCGAATTCCGCAAGTTCATTGCCCGGGGCAACGTGATGGATCTGGCCGTGGGCGTCATCATCGGCGGCGCCTTCAAGACCATCGTGGATTCCCTGACCAACGACATCCTCATGCCCTTCGTGGGCCTGTTCATCGGCGAGAGCACCTTCGCCGCCCTCACCTTCCAGCTGGGGGGCGCCACCATTGCCTTCGGCAGCTTTATCCAGGCAGTGGTCAACTTCCTCATCATGGCCTTTGTCATCTTCCTGCTGGTGAAGGGCATCAACCGCTTCCACCGGAAGAAGGAGGAGGCCGCCGACACCGCCCCCGCCCAGCCGGTGCTCACCACCCAGGAGCAGCTGCTCACCGAGATCCGGGACCTGCTGAAGGAGCGGGACCATGACTGACCGGCCGGACAAAGAGGCCCCCCAGGAGGAGCGGGAGCCCTATGTGCCCGCCTCCCCCGTGAAGCGCATCATGGCCTGGGTGGGCATCGTCTATATGCTGGGCTTTGTGGTTTTAAACCTCTACCCCTTCTTCAACCGGGGGAACTACCTCACCGGTATCGCCCCCCTCTTCGCCTGCCCCGGCATCGCCGGTATTTTCGCCATCGCCCTCTATCTGGCCCGCCACCCGGACAGCACCTATTCCCGCAAGGTGTCCATGGCCATTCTGGCGGTGCTCTGCGCCGTGGGCTTCGCGGTGAGTCTGGTGCTGGGCATCCCTCCCCTTCTGGTCAATTTCGGTATCTGATGGAACAACCCCCGGGACCTTATGTCCCGCCGTGAAACGGAGGTTAAGCGCTATGAAACGACTGCTCTCCCTGCTGATATCCGGCTCTCTGCTCCTCACCCCCGCCCTGGCCGCCTCCACCGACGTGGGGGCCGCCTTCCCCGCCCTGCGGGAGCCCGCCTCCTTTGCCGACGTGGCCCCCGGCAGCTGGTACACCGACGCCGCCGGACTGTGCTATGTTACCGGCCTGCTCAACGGCACCGGCGACGGGAACTTCTCCCCCGACCGCTCCGTCACCGTCGGCGAGGCAGCCACCCTGGCCGCCCGCATCCACAACATCCTCAACGGCGGGGACGGCACCCTGCCTGACGCGCCGGAGACGTGGGGCCAGGTGGTCCTCACCCGGGCCGACGGCGTGTCCGCCGGTTTCCAACAGGATCAATCCACCGGCTACTGGCTGGACGACAAAAACATCCAGTTCCTCTATTTCAATCTGGACGAGAGCTGGAAGGCCGCCGACGGCCAGAGTGTCACCCTCACCCTCAACGGCAATTCGTACACCGGCACCCTCACCTGGCAGGGAGAGAGCTGGAAGCCGCCCTTCTGTTTCCAGCCTGACCTCCAGGAGCAGAACTACCAGCGGTATTACGACGACCTGTGGGCCGCCATGCGGCAGCCTGCCCCCGACGACTGGAGCCGGAACACGGCCTATTATCTGGAGAGCGTGCTCCACGTCAGCCTCAACGACATCGGCGGTATGGGTATGACCGCCACCCGGCTGGACTTTGTGAAGCTGCTGGGGCTGGTGTCCGGCGACCTGCTGGAGCCCATCAATGACATCACCGGCTTCCCAGACGCCACCCAGGACACCAGGGATGTGGTCCTTCCCTTCTATCAGGCGGGCATCCTCACCGGTGTGGACGACTCCGGCACCTTCAACGCCGGCGGCACCCTGAGCCGGGCGGAAATGGCCACCATGGCGGCCCGGCTCATCCGGCCGGAGCTGCGGCAGAGCTTTACCCTCCAGCCGGCGGAGGAGACCGCCCTGCCCTCCTGACGCCAGTTTTCCACATTCCCCTCCCCGTTTGGGGAAAAGTATCTGAAAAAAGGAGCCCAACCATGGCCGACCATAAAAACACCACCCAGACCGCTCTCAGCCTGGACGCCCAGCTGCCCCGGATTCAGCAGGGGCTGGACGCCCTGGGCATCCACACCCCGGGAGGGGCCCAGGCCCTGGCCCGCTACGGCGCCATGCTGCTGGAGCAGAACCAGGTCATGAACCTGACCGCCATCACCGACCCCGACCAGGTGGTGGACCTCCACTTCCTGGACTGCGCCGCCCTGCTCACCATCGGGGAGGACTTTAAAAACAAGACCCTCATCGACGTGGGCACCGGCGCCGGGTTCCCCGGCCTGCCCCTCAAGATTCTGGAGCCCTCCCTCACCGTCACCCTGCTGGACAGCCTGGGCAAGCGGGTATCCTGGTTGGAGACCGTATGTAAAGCCCTTTCCCTTGACAATGTGACCTGTCTCCACGCCCGGGGGGAGGAGCAGGCCCACGAGGCGGGGTATCGGGACGGCTTTGACTTTGCGGTGTCCCGGGCGGTGGCCTCCCTGGAGGTGCTCAGCGAGCTGTGCCTGCCCTATGTGAAGGTGGGGGGCAAGTTTTGGGCCATGAAGAGCGTGGACAGCGCCGGCGAGGTGGACCGGGCGGCCCGAGCCATCGCCAAGCTGGGGGGGCGGCTGCTGCCCCGGGTGGATTATGTGATCCCCGGCGCCGGGGTAAGCCACCGGGTGGTGGTGGCGGAGAAGGTCTCCCCCACCCCCCAGGGATATCCCCGCCGGTGGGCCAGAATACAGAAATCCCCCCTTTAAGGGAGAATTTGTGCATCTATGACAAAGTTAAGCATTGCGTCCAACGAAATAATGTGATATCCTAAACTTGAATGTCGGGAGTGAGCCTATGTCCACAGCAATCGTCATCACCTCAGGGAAGGGCGGCACGGGAAAGACCTCCCTCACCGGCGGCGTCGGCTCCTGTCTGGCCGCCCTGGGACACCGGGTCCTGTGCATCGATATGGACATCGGCCTAAGAAACCTGGACCTGAACCTGGGGCTCAGCGACCGGGCCCTGATGGATTTTACCGACGTGCTGTGCGGGCGCTGCCCACTGGAGCGGGCGGCGGTCCCCCACCCGGTGATCCAGGGGCTGAGCCTTATCACCGCGCCGGTTACCCTGCCGGAGCAGCCCCTCAGCGAGCACGCCATGCGGGACCTGGTGCGCCAGGCCAAGCAGAGCTACGACTATATTTTGATGGACTCCCCCGCCGGGCTGGGGGAGGGCTTCCGGCTGGCCTGCTGCGGGGCGGACCGGGCCATCGTGGTATCCACCACCGATTCCTCCGCCCTGCGGGACGCTCAGCGCACCGTGTCGGTGCTGCGGCAGCGCCTGCCCCAGCTCCACCTGGTGGTCAACCGGATTCAGCCCAAGATCCTCCGGCGGCTCCACACCACCATTGACGACGCCATGGATACCGCCGGTCTGCCCCTGCTGGGCATCGTGCCGGAGGACCCCCAGGTAATTCTCAGCGCCAACCGGGGAGAGCCCCTCATCCTGTGCGCCAGCCGGGGGGCCGCCATCGCCTACTTAAACATTGCCAAGCGGCTGACGGGACAGAAGGTCCCGCTGATGAAGCTGCGAGCCTGATATCTCGAAAGGAAGAGAAGGTGTAGTATGAATATCGCGTTGATGAGCCATGATCGAAAGAAAGAGCTGATGGTGCAATTCTGCATTGCGTACTGCGGCATCCTGTCCAAGCACACGATCTGCGCCACCAACACCACAGGCCGTCTGGTGGCGGAGGCCACCGGTCTGCCGGTGCAGCTCTTCCTGTCCC
Source organism: uncultured Flavonifractor sp. (assembly GCA_944385625.1). Classification (GTDB taxonomy): domain Bacteria; phylum Bacillota; class Clostridia; order Oscillospirales; family Oscillospiraceae; genus Flavonifractor. The sequence goes on along the minus strand of CALWXZ010000047.1, from coordinate 778 downwards.
ACGAGCACGGCGGCAGCCAGCAGATCGGCGCCCGCATCGCCTACAATGAGATCGACATGGTGCTGTTCTTCTCCGATCCCCAGTCCAGCGACCTGGACGCGGATCTGAAGTATATCACCCGCCTGTGCGACCAGTACAACATCCCCGTGGCCACCAACGTGGCCACCGCCGAGATGCTCATCCACGGCCTGGAGCGGGGCGATTTGGACTGGCGCGACATCATCAATCCCAAGACCAAACCCTTTACCGCTTAACGGCAGTATACAGCATGATACCGCAACGACGGAGCAAGTACCGCCCACACCGCCGCACCAGAGAAGGACGCCGCAGGCTGGAAGCGTCCGCGGCAGGCGGCCGGGAGACGGCTCCACCAGCGGGCCCGGAGACGGGCGCGGTCCCCTTCCCGCACCAGAAGGACAGAGGGCGCGTTGTGCGCGCCGAACATGGGTGGCACCACGAAAGCAGGCGCTTTCGTCCCGTGACATGGGACGAGAGCGCCTTTTTGTGGGTATCCACCCACCGATCCCAAACTATCAAATGTTACAATACAAAGGAGCATCACTATGGCCCAGATCAAACCCAGAACATTATCCGGCTTTATGGAGCTGCTGCCTGCGCGGCAGGTGCAGTTCGACCGGATGGTGGACATCCTCCGCAAAAGCTACTCCCTCTATGGCTTCACCCCCCTGGACACCCCGGCCATCGAGGCCAGCGAGGTGCTGCTGGCCAAGGGCGGCGGCGAGACCGAGAAGCAGATCTACCGCTTCACCAAGGGGGA
>CALWXZ010000046.1 GCA_944385625.1 uncultured Flavonifractor sp. | reverse complement strand
TAGTAGATCTCGGAGCAGGGGCCGCAGGGGCCGGAGCCGTGCTCCCAGAAGTTGTCCTCCTTGCCGAACTTGAAGATACGCTCGGCGGGGATGCCGATCTCCTCGTTCCAGATGCGGAAGGCATCCTCGTCGGCGGGGGTGGTCTCGTTGCCGGCAAAGACGGAGGGATAGAGCCGGTTGGGGTCCAGACCCACCCATTCGGGAGAGGTCAGGAACTCCCAGGCCCAGTGAATGGCCTCCTTCTTGAAATAATCTCCGAAGGAGAAGTTGCCCAGCATCTCGAAGTAGGTGCCATGGCGGGCGGTGTGGCCGATGTTCTCAATGTCGCCGGTGCGGATGCACTTCTGGCAGGTGGTCACACGGTGGCGGGGGGGCTCCTGCTCGCCGGTGAAGAAGGGCTTCATGGGCGCCATGCCGCTGTTGATGAGCAGCAGGGAGGCGTCGTTCTGGGGGATAAGGGAAAAACTGGGCAGGCGCAGATGGCCCTTGGTCTCAAAGAAGGACAGGAACATCTCGCGCAGTTCGTTCAGACCGAACTTCTTGGGCATATGATTCAATCTCCTCTGCAAAAAAATAAGCTCCGCCCCCATGTCAGGGGCGGAGCAATGTTAACTCCACGGTACCACCCTGATCTACACCCGGAGGGTGTATCTCAATACATCCGGTAACGGGGATGAATCGTCCCGGTCCTCCCGGGCAGCTCGGAAGTGGCGTACAGGTCCGTGTCGCGGAGGGCTTGCACCATCCCCCTCTCGCTGGGCGCGGCGTGGCCTGGTTGGCTTCGTCATCGCGGTTCAACTGCATCATTTTATCACATTTTTCCCGGTTGTCAACCTTTTTCCCCGGTGGACCGGGGATCAAAAGCGGTAGAGGTAGAGATAGGTTTCGTTGTAGTCCTCCTTGCCGTGGGCGGTGATGGCCACCCGGTCCTCGTCAAACCAGCTCAGGGAGCCCTCAGACAGGGCATCGTAGTTTTTCCGATCCAGCAGGGTGAACACTCCCCGTTCCAGGTCCATGACTCCAAGGCTGGATATCCCCAGCCCGTCGGCCTCATCGTCATAGTCGGCAAACAGGACCTTGGTGCCGGAAGCATTGGCGATCAAGGTAGCGTTCTCCGGCTGGGACAACGAGAAATCCTCCACAGTGGTGGCCCCGCCGGTGGTCAGATCCAGCACCGATACCGTGCCGTCCTCCGCCACATAGATTCCCCGCCCGCCGCCGAAGAAGAACTGGAAGCCGTAGGGGGCTTCCTCCCGGGACTGGTAGACCGGCAGCTGGGAGAAGGTGCGCTTCAGGGCATCGCTGTCCGGCTGCCAGGTCCAGACATCGTAGCAGTCCCCCTCCGACCCGGAGAGGGTCAGTAGGATCAGGGTGCCGTCCTGGCCAAACCAGGCGCTGAATACCTCCAGGCCGGTGAGCTCGTCCAGGGCGGTGGTGGTTTGGGCCGTGCGGTCACAGTAGAACCAGCCCGTGCGGTCGCTGGACAGGAGGGCGGCGGACAGATCGGCCGTCCACCGCACGTCGGTCAGAGGAGCGGCCTTTTCCCAGCCGGTACCGCTCAGCAGGTCGGTGACCGCTCCGGTTTCCAGGTCCAGCAGCACCGGGTACTGCCGGTAGTCTATCTGGCTGCCCTGGCTGAGACGGAGGATGACGCTGTCGGTGGAGCCGGGAATGGCGATGGTATTACAGTCGTAGTCCAGGGCATAGCCGGCGGTGCCGTTGCAGTAGCAGGAGATCGCCCCCTCATACTCGCACCAGTAGACGGTGTCGGTATAGGTTATGCCCTCCCAGGTGGTGGAAAAGTCTGTGGTGTGTGTCTTCAAAGGGACCAGCTGATCCCCCTCCGCCGCCCAGTAGTGGAGGTCCAGAAGAGTGCCGTCGTCGGCCCGTTCCGCCTGAAACAGGGTGCCGACGCCGTAGTCATAGCCCGACCCGGCGTTGGGCAGGCGGATATACTGGGCCTCCACCAGATTGTCGATGGTGGTCTGGGTCAGTTCCGGCTCCTCCGGAACCTCGCCCACGGGGCCGGGCACCTGCTCGGTCTCCTCCAGGTGGAAGAAGGTGAGCACAGCTGCCCGCAGCTGGGGGCTTACCGCCATGGCCACCATAAAGGTGCAGGCGAGAGCAGCTGCCGCGATCAGCACCCTGCCCGCCAGCCTGCGGGGATGTGCCTGCCGCCTGTGAGGCAGGTTCAGCTGCCCTTTGATGTGTGCCTCCAGCTCGGGGGCGGGGGTGAGCTGGTCCATTGCGTTGCGATAATCCCGGCTGTTCATACGCTTCCCTCCCATCCGGCGTCCAGTTCCAGCTTCAGCAGTTCCCGGCCCCGTTTCAGCCGCATCTTCACCGCCGACTGGCTCAGCTTCAGGATCTCCGCCACCTCCGCCACCGAGTATCCCTCGTAGTAGTGCAGGTGGATGGGGCCCTTATAGGTCTCGGGCAGGGACAGAATGGTCTCCAGCACCGCCCGGTCCTCCTCCGACCGCACGGGGCAACTCTCGTCCAGAGCCACGGTATGCCGCCGCCAGAAGCCCTTCAGCTGGTCCCGGCACAGGTTGGCGGTCACCCGCAGCAGCCAGCGCTTTTCATGCTCCCCGTCGGCAAAGGCGGGGGCCTTGTGCAGCAGCTTGAGAAAGACCTCCTGGGTCACGTCCTCGGCGTCCGCCGGGCGGCCCAGATAGACCATGGCCAGCCGGTAGACCGAGGCGCCGCAGGCGGAATAGGCGGCTTCAAACCGGCGGATTAAGGGGTCGCTTTCTTTCATCGTACCGCCTCCTTTCACCCATATAACGACTGGGAGAAGCCTCAGGTCACAAAAAAGTCCAGGCGAGTTCGCCTGGACTTTTTATATCAGGAATTTTCCCGGCAGGCCCGGAGGATGGACAGGGGGGGCACCGATCGGGGCAGCTTCATGTGGAAAACCATCTGGGGGGTGCGGGGTTCAGTGAGGGGACAACCAATGTCGTCCTCCATGGGACCGGCGGTAAAGGGGATGGCAGCCACGTCGGGGCCCACCAGCTCCAGCTCATCTCCCACGGCAAATTTGTTGCGCAGGGAGAGGGTGGCGTTGCCGTCGGCGTCGCAGGCGGTGACCACGGCCACCACCTGCCACTGCCGGATGTACCGGGCGTCGCCGGTATACTGGCCGGGCTGGCCGAAGTAGAAGCCGGTGGAGTAGGGGCGGTGGCTCACTTTGTCCACCTCTTCCCGCCACACCGGGTCTAGGGGCTTGCCTTCCGCCGCCGCGTCAATGGCATGGCGGTAGGCGGCGGTGACCACTGCGGCGTAGTAGGCGCTCTTGGCCCGGCCCTCGATCTTGAGGGAGTTGAGGCCGGCCTCCATCAGTTCCGGGATGTGGTCGATCATGCACATATCCCTGGAGTTCATAATATAGGCGCCCCCCTCATCCTCGCCGATGGGGAAGTATTCTCCGGGGCGCTTTTCCTCCACCAGGGCGTACTTGTAGCGGCAGGGCTGGGCGCAGGCTCCCCGGTTGGCGTCCCGCCCGGTCATATAGTTGGAGAGCAGGCACCGGCCGGAGTAGCTGACGCACATGGCGCCGTGGACAAAGGCCTCGATCTCCAGCTCCCTGGGGGCCTTGGCCCGGATCTCCCGGATCTCGTCCAGGGACAGCTCCCGGGCCAGAATCACCCGGCTGGCCCCCAGCTCGAACCAGGCCCGGGCGGCCTGATAGTTGGAGATGCTGGCCTGGGTGGAGATGTGGGCCTTGACCCTGGGGGCGTGCTTTTTCAGCAGGGAGAGCACCCCAACGTCGGCCACGATGGCGGCATCCACCCCCAGGTCCTGGAGGTATTCCAGCCACTCCGGCAGCCGGGCCACCTCGTTATTGCGGGGCATGGTGTTGCAGGTGACGTGGATGGACACCCCCCTGCTGTGGCACAGCTTCACCGCCTGCTGCATTTCCTCCGGGGTGAAGTTGCCGGCAAAGGCCCGCATACCGAAGTCGCTGCCCGCCAGGTAGACCGCGTCCGCTCCGTAGGCCAGGGACATCTTCAGCCGCTCCATATCGCCGGCGGGAGAGAGCAATTCAATTTGTTTCGTCATTCCGGTACAGCTCCTGGGAAGCGATAAAGTTCTGGTGCTGGCTGTAGCTGGTGAAGAAGTGGTGGACTCCGTCATCGCCCAGCGCATAGTAATAGTAGTTGGTGGAGTCGGGGTTTACCGCCGCCTTCAGGGCGTCCACGCCGGGACAGCAGATGGCAGTGGGGGGCAGTCCCTTGTGGGTGTGGGTGTTATAGGGCGTATCGGCGTTGACATCCACCGTGGTGCCGCCGGTGGCGTACAGAATGGTGGCGTCGATGTTCAAATAGCCGGCCGTCTCGCTGGTGGGGTTGTTGAGCCGGTTGTAGATGACCGAGGAGATGTTGCCCTGATCGGTGCCGTCGGTCTCCTTTTCAATCATGGAGGCGATGATGACGGCGTCGTTGACGCTCATCCCCTTGTCCGCCATGGTCTGGCGCATCTCGTCGGTGAAGATCTCGTCAAAGCGGAGGATCATCTTGTTGAGCACATTCACCGGGTCCTCACCCATATAGAATTCATAGGTGTCGGGGAAGAGGTAGCCCTCCAGCCGCTTGGCGTCCCCCAGGGGCAGCACGCCCTGAAGGAAGGAGAACTTGAAGTCATAGTTGGCGGCGGTCTCCTCCAGATCGGCCACCGTGGCCACGCCGGCCTTCTCCAGCATCTCGAAGATCTGGGCCTCGGTGGTGCCCTCCGGGATGGTCACCGTGGTGGTGAGCCGGTTGGCGGAACTGGAACCCATGCTGCTGATGAGGGCCCGGTAATCCATGTCGGTGTTCAGCTCATAGCTGCCCGGCGTAATTTTGGCGCCGTCCTCTCCGGCCTTGCCCGAGACGTTGGTGAAGTTGCAGAAGAGCTTGAATACAAACTTATATTCAATCAGGCCCTGTTCTTTCAGCTTGTCGGCCACCTGATCCACGGTGTCCCCTTCCGTGATCTCCACCACGGCGCTGTGGGGGGCCTTGTTCAGGGCGAGAATGTCGTTGGCCCACATCCAGCTGACGCCGGCCAGCAGCACGGAGGCGCCCAGTACGCATACCACATAGATGAGAACGCCCCATGAGCCCAGACGCTTGCGCTTCCTGCGGGGACGGGGGCGGGGCTGCCCCTCCGGGGTGGAAGAGGGGCGGCCGGAGGAATGGCCGGACGAGGCCAGGCGCTTCCCGCCGTGATTGGGATGGGAAGGGGTCCCCCGGCGGCTCTCGTTGTGATAATCTTCCTGAGACATAGGTTCAACTCCTAACCGAATGAAAAAGCAGTGGCTTGCCGGAACCAGCCCCCCCGCCCCTGCATAGAATAGGTCAGTTCAAGCAAGTGAGGTGAGACGACAATGTGTTTCGGCAATAACGGTTTTGGCGGCAACAGCTGCCTGTGGATCATCCTGATTATCATCCTGCTGTGCTGCTGCTGCGGCGGCGGGAACAGCTGCGGCAACAGCTGCGGCTGCAACAACAACTGCGGTTGCAACGACGGCTGCTGCTAAGCCGTACGTACCGCGGGGAAGCGGGGCCTCAGGCCCCGCTTTTCTCCCTGCCCGGCGCGGACGGGCCGTACAGGCCGGATTCCGTAACGACCAGCGCCACCCCCACATCGTGGGGGAGACGGGGAATGGAATCCAATAGCAGTCCGTCCCGGCAGAGGGCGGCGGTGAAGCCGGAAAATCCCGCCAGCCATCGGTCATAGTAGCCGCCCCCACGGCCCAGTCTGCCGCCGGAGCGGTCAAAAGCCAGGCCGGGCACCAGAACCAGATCGATCCCCTCCGGCGGGACGGCCGGACAGTCGGGACCGGGTTCCAGCATCCCGTAGGGATGGCGGATCAACCGGCTGTTTCTTTGGACGAGCCGGGCCTCCATTTGGTTTCCCGGCAGACAGCGGGGCAGGCACACCCGCTTGTCCCTCTCCCACAGCGGGGGCAGCAGCCGGACGGTATCCGGCTCGGTGTTCATACCGTGGTAGAGCAGAATGGTCCGGGCGTCTGCCACCTGGGGCAGAGCCAGAAAGCGGCGGAACAGGACCACGTCTCCTTCCCGCCGCGCCTGGGGGGACAGGCCGGACAGCCACCCCAGAGCCCACCGGCGCAGCCGGTCCTTCTCAGCCGTGATAGTGGACGGCATCCTTTACCTGGGCGGCGGCGGCGGGTCCCTTCAGGATCTCCACCAGTTTGAGACCGAAGGGGAAGGCGGAGCCGGCGGCCTCGCCGGTGACGATATGGCCGTCCACCACCACGGGAGTGCCCTTCTGCACCACGGCGGAGCCCATCAGATCCTCCATGCCGGGATAGCACACGGCGTGGCGGCGATCCAGAATCCCCAGATGGGCCAGGATGGTGGGGGCGGCGCAGATGGCGGCCAGCCAGCAGCCGTGGTCGCTGCACCGCTGGATCAGGGCCAGGGCCCGGGTATTGGCCTGGATGGCCTCCACTCCGCCCAGCCCGCCGGGGAGCATCAGCATCCGCAGCTGGTCGGGCGCCAGTTGGTCCAGGGTGGCGTCCGCGGTGACGGTAATCCCATGGCTGCCGGTGACCTGAAGGCCATCCAGGCCCACCAGGGTCACCTGGGCGCCGGCCCGGCGCAGCAGGTCGGCGGGGACCAGGGCCTCGCTCTCTTCAAATCCATTACCCAGTAAAATCGCTACCATTCAACAGCACCTCATTTTATCATTTGGGCAACCATGGCCCAGATTGTATGGTGGATCTCCTCGACGGAGCGCAGCTTGCCAGCCTGGTCCACACAGGGAACCCTGTTCCAGCCCAGACAATCCGCCGCCCGCAGGGCGGTGCGGCGGCACAGGGCCAGATATTCGGTGTCCACCTCGTGAATATCGCCTTTGGTATGGGTGGCCTCCTCCCGGCTGCGCAGCAGCGCCACCGCCTGCTGGGTGGGCATATCCAGGTAGATCACCTGGTCGGGGAAGGGCAGCCCCAGCTTGGTACACTCAAAGTCAAAGAGCCAACGGAAAAAGTCCTCCCACTGGTCCTCCGGCAGCTTGCTGGCCTGATGGACGGCGTTGGAGGTGGTGTACCGGTCGGCCAGCACCAGGCCGCCGGAGCGGTAGTAGTCCCCCCACACCTTTTTCCAGGATGCGTACCGGTCCACCGCATAAAAGGTGGAGGCGGCGTAGGGGTTCACATCGGAGGGGTGGGAGCCGAACTCTCCGTTCAGGTACATCCGCAGCAGGGCGGAAGAGGGCTCCTGATACTGGGGAAAGACCAGGCGACGGAAGGGGACGCCCTCCCGCTCCAGCCGCTGACAGAGCAGCTTGAACTGGGTGGACTTGCCGGAGCCGTCGGTTCCCTCAAATACAAGCAGCTTTCCCGCCATATCAACGCCCCCGAATCCGGGCGCCCACGGCGTACCACAGCACCAGGGGCAGTTTGGCCATGCGCCCGATGCGCCGGGGCTCCTTGATGAGCCGGTGGAGCCACTCCAGTCCCAGCTTCTGAAAGGCCGCGGGGGCCCGCTCCACCACGCCGGCAAAGACGTCCAGCGCGCCGCCCAGGCCGATCATCAGGTGGGCGCCGGTGGCGGGGCCGTTGTGGACCATCCACAGCTCCTGCTTGGGCGCGCCCAAACAGACGAAAACCACGTCGGCGGCGGCGGAGCGGATCTCTTCCACCACCGGAGCGTCCTCCTTAAAATAGCCGTCGTGGGTACCGCAGACAATGAGCCCGGGGTAGGTCTGCTTCAGGTTGGCGGCGGCCTGCTGGGCCACGCCCGGCTTGGCCCCCAACAGGAAGAGCCGCTTTTCGTGCTCTGCCATCCAGGCCAGCAGCCGCTGGGCAAATTCGATGCCGGGCACCCTGGTTTTCAGGGGGCGGCCCAGGATCTTGGCGGAATAGACCACCCCAATGCCGTCGGGCAGCACCAGGTCGGCGTCCAGCAGAGCCTGCTTGAATTCGGGGTTCTTTCGGGTGGCCAGGATAAATTCCGGGTTGGGAGTCACGGTGTAGTGGAAGCCCCCGGCCTCCACCAGGCGCTCGCCCGCCTGGGCCGCCTCATCCAACGTCAGATTGTCAAAGCCTACGCCCAAAACATCTGTCCTCAATGTGCGTTGCCTCCGTTTGGATCAAGTCCATAATTTCACATCATTCTACCATAGAGGAAGAAAAAAGTCTATGCGGAAACGGGGAGAAAGGTGGGCGGAAATGATAAACTTTCTGTGAAGAAAGCCGGAAAAGCCTGCCGCGAAGCTTGGCGGCAGGCTTTTCATACATGATTCCGGGGGCCGGCAGGGGCCCTTTTCCGCTTTGCGGCTGGTCCCGGTTTACACCAGGTCAGGGAGCAGATTGAGCCTGCACAGCAGGGAGCAGGTCAGAGCGGCGGCCTCCTCCCGGGTGGTGACGCCGGAGGGCTGAATCTCCGCCGGAGGGGCCCACAGCAGGCTCTCATTCCCCTGGTCCATCAGCCACACCGACTCCCAGGCCCAGGAGGCGTAGGTGTCATACCCGGCGGTGGCCTCCTCAGGCCGGTCCTTCCAGGTCTGGATCAGCTCCAGGTCCAGGCGCAGGCCCAGCCGGGCCAGAATGGTGATGAACTGTTCGTGGCTGACCGGATCGTCAGGGGCGAAGCGGCCGCCGCCCACGCCGTTCACCAGACCAAGGGCTGCCAAAGCATTGACGGCGGGGCCGTACCAGGCGTCCATGGACACATCGGTAAAAGCGCTCTCTCCGGTGGCGAGATTGCAATTGAGGGCCTGGGCCAGCAGGGTACACAGCTGGCCCCGGGTCAGGGATTCCGCGGGGTGGTAGGTGCCGTCCCCCCCGCCCAGCACCACGCCGTAGGTGGCCAGCAGGCCGATCTCATCGGCATAGGGGGACTGGGCGGTGTCGGAGAAGCCCCGGTGGACATAATCGCTGAGGCCGCAGGAGGCGGCCACGCTGGCGGCGGTTGTGGACGCCCAGCCGGTACCGGTGCCCTGACGGAGCAGGACCCCGTCGGGCAGGGCCTCCAGCAGAGCGGTAAAGACCGCCCGGTAGGAGTCGGAGCAGGCCTGGTCCAGATCGATGTACCAGGCGCCGTTGAGGTCGATGCGGAGGGTGCCGGAGGTGTCACCCTGAGGCTCCGGACTGGAGAGAAGAACGGCGGCTTCCTCTGACAGGGAGGGGTCCAGCAGCAGGTGGGGCATGACCCCAATGGTGTCATTGCTGGTGCCTGCGGGACTGAAAAAGCGATAGGCCGTCAGCTTCAACGCGTCCCCATCGGGGAAATAGGCGGGGTTGGTGCCGCCGTTTATGATGATCTGGGCCACACCCTTGCCGTAGGTGCGCCCACCCACCAGCAGGCCGGAGCCGGTGTCCCGGATGACGGAGGCAAACAGCTCCGAGGCGCTGGCCGAGTTGCCGTCTGTCAGGACGATCAAAGGCGCGTCGGTCAGTTGGCTGCTTTGACTGCCCTGGGCGATAACGGTGCCGCCCCTGGATAACATATAGATAAACCGGTCGCTGGGTCCGGTGAAATAGCTGAGGGTATTGAGCGCGGCGTTCACCTCGCCGCCGCCGTTGCCCCGCAGGTCCATGATCCAGTGGTCGGCCTGGCTGGCGTAGGTTTCCAGACCCTCCTGCACATGGCCGGCCGTCTCCGGACCGAAGGCGGAGCAGGACAGATAGCCGATATGATCCTCCCACAGCTCGGAGTGGGCGGTGAGCACCACAAAGGCCCGCCGGGTCAGGGTTACGGTGTGGGACTCGCCGTCCCGCAGGTAGGTGACCTGAAAGCTGGTGCCAGCCTGGCCGGTCAGAAGGGAGGCGGCCTGGTTCAGGTCGAGCCCCTCCAGGGACCGGCCGTCAATTGCGGTGATAATGTCGCCGGCCTCCAGCCCGCCAGCCTCGGCGGCGGAGCCGGGAAGCACCTGAAGCACCAGCAGCCCCCCGTCGGTCAGCTGGATGGAGATGCCGGCGCCCACCTGTTCCGTATCCGTCAGCGAGGAGAGGAAGGCGTTATATTCCTCGGAGGTAAAGTATTGGGTATAGGGATCGTTCAGCGTGCGGATGATCCCCGCCACGTCGGTCTGATGGAAGGCCGCCTCGGGCAGGGGGTCCAGGTAATATTGATCCAGCAGCTCCAGGGCCTGGGTTGGGGTAAGGGCCTGGGCAGCTGTTGTAAGGAAAAGGGCCACGGCCAACCCGGCGGCCGGCAGGCGGGCGAAATGCTTCATGGCACACCTCCAATGATGTTATGTAACCCTATTTTAGTGCAAAGCGGGGGCGGGCGCAAGGCCCGTCCCCGTTTTGTAGCAATTTGTCATTTTTCCCCCAGCCGGCGAAAGAGTTCAGGCCCCTGACGCAGGAGCGCCAGACAGGAGAGAGCGGCCGCCACGGCCAGGATCACGGCGTATATGGCCAACAGGACCAGGCTGCTCAGCTGGATCATAAAGAAGAACCACAGCAGGAAAAAGACCACCAGCAGAGGCATGGGCAGGAGGGAGGAGAGCATGGCGGAGAGGGAGCGCTTGACCACCACGGTGTCGTTGACCGCGTCCAGCTTGGGAAAATGGAGGTTGAGCCACAGCCCAAAGGGGGCGCAGGTCAGAGCAAAGAGGAAATTGTTCACCAGCAGGAGAATGGCCTCGGGCAGGGAGAGGAAAAAGCCGATGGACAGCAGCACCGTGCCGATGAGCAGCGACGGCAGGCAGACCAGCAGCTGAAAGGCCGCCTTGATCCCGAAGAGCTGGGTGGGGGAGACCGGCGCGCTTTTCAGCAGCCACAGGTATTTCCCCTCCAGACTGATGGACGAGCCGGTGATGGCCACGGTGGACAGACAGAAGCAGGCCCCCACCACCAGCAGCGGCGCCAGCGGTATGCCCTCGGCCAGGATCAGAAACTCCTGAATGGAGGAGCGGTAGATGAGGGAGGCCACCCCTGCGCCCGGCAGCAGGATGAGTCCCACGCAGGTATTGAACAGGTATGCGGGGGTGCCGAACCAGCGGCGGGCCTCCTTGTTCAGCAGGGCCCGGCGCTGCCCGGCGGAGGACAGGCGGCCCAGCTTGTAATCCGAGCGGGCCGAGCGGGCGGTGAGACCGGTGACGATGGCCTTATACCGCCGGGCAAAGAGCCAAACCACCGCCAGAAAGGGCAGCAGGCACAGCACACACAGGGCCAGAAGGTCCAAAAGGCTGCCCCGGCAGACCGCCCCCTCCACCAGCAGGAAGGGCAGGCCCCAGCCCTGAAAGGCGGCGCGGATGCCGCCGGCGGCGGCCCCCAGACCCGCGGCGATGCTGTTGAGCCGGAAGGAGCCCAGCAGGAGCAGCACCAGAAAGACCAGGTTCATCAGGTTGCCCATCAGGGCCTTGTGGGTGGCGCGGCTGGAGAAAAGGGCCAGCAGGAATCCCACCACCAGGGAGAGCAGGGTGGGGATCAGCGTGAGAAACAGGGTACACACCAGCAGTATGGGCAGAACCAGAATTCCGCCGTCCCCACCGTACCACAGATAGATGACGCCGGCGGGCAGCAACACGAAGACGGTGGATACAAGATTCTCCAGATAGAGGGCCAGGGTGCGGGAGAGCATCAGAGAGAAGGGGGAGATGGGCAGGGAGAGCATCAGGTCGTTGTCCCTGGTGCCGAACACCATCCCCTGGGCGGCGAACAGGGAGAAGAGAAACCCGATAAGTACCGCCCCCAGGGACATAAAGACCAGCAGCAGGGACAGCGCTCCCGCCTGGGCCAGAGGTTCGGCAAACAGGGAGCTGTACACGCCCGAGATATAGAGCGATACGCCCGCCAGCAGGACCAGCGTACCCATGCCGGACACCGAACGCTTCTTGCTCCCCATCCGCATGGAGGACAGGGCGGCCAGAAAGTTCAGCTTTACCAGAGCGAAAAAGTTAGCCATGGCCCTCCCCCTCCAGCTCCAGGAACACATCCTCCAGGGTGGAGTCGCCCACCAGCTCGGCGGTGACCCCCATCCGGATCAGCTTGCCCTGTTTGATAATGGCCACCCGGTGGCACAGCTTCTCCGCCACCTCCAGCACATGGGTGGAGAAAAATACCGCGCTGCCGGCGGCGCACAGCTCCGCCCAGAACTGCTTGAGCAGGTGGGCCGCCGACGGGTCCAGTCCTACAAAGGGTTCGTCCAGAATGAGCAGCTTGGGCTGGCGGATGAGGGCGGAGATCAGGGCCAGCTTCTGCTTCATGCCGTGGGAGTAGCTGCCAATGGAGCTGCCCAGATTGCCGGTGAGCTGGAAGGCGCCGGCATATTTGGCGATAAGATTCTGGCGGGTATCGCCTGAAATCTCATAGAGGTCGGCGATAAAGTTGAGAAACTGGATGCCCGTGAGAAACTCGTAGAGGTCGGGGTTGTCGGGCAGAAACGCGGTGACCTTCTTGGCGGCCAGGGCGTCGGTGCGGACGTCGTGTCCGTCGATGGTGATGGTGCCCTGGGAAAAGTCCATCACGCCGGACACCGCCCGCAGGGTGGTGGTCTTACCGGCTCCGTTGTGGCCGATAAAGCCGAAGATTTCACCCGGCGCGACGTGGAGACTCAGATCGTCCACCGCTCGCTTGCCGCCGGGATAGGTCTTGGAAAAATGTTCAATATTCAGCATGGATTACCCCTCCACAATCTTGACGGCGGTGCCGTAGGCGGTGATCTCCGCCGCCCCCTGCATGATGGAAGCGGAAGTATAGCGCACCCCCACCACAGCGTCTGCCCCCATGGCCTGGGCGTCGTCCACCATGCGCTTGGTGGCGATCTGGCGGGCCTCGGTCAGCATCTTGGTGTAGCTTGCGATCTCGCCGCCCACCAGGGTCTTCATGCCCGCCATAAAGTCCTTGCCGAAGTTTTTAGACTGGACCACGCTGCCCTTGGCCAGGCCCAGGGCCTCGATCTCTTTGCCGGGAATGTATTCAATATTTAGAAGCAGCATCTTCTTCTCCTCCTTGAATTTGTCTGATGCGCTGCCAGAGGGCCAGCAGCACGCCGATGATGAGCACGCCGGGAATGGCAATGAGAAAGATCAGCAGCCCCAGCGGGGGCGCGTCCTCCGGGTCCACCGTAAGGCCCCACGCCATCAGGACGATCAGGCCCGCCATCAGAGCGATAAACACCAGCGCGGCAATGACCGGGCCGGCATAGCGGGTGACGGTGTCTTTTTTTCGGATATTCACAAATCGGGTCCCCTCGCCTTCCATCCGGGCCATCTCAGCCAGCCACCGGTCCGCGTCCAGCCCCGCCAGCTGCTGGCCGGTATCGGCCAGGGTCTGACAAAGGGTCCGGATGGTGGCCAGATTGGCCTGTTCCCGCTCCAACTGGATGATGTGCCGCCGCAGGCCGTCGTCCAGGGTCAGGACGCCCTGCTGCATCCTTCGGATTTCCTCCATAGGTACATCCAGCTTTCGCAGCAGCTTGATCTTGCGCAGCGCGTCCACATCGGCGTCGGTATAATCCCGGTAGCCGTTGTCCGCATTGCGGCCGGGGGTCAGCAGGCCCTCCTTTTCGTAGAAACGGATGTTGCGTTTGGTGACGCCCACCAGCTGCTCCACCTCGTTAATCTTCACGCCGCTCACCTCCGATGTTAAAAAGGTATACCTTGCACCTGGTGGAAAGTCAAGTAAAAAATCAGTGCCGGCACATAATTCCCGCATAGGTGGACAAACTGGAGGGAAAGGAGGGGTATATCATGGACATGACCAACGAGGAATATGGCCGCTATGTGGCGGGGATGGCCAAGCCTTCCCCCCTGTGGAAGGATCTGACCTGGGCCTTTCTGGTGGGGGGGCTGATCTGCACCCTGGGCCAGGGCCTGGGGGATCTTTACCGCAGCTGGGGCATGAGCCAGACCGACGCGGGCACCGCCGTTTCGGTCACCTTGATTTTCCTGTCGGCCTTTTTGACCGCGTTGGGGTGGTTTGACAAGCTGGCCCAGCACGCCGGAGCGGGGACTCTGGTGCCCATCACCGGCTTTGCCAACGCGGTGGCCTCCCCGGCGCTGGAGTTTAAAAGCGAAGGGCTGGTACTGGGGGTGGGGGCCCGGATGTTTATCATTGCCGGGCCGGTGCTGGTGTACGGCATCAGCGCATCGGTGCTCTATGGCGTTGTGCTGGTGTTCCTGGGTTATGGGTAATCTGCCATAAGACTGGGAAGTGAAAAAAGAAAAAGTAGTAGAAAACAGACAAAAAACACTTGACAAATAGCGGACCCAATAGTATACTAAAGCCAGAAAGAAAGAGGTGAACCCGATGGGCTAGATAAGTCCAAAACAAAGGCTTTAACGCAAAGGATAAGGAACGGTTCGTTTTAGGCAACACGTGTTCCCAACAAACTCATTGAAGTGAGGAGACCCAAGACCTCAGATGCGAGATTCGCTGAAGACGGGAATCAGGGTAGTATGTTGTAAGAGACAGTGCTCCAGGCGAAACTTTAAAACCGGCTCCTTCCCAATGCGAAGCAAATCTGTAGAAAGTAGAGGTAAACCAAGTGCTAGAACCCCAGATCGAAAAGTAGCCCCCCGGTCACGATGGATGGCCGGGGGGTTGTGCTGTCTCTGGGAGAAAATACGGTGGACCTCAATTGACAGTCTCAGGCCCCCCGGCTGTGCCGGGGGGCCTGTTCGATGTTTATGGGTTTAGCGCAGGACGGCGCCCAGATCCGTCTCCAGAGCGGCCAGGATGCTCTTTACGTCCTCGTCGGCCTCCTCACTGGTGAGGGAGCGGTCGTCAGCCCGGAGAAGCAGGTTGAAGGCAACGCTCTTCTTGCCTTCCTCCACGCCCTTGCCCCGGTAGATGTCAAAGAGCTTGCACTCCTTCAGCAGGCCCTTGGCGCCCTTGCGGATGCACGCCTCCAGAGCGCCCACGGTGACCGCCTCGTCGCACACCACGGCGATGTCCCGGGTGACGGCAGGGAACTTGGGCAGGGGGACATACTCGGGATCAGCGCCCTTGGAGCTCATCAGCTGGGTGAAGTCCAGCTCGGCGCAGTAGAACTGGGCGTCCACGCCGTAGTTCTGGGCCACCAGGGGGTGGATCTGGCCCAATACACCGATGCGCCGGTCTCCGGCGTACACGTCGGCCACCCGGCCGGGGTGGTAGGAAGGATTGAGGACGCTGGGTACCTCAAAGCGGACGTCGGCGGCCCGGATGCCCTTCAGAATGGCCTCCACGGCCCCCTTCAGGGTGTAGAAGTCCACGTCCTGGCCATAGGCGCCCATGGACAGCACCTTGTTCTCCAGGGCCAGACCGTCCTCCCCGCCAGGCAGGTAGACCCGGCCCACCTCATAGAGACGCACATTCTGGTTGCGGTAGTTGTAGTTGCGGGTCAGGATCTCCAGCATGGAGGGCAGCACGGTGGTGCGCATGATGGAGGTATCCTCGCCCAGGGGATTCAGAATCTTGAAGCTCTCCCGCCGGGGATCATTTTCCGCCCAGCGGATCTTGTCGTAGCAGGTGGGGGAGATGAAGGAATAGGTGATGATCTCGTCAAAGCCCATGCAGCGGCAGATGGAACCCAGATGGCGCTCCAGCGTCTCCTCCTCGGAGTAGCCGCCCAGGGTGGTTTGACCCCGCATCAGGGTGGTGGGGATATTGTTGTAGCCGTGGAACCGGGCCACCTCCTCGGCCAGATCGGCCATGCGGGCCACGTCGCCTCGCCAGGAGGGGACTGTCACCTGGTCGCCCTCCACCTGGAAGTCCAGCTTTTTAAGGATAGCCACCATCTCGGGCTGGGCAATGTCGGTGCCCAGCAGACCGTTGATCTTCTCCGGCTCCAGCGTGAGTACCCGGGGCTGGGGCACATAGTTGAGGATGTCGATGGTGCCGTCCAGCACCTCACCGGCCCCCAGCAGCTCCACCAGCTCGCAGGCCCGGTTGACGGCGGGCAGGGTGTTCAGGGGGTCCAGGCCTTTCTCAAACTTGGCGGAGGCCTCGGTACGCATACCCAGGGCCAGCGCGCCCTTGCGGATGCAGGTGCCGTCAAAGCAGGCGGACTCAAAGACCACGTCCACGGTGTCGTCCACAATCTCGCTATTCTCGCCGCCCATGATGCCGGCCAGACCCACGGCCCGATGCTGGTCGGCGATGACCAGGTGGTTGGCGTTGAGGACGTGCTCCTTGCCGTCCAGGGTGGTGAGCTTCTCCCCCTCTTCCGCCCGGCGGACGATGATCTTGCCGCCCTTCACATAGCGGTAGTCAAAGGCGTGCATGGGCTGGCCGTACTCCAGCATGACGTAGTTGGTGATGTCCACGATGTTGTTGATGGGCCGCACCCCCATGGCGCGCAGCCGCTCCCGCATCCACTTGGGGGAGGGGCCGATCTTCACGTTGCGCACCATCCGGGCGGTGTACCGGGGGCACAGGTCGCTGGCGGGGGTCTCCACGTCCAGCAGCTCAACCAGGCTGCCCTCACCGCCGCCCTTCACTTCGGGCTCGTGGAGGGTGAGAGGGACGTTGTAAGTGGCCGCCGCCTCCCGGGCCAGTCCGATGACGCTGAGACAGTCGGGGCGGTTGGGGGTGATCTCAAACTCCACCACGTGGTCGTCGGCGCCGATGACGCCCTTGATGTCATCGCCGGGCTTCACGCCCTCCTCCCGGAGGACGAAGATGCCGTCAGGGATGCAGTGGGGGAACTCAGCCTGCTGGGCGTGGAGGTCCTCCAGGGTGCAGATGGTATTGGACTTGGTGTTGTAAGCCACCAGATCCCCGGTGTGGATATTGGAGCAGCCGCACTCCACCTGAGTGGTGGAGACGCCCAGATCCAAGGTCACCTGATAACGGCCGCAGCCCGCAGTCCCGCACTCGGTTACCTGGGCGCACACCACGGGACCGAATACCTTGTCCCCGGCCTTGATGTCGGCGGGGATGGAGGGCTTATTGGGGTCCAGAGGCTTATAGTCGTTCAGCAGGGCGGCGGGGGTGATGACCGCATAGGGGAAGTCCCGCTCGTCCAGATTCAGCTCGCTGAGCGAACACAGCATGCCGTTGGATACCTCGCCCCGGAGCTTGCCCTTCTCGATCTTCTTGCCGCCGGGGAGGGTGGACTTGTGCAGGGCCACGGGGACCAGATCCCCCTCGTGGATGTTCCAGGCGCCGGTGACGATCTGGACGGGCTCAGCCTGGCCCACGTCCAGCTGGCAGATCCACATGTGGTCGGAATTGGGGTGGCGGACCATGGAGACGATCTGGCCCACCACGACGTTGGAGATCTCCTCCCCCAGGTCGTGGGTGAGCTCCACCTTGGAGCCGGACAGGGTCATGGCCTCGGCAAATTCTTTGTCATTGGCGTCCACAGAGACGAACTCCTGGAGCCATTTGCGAGATAAGTTCATATATGAAAACTCCCTTACATCAGGTTTTGTAGGGGCCGCTGTCCCCAGCGGCCCGCTGGATATGGCGGATGAACACCGTCGGGCCGATGAGGACATCGGCCCCTACGGTTCTGAGGCGCAGCCTCAGAACTGCTCCAGGAACCGCACGTCGTTCTCGAAAATGAGCCGCAGGTCGGCGATCTTGAACCGGCGCATGGCGGTGCGCTCCAGGCCGATGCCGAAGGCCCAGCCGGA
>CALWXZ010000045.1 GCA_944385625.1 uncultured Flavonifractor sp. | reverse complement strand
AGGGACATGACGATGGCAAGAATGAGCGCAAGATACTTTTTCATGTTCATTGTCCTCCTTGTCAATTTATTTTCCGCGGTCTCCACCGCAAAAAATCCCTTGTTACAGCTCCACCCAGGCGGCGTCCTTCCCGGCGCTCTCCACCACCGCGTGGACAAACTTCACCCCGTCCACGCCGGCGTCCACCATGGTAATGGAGTCGGTGGAGTAAGGCCGGCCCGCCTTTTTCTCGATGAGGGCTGTGATGTAGTCCCGATAGATGTTGGCAAAGGCCACATACAGGCCCTCGGGGTGACCTACCGGCAGGCGGCTGTAGCCGCCGGCGGGCTGGTCGATGCCGTTGCCCGCCCGAATGAGCACCTGCATGGCCTCCCCCTTGGGGGTGTAGTACAGATAGTCGGGCTGCTCCTGCCGCCACTCCAGGGCGCCCCGGTCGCCGAACACCCGGACCACCAGGCCGTTATAGTGGCCGGCGGCAATCTGGGAGCACCAGTAGGCGCCGTTGACGCCGTTGTCATACTCCACCAGAATGTTGGCGTTCAGATCCAGGGCGTGGCCGTACTTGTTGGTGGTAGCCGCCAGGCGCTTGATCTTCAGTCCGGTGACGTAGCGGACGTAGGCCTCGATGTGGGTGCCGATGTCCCCCACGCAGTTGGACACGCCGGAGAATTTGGGGTCCTTCCGCCAGACGGACAGGTTCTCCTTGGCCCCCTCCTGGGGCTCCAGCTCATTGATGAGCCAGTCCTGTACATACTCGGCGTTGACGGCGGCGATCTTGCCGATCTTGCCGGCGGAGATCATGTCCCGCATGACCCGGCTCATGGTGTAGCCGGGATAGGTATAGGTCACGGCGAAGAGCAGATTCTTCTCCTTGGCCAGGGCCTCCAGTTCCTGAGCCTGGGCCACCTCGAAGCACAGGGGCTTCTCGCATACCACATTGATGCCGGCCAGCAGGAACTCCTTGGCAATCTCGTAGTGGAGGAAGTTGGGGGTGCAGATGGAGACGAAGTCAATCCCGTCCGCCCGGGCCCCCTCCGCCTTGGCCATTTCCTTATAGTCGGCGTACATCCGCTCGGGAGCAACGCCGTAGGCCTTGGCGGTGTCCTCGTTCTCCGACGGGACGTTGGAGAAGCAGCCGCACACCAGCTCCGCCCGGGGATCAAAGGCGATGGCCTTGCGATGCACCTCGCCGATGAAGGCATAGATGCTGCCGCCCACCATGCCGTACTTCAGTTCTTTTGCCATGTCTCAGCCCTGCCTTTCCTCAACCATTGGAGATGGCGTCGTCAAACTTGATGTCGGACTTTTTAAAGTCCACCTTGCGGACAAAGGCGGCGGCCTCGGTGGCACCGTCGATACGGTCCATGCCGCTGTCCTCCCACTCCACCGACAGGGGGCCGTCGTAGCCCATGTCGTTGAGCACCCGAATGATTTCCTCGAAGTTCACGTCGCCGTGACCCAGGGAGCGGAAGTTCCAGCCCCGGCGCAGGTCTCCGAAGTCGATGTGGGAGCCCAGCAGGCCGCTGCGGCCGTCCAGGGTGACGGCGGCGTCCTTCATATGTACATGGTAGATGCGCTCGCGGAAGTCGGACAGGAACAGGTGGGGCTTGATGCCCTGCCAGATCAGGTGGCTGGGATCAAAGTTGATGCCGAACTCCAGCCGGTCGGAAAATTTCTCCAGCAGGCGCTTGGTAGAGTAGTAGTCGAAGGCGATCTCGCCGGGGTGGACCTCCAGGGCAAACTTTACGTCGTTTTTCTTGAACTCGTTGAGGATGGGAGTCCACAGCTCCACAATCTTGTTGTAGCCGTCCTCGATCATCTCCTCCGTGGTCTGGGGGAAGGAGTAGAGGTAGCGCCAGATGGGGGAGCCGGTAAAGCCGGTGATGACCTTGATGCCCATCTTGTTGGCCACGACGGCGGCCTTCTTCATGGTGTCAATGCCCCACTGCCGGATGGCGTCGGGCTGGTCGGCCAGAGCGGCGGGAGCGAAGTTGTTCAGCCGGGGATCGGGGGCGTCGCCCACGCACTGGCCGATGATGTGGGTGGCCAGGGCCTTGCAGATCAGGTTGTGCTTCTTCAGGGTCTCCTGCACCCAGGGGATGTAACCGTCATCCTCCAGCGCCCGGTCCAGATCCAGGTTGCTGCCCCAGCAGGCGATCTCCAGGCCGTCATAGCCCATCTTTTCCGCCAGAGCGCACAGTTCGTCCAGGGGCAGATCCGCCCACTGGCAGGTACACAAAGTAACTGGTCGTTTGCCCATCGCTGGTTCCTCCTTTTCCTTATCACTGTTACGCTATCATAAATCTGTTTTATAAAATAGATTTACTAAAGTTCTTGTCATTAGATTACACGTTCCACATGAAAAAGTCAATCCCTTTTTTGACATTTCTCCTAGTTTTCAAAAAGATTGTGCAAAGCGCCACGTGCAGTTTAACAAAAGAAGGCGGCCCGGCGGATTTGCCGCCGGGCCGTCCCTGCTCTTTGATTCAAGTTTAGAAGGAGTCCAGAAAGTGATTGATGTCGTACAGAGCCACGCCCACACAGGCGCTGTGGGACTTGAAGCAGTCCAGGCTCAAAAAACTTCCGTCCTCGTCAAAGGGCGTTTTCTGACACACCTCCTGCCGGATGAGTTCCAGCTGATCCTCCAGATAAGCCGCCAGCATACCGCCCAGCACAATGTCACAGTCCAGGCTCATGCGGATGATGGCCAGCCCGTCTGTCAGGTGGTGGCGATATTGTTCCCAGGTCAGGGCGATCTGCTGGTTGCCGCACTTCAGCATGGAAAAGAACTCCTCCAGTGTGATACCCAGATCGTCGCTGAGGCGGGAGGTGGAGCAATAGGCCTCCAGACACCCCCGCTTGCCGCACCGGCAGGGCCGTCCGTCCGGCACGATACAGATATGGCCGAATTCACCGCTGCGGCCGTTGTCTCCGGTATAGGGCCTGTTCCCCATCAGAATCGCGCCGCCTACGCCACGCTCCAGAGAGAGATAGATCAGATTGCGGGTCTCCTTTCTGGTCCAGCTCTCGGCATAGCCGCTGGCGTTGGCGTCATTTTCCATCCGAACCGGGTAGGGAAAGGCGTCTGTCAGCTGGCACATGGGCACGTTTCTCAGCTCCAGGGTGGGGGCGAACACCAGCAGCGTCCGCTCGGCGTCCACAATACCGGGCACGGTGATCCCCACACCCAGCAGTCTGCTCCGGTCCAGACTCAGGCTGTCCAAAAACTCCTCCAGCAGTTCGGCAATCTGCTGGTAATAGTCCGGCTTATGGCAGAAGTGCTTGGGATATTTCCGGTATCCCAGTTCCTGCGCCCGGAGGTCAATGGCCACCATCCGCACCGCATCGTCCATGATGGAGATTCCCACGGAGTAACGGGCGTCGGCCACCAGCGAGATGGTCCGGGGCTTCCGCCCCCCTGTGGAGGCCTGGGTACCCGAATAGGACAGCAGCCCCTCCTCCAGAAATTCATTTAAGTTACCAGACACGGTGGGCAGGCTCAATCCCAGCGCACCGGCAATCTCCTGCTTGGTCACCGGCTCGGAACTCTGATATACATACTGGTAGATCCTCCGCCGGTTGGTCTGTTTCAGGGCCGCAGATGTCAGCGCTTTTTGCATACGCCACCCCTTCTTTTATAAAAGTATTTTCTATTACCTTCAAGCTATCATATTCTCCGGCAAAATGCAAGGGGTGGGAAAAAATTTTTTCAGAAATACCCATCCATTTCCGTTTTCCTCCAAAATGAAGGGAAACACAGCAAAAAAGGCCCCCGGAACTGCGTTCCGGGGGCCCAAAGTCTGGCGTTTGATTAATACATACCGCCCATGTCGGGGGCAGCGGGAGCCGCGGGAGCGGGCTCCTTCTTGTCGGCCACCAGGGACTCGGTGGTCAGCAGGGTGGCGGCGATGGAGGCGGCGTTCTCCAGAGCGGAGCGGGTCACCTTGGTGGGATCAACGATACCGGCGGAGATCATGTCCACATAGGTCTCGTTGTAGGCGTCGAAGCCATAGCCCATCTTGTCGGCCTTCTTCACGTTCTCCAGCACCACGGAGCCGTCAATGCCGGCGTTGGTGGCGATCTGACGCATGGGCTCGGTCAGGGCCTTGGCGATGATGCGCACGCCGGTCTTCTCGTCGCCCTCGGTCTCGCCCAGCAGCTTCTCCACGGCGGGAACAGCGTTCACATAGGCGGTGCCGCCGCCGGCCACGATGCCTTCCTCAACAGCGGCCCGGGTGGCGTTCAGGGCATCCTCGATGCGCAGCTTCTTCTCCTTCATCTCCACCTCGGTGGCAGCGCCCACCCGGATGATGGCCACGCCGCCAGCCATCTTGGCCAGGCGCTCCTGGAGCTTCTCCCGGTCGTAATCGGAAGTGGTGGTCTCGATCTGGCTGCGGATCTGGTTGGTGCGGTTCTTGATGGCCTCGGAGCTGCCGGCGCCGTCCACGATGATGGTGTTCTCCTTGGAGACCTTCACCTGGCGGGCCTTGCCCAGCATATCCATGGTGGCTTCCTTCAGCTCATAGCCCATGTCGGCGGTGATGACGGTGCCGCCGGTCAGAACGGCGATATCCTCCAGCATCTCCTTGCGGCGGTCGCCGAAGCCGGGGGCCTTGACGCACACCACATTCAGGGTGCCGCGCAGCTTGTTGACGATCAGGGTGGACAGAGCCTCGCCCTCCACGTCCTCGGCAATGACCAGCAGCTTCTTGCCGGACTGCACCACCTGCTCCAGGATGGGCAGCAGCTCCTGAATGTTGGAGATCTTCTTATCGGTGATAAGGATGAGGGCGTCGTCCAGCACGGCCTCCATCTTCTCGGTATCGGTGACCATATAGGGGGTGATATAGCCCCGGTCAAACTGCATTCCTTCCACGACCTCGCTGTAGGTCTCGGCGGTCTTGGACTCCTCCACGGTAATGACGCCGTCGTTGGAGACCTTCTCCATGGCCTCGGCAATCAGCTTGCCCACGGTCTCGTCGCCGGAGGACACGGTGCCGACACGGGCGATGTCGTCGGAGCCGTTGACCTTCTTGGAGTTGGCCTTGATGGCCTCCACGGCGGTGGCGGTAGCCTTGGCGATGCCCTTCTTCATGACCATGGGGTTGGCGCCGGCGGCCAGGTTCTTCAGACCCTCGCGGATGATGGCCTGAGCCAGCAGGGTGGCGGTGGTGGTGCCGTCGCCGGCCACGTCGTTGGTCTTGGTGGAGACTTCCTTCACCAGCTGGGCGCCCATGTTCTCAAAGGGATCGTCCAGCTCAATCTCCTTGGCGATGGTCACGCCGTCGTTGGTGATGAGGGGAGCGCCGAACTTCTTATCCAGCACCACGTTGCGGCCCTTGGGGCCCATGGTGATCTTCACGGTATCGGCCAGCTGATTCACGCCCCGCTCCAGCGCGTGACGGGCTTCCTCACCGTAGCAAATGATCTTAGCCATAATGAATTACCTCCAATTTGAGTCGGGCGGAAACCGCCCGGAAAAATCCGATTTTCCAGAGACGGGCACGCAATGCGCGCCCCTACGCCGCAATTACTCGACGATAGCCAGAATGTCGCTCTGACGGACGATGGTGTACTCCTCGCCGTCCGCCCCATAAAACTTCGTTTTGCGGGGACCCCTCAGGATTTCATCTGCGGCCCCCGGAAGTAAATTCCGTGGGTCTCCGGCGCTTACCGCGCCGCGCCGCCTGCAAGCGGGGCCCCAAGGTGTCCGGCTTACCTTGCCGCTCTGATGGGGCTTACTCGACAATCGCCAGGATGTCGCTCTGACGGACGATGGTGTACTCCTCGCCGTCCACCTTGACCTCGGTGCCGGCATACTTGCTGGTGATGACCTTGTCGCCCACCTTCACGGTCATGGTGACTTCCTTGCCGTCCACCAGGCCGCCGGGGCCCACCTCGATGACCTGAGCCACCTCGGGCTTCTCCTTGGCGGAGCCGGTCAGAATAATACCGCTCTTGGTCTTTTCTTCCGCCTCGACCAGCTTGATGACCACACGGTCGGCGAGAGGCTTGAGTTTCATAATGGGTTCCTCCTTATATGATTCATTTTCTTATTAACCAATCCAATGTGTTAGCACTCATTTTATCTGAGTGCTAACCGCAAGTAAGATAATACCTCTCTCTGCGCAAAAAATCAACCCCCTTTTTTGAAAAAAGGGGGTCGATTTTAAAAAAATTCAAGTTTTGTTCACAAAGTCACAGTAGGAGTGCTAAATGCAGGGCTTCGCTTCCTTCATCACCCGTCCCCTCATGTCCGCTCCGCCCCCGCAAGGCTGTACTGCCGCCTTTTCCAGCAGGCCCCGGCAGGATAGAAAAACTGCACCTTTTTGTCCGACAGTCCGATGGAGAGGTTCTTCCCCTCCACCCGCTCGCCGTCCACATTCACCGCGGTAACCCGGTCGCACACCACCTGCATGGTCCGGCCCCGGCGCAGCGTCACCTGAGGGATCTGGCCGATCTCTCCTCTGGCAAACTTTTTGATGAGGGCCAGCACGGTAAACCGGGATACCGCCGGGATCACGATAAAGTCCAGCACCCCGTCATCGGGCATGGCGTCCGGGCTGGGGTTGAAGCCGCCGCCGTAGTACCGGCCATTGCAGGCGCACAGCAGGGTAAACCGGTCCCCCGGCATGGCCTCGCCGTCAATCGTCACCTGATAGGGCAGGTGAATACCCCGGATGATGGTGCGCAGGGCGGAGAGCTGATAGGCCGCCGTACCGCTGACCAGGGGCAGCTTTTTGAAGTCGGCGGCTCCGAAACCGATGCGGGCGTCAAAGCCCACCGAACACACGTTGAGGGCACACCGCCCGTTACACTCGATCAGATCCATGGCGGTCTGGGGGCCGTCCAGCAGTTGGTCCAGCTGCCAGAACCGGCCGGCGTCCTGGCCGAAGATCCGCAAAAAATCGTTGCCCGAGCCCATGGGGCAGTGGGTTACCGCCACCTGATCCCATCCAGCCGCGCCGTTCACCACCTCATTCAAGGTTCCGTCCCCGCCGCAGGCGTACACCCGCACCGGGTCGCCCTGCCGGGCGGCCTCCTCCACCAGCCGGATGGCGTGGCCGGGGCCCTGGGTCCGCACCGCCGACCACGCCTCCCGGCGGCCCGCCATGATGTGGCGCACCTTCTCCAGCATCTCCTGACTGCGGTCAAACTTCCCCGCATGGGGATTCATTACGAACAGGTGCCGCACAGGCACCCTCCTCTCTGCACATTTCTCTCTGTCAGCTCACCAGAAGCTTGGCGTTGTAGCTGCCCCAGAGGGTCAGACGCTGCTCCGCCCGGGCCATGCGGGACACGATGGCTGCCGCCTCCGCCCGGGTTACGGTGCCCTGGGCACGGAAGGTCAGTTTGCTGTCCACGCCGGTCAGGATGCCCTTGGCATACAGGCTGTAAATGGCCTCCGCGCCGGAGCTGCCCGGCTTCACGTCGGGTACCGTGGCCTTGACCCGGGCCAGATCGTTGATATTGGGCATCGTTCTGGCCTGGCTGGTGGCCGCGAAGATCTGGGCAATCTCCCGCCGGGTGGCGGGACGCAGGTAGTCCTGCTGGGTAAAGGTATCGCTCTGAATGATACCGCTGGCCAGGCAGTAGTTCACCGCGCCGGAGTACCAGTAGGGCCCGGTGGAGCTACTGGTGTGGAAGCTGTCGTTTTTGTAGCGGCTCTCCATGGTGGCAGCCAGCTTGAGCACCTCGGCCACCGTCAGGGTCTGATCGGGCGCGTACCGGTTGCCGCCCACGCCGGAGGTCAGCCCCACATTGTAGGCGATATCCACCCACACCGCAAACCAGTCCCTGGGGGATACGTCGCTGAACTGGGGCAGCTTGCCCCGGGTCAGGGAAAACCGGGCGGAGGGCACCCCCTTCTCCACCAGGATTCTGGGCAGGTCAAACACAGGGATCTTGGTGACCGCCCCGTCCTTGGTCAGGGTAAGCACCCGGGTGCCCCCCTGCTGGGAGATGGTGGCGCTGTCGTAGATCAGGTCGTAGAGCAGGTTGGTGGTGCCCCCCTGGCCGTCGGAGAAGGGCAGGATACTGGCCACGCCCCAGCGGGTGCCCTTCTGCACCACATAGAGTCCGCAGTCCAGGGGCAGCAGGGTGCCGTACTCGGGCTGAATCAGGTAGGTGCCGTCCTGCCGGATCACCCCCAGCTTGCCGTCCAGATTGACGGCGGCCACCCCCAGGGAGAAGGACACCACGCTATCGTATTGCAGGGGGATGACCACCTTCTTCTGTGCGTCCACAAAGCCCCACTTGCCGTCCAGCTCGCACTGGGCCAACCCCTCGCTGTATCCCCACACCGTGGCCCCCTCCGGGGCGGCCAGGGCCTGTCCCCCCAGCAGCAGGCAGAGCGCCAGCAGCAAACAGGGCAGTCCCGGCATCCGCTTCGTTTTCATATCCTACCTCCGTCTGTCAATCCCATACTGGAACAGATCGCACTTGAGCATCCCGTTGTAGAGCTTCCGCTTTTTGTCCGCCGTCCGGCCGAAGGTGCGCTCAAATTCGGTGTGGGAGGAGAGTACGCTCACCTTCCACCCCTCGGGCAGGGTGCGCACCGCCCTGCCGAAGGCCCGGTACAGCTCCTCCGCCTCCCGCTTCTCCAGAATACGCTCGCCGTAGGGGGGATTGGTCACCACCCGGCCGGCGGGGGCGTCCCGGTGGAAGTTTGCCGCGTCGGCCACCTCAAAGCGCACCACGTCCTCCACATCGGCCTTCACCGCGTTGTCCCGTGCGATGGCCACCGCCTTGGGGTCCACGTCCCCGCCCCAGATGTCGTAGTCCCCGTGGTACTCCTTGTCCATGGCCTCGTCGGCGGCCTGGAGCCACAGCCCGCTGTCCAGCCACCTCCACTTCTGGGCGGAGAAGGCCCGGTTCAGGCCGGGGGCCCGATTCTTGGCGATGAGGGCGGCCTCGATGGGGATGGTGCCCGAGCCGCAGAAGGGGTCGCAGAAGGGGTCCCTGCCCCGGTAGCGGGAGAGCAGCACCATGGCGGCGGCCAGTGTCTCCCGCAGGGGGGCGGCCACCCCCACCGCCCGGTAGCCCCGCTTGTGGAGTCCCGCCCCCGAGGTGTCCAGCATCAGGGTGAGCTCGTCGTGCATGAGGGAAAACTGAACCTGATAGAGGGCGCCGCTCTCCGGCAGGGTGTCCATGCCGTACTTCTGGCCCAGCCGGGCGGCCAGAGCCTTTTTCAGCACCGCCTGAATGGCGGGCACGGCGTGGAGCTGGGAGTTGAGGGAATGGCCCTTCACCGGGAAGGCCCCCTCCCGGGGGATGAAGTTCTCCCAGGGCAGGGCCCGAGCCCCCTCAAAGAGGGCCTCGAAATCGGCGGCGCGGTACCGCCCCACCACCAGCAGCACCCGCTCGCCGGTGCGCAGGTTCAGGTTGACTCTGGGAATATCCTCCGGCCGGGCCTTGCAGCCCACCCGGCCGTTCTCTGCCCGTACCTCCGGCAGGCCCAGCCGGCGCAGCTCCTGGGCGCACAGCCCCTCCAGGCCGAACAGCGTGGGGATCAGCAATTCCAGTTCTTTCATACCATGCTCCTTATCGCGGCAGTTGTTGGGTCCAGTATACCCTATTTCTTTCCGCTTGGCAAACTGTAACGGAATGTCACTTCCCTTTTCTCGGGAAGTATGCTAGGATAGCCCTAGGAAAGGAGGTCTGTCTATGCCCATACCCAGTATCTGCTGGCTGGTGGCACTGGTGGCGCTGGCCGTGCTGGAGGGGATCACCGTCACGCTGGTCTCCCTGTGGTTTGCGCTGGGCGCCCTGGCCGCACTGATTACATCCTTCTTTGTAGACAACATCTGGATTCAGTTTGCCGTATTCCTGGTGGTCTCTCTGGTCACTCTATTGGTGATCCGGCCCCTGGCCCGGCGCTATGTGACCCCCAGGCAGGTAGCCACCAACGCCGACCGGGCCGTGGGCGCGGAGGGCATGGTCACCCAGGCCATCGACAACCGGACCGCCCAGGGGCAGGTCACCGTGGGCGGCGCCGTGTGGACCGCCCGGGCCGACCCGGAGGAGGCCATCCCCGCGGGCACCCCGGTGCGGGTCCTGCGCATCGAGGGCGTCAAGCTGATCGTAACCCCCATGGACCGAACCTGAATTTGTAATCTGCGGATATAGAAGGAGGCGTTGGATATGCCCAACATCCCGGTGATTCCAATTATCATTATCGTTCTGGCCGTGCTGGTCATCCTGCTGCTGGCCGCCAACCTGAAGATCGTCCAACAGTCCAAGGCCTATGTCATCGAGCGCATGGGCGCCTTTCACGCCGTGTGGGGGGTGGGCGTCCACTTCAAGCTGCCCTTTGTGGAGCGGGTGGCCAAGATCGTGTCCCTGAAGGAGCAGGTGGTGGACTTCGCGCCCCAGCCCGTTATCACCAAGGACAACGTGACCATGCAGATTGATACGGTGCTCTACTTCCAGATCACCGACGCCAAGCTGTACACCTACGGCGTGGAGCACCCCATGAGCGCCATTGAGAACCTGACCGCCACCACCCTGCGCAATATCATCGGTGAGTTGGAACTGGACCAGTCCCTCACCAGCCGGGACATCATCAACTCCAAGATGCGCTCCATTCTGGACGAGGCCACCGACCCCTGGGGCATCAAGGTCAACCGGGTGGAACTGAAGAACATCATCCCGCCCAGAGAGATTCAGGACGCCATGGAGAAGCAGATGAAGGCCGAGCGGGAGCGCCGGGAGTCCATCCTCCAGGCCGAGGGCCAGAAGCAGAGCCAGATCCTGGTGGCCGAGGGCGAGAAGCAGTCCCTCATCCTCCGGGCCGACGCTGCCAAGCAGGCCGCCATCATGAAGGCCGAGGGTGAGGCCGAGGCCATTCTCAAGGTGCAGCAGGCCACCGCCGAGGCCCTCAAGCTCCTCAACGAGGCCAGCCCCACCGACCAGGTGCTGAAGATCAAGGCCCTGGAGGCCTTCCGGGCCGCCGCCAACGGCCAGGCCACCAAACTTATCATCCCCTCGGAAATCCAGGGGCTGGCAGGCCTGTGCGCCTCCGCCAAGGCGGTGTTCGAGTCCTCCGCCGACGCCCCCAAGAAGTCCTAATATCCTCCGCCATCCCAACGGTGCGCCGCGCTCCCGCGGCGCACCGTTTTTTGTCCTCCCGTCACATTCTACTTGACAAGTATCCTTGTCAATGCTATCTTATATTTGACAATGATACTTGTCATTTTGACGCAGATATTTGTCAAAACAGGAGGTGCAGCCATGCCGCTTTTCAACCGGCTCAAGGAACACCGGGCCAGGCTGGGGGTTAATCAGCAGGAGATGGGCCGCCTGGCGGGGGTATCCCGCCAGACCATCAGCCAGATCGAGCGGGGGGACTACTCCCCCTCGGTAACCCTGGCCCTCAAGCTGGCCAAACTCTGCGGGGTGACCGTGGAGGACATTTTTATCTATCGGGAGGATGAACACGATGAATGACACGGTAAAACGGGACAATCGCAGGTCTCTGCCCCTCTTTTTGCTGATTATTCTGTTGTCCGCGGCATTGGGGGCTGCCGGTGGCTTTTTCAGTGCCATGGCGGCCGACCGTGGGGTGCTGGACCTGATCTGGGTTTGGCTGGACCGGGCCATGGGGATCATTACCCCCTGGGCCATTCCGGTGTGCTCCGCCGTCCTGCTGATCCCCGGCTTTGGCCTGTACCACTCGGCCAAACGGCGGTACGTCGCCTGGGACCAGGAGTCGGAGGAGGGCTGCCAGGCCATCGAGGACCGGCTGAACTACGCCCTGCTGTTGAGCAGTTTTGTCCTTCTAACCAACTTCTTTTTCTTAGCGGCAGGCTTTCTCTATGCGAAGATCCTCGCCAACGCCCTCTGCTTCCTGGTATCTATGGGACTCATGATGGTCCTCCAGCAGAAAGTAGTTGATCTGACCCGGCGTATGAATCCGGAGAAGCAGGGCAGCATTTACGATGTTAACTTCCGAAGAAAGTGGTTGGACAGCTGCGACGAGCTGGAGCGAGCACAGATCGGCCAGGCCTCCTTCCGCGCGTTTAAAGCGGCCAGCGGCACCTGTGCCGCCCTCTGGCTGGTGCTGATGCTTCTGAGTTTGGTGGCCGACATCGGTCTGCTGCCCGTTCTTGTGGTAATACTGGTGTGGGGGGTGCTCCAGGTGTCCTACACCCTGGCGTGTATCCGCCTCAGCCGCCGCACGTTCAAATAGATCATTGATAAAAGAACCGGACGCCCACAGACGTCCGGCTCTCTCTTAGTCACACCAGGTGATGTTATCGCCCTTCCGCTCCGGAGCGGCGGGGCGCTCCCCCGCGGCATAGCCCAGGGCCACGCCGATCAGCGGCTCATAGCCCTCCGGCAGGCCCAGCCTGCCTCTCAGCGCCGGGTTGGAAAAGGCAATCATGGGCCCCATGAGGTAGCAGGAGCCCAGACCCAGGTCGGTGGCGGTCAGCAGCATATTCTCCGCCGCGCAGGACACATTGGCCATGTTGAAGCCCTTTTCATCGTTTCCCCCAGGGGCGGAGAGCACCACCAGGGCCGCCGCGCCGTAGAGAGGGTGGAATCCCTCCTGGGCGGCCAGGTCCTCCAGGAAGGGCACCCCGGAGTGCTTCATGCCCTCCACCGCCGCCGTATCCACTGTGCCGATCTGCTCCGGCCCCACAAATACGCTCATATGGAACTGCCCGAAGATGGGCGCCTGATTGCCCGCGCGAAATACCGCCTCCAGCTTTTCCCGCTCCACGGGCCGGACCTCATAGGCGCGGATGCTCCGGCGGGTCTCGATCGCCTGCTGCACGTTCATTGAGAAATACCCCTTTCTTTTTCTATATTTGTGACTATAATTATAAATACCGGCTAAAAATGCACAAGTACGCAATTTTTCTTTACTCAGTAAGAAAAAACTTAGTATGGAGGGGTATCTATGGAGGGCTGTCCCGTCAAATTCGCCCTGGGACTGGTCAGCGGCAAATGGAAGCTGCGTATTCTGTGGGAGCTGAACCAACAGGAAATCATCCGCTTCAACGAATTGCAGCGCAGGCTTTCCGGCATTTCCAGCGTAATGCTCTCCAAATCTTTGGAGGAGTTGGAGCAGTGCAAGCTGGTTCATCGGGAGCAGTACCCGGAGATTCCGCCCAAGGTGGAGTACTCCCTGACCGATCTGGGCCGATCCATCGACCCCGCCCTTCGGGCCCTGGGGGACTGGGGAACCCACGCTTATGAAAAAATCCACGCCAACTGAAAGTAGGACAGCCCCCGGAGCTTTTTGCTCCGGGGGCTGTCCTGTCCAGTGCCGACGCTTTATTTTCGTCTTGTAGGCGGCGGGACCACCGGCGTATCATGCTCAAAGGCGTCGAAGTAATCTTCGTTTTGAAGCTCCGGCTTGCGGTGGCGGACAGCCTCGGTAATGATGGGGTAGAGCACAATGGCCAGCAGGCCGCCGGAGAAGCCGTTGTTATAGAGATTGAAGCCCTCCACCGGAGTCCCCGCCCGCAGTACCACGGAGGAGTGGAGGAACCCCGCAATTACACCGAAGGGCCAGCCGAAATAGCCAGAGATAGGGGCCAGGGTGGTTCCGAAGAGCAGCGCCAGCTGCACCGCGCTGTCGTTGATGTGCCAGTGCATACAGAAGCTGCCCAGCACCACGCCGGCCATAATGGGAATGATGTTGCGGGCGTGCTTTCCGAAGGCGGAAAACCCCATGATGGTAAAGATACCGCCCAGGGTGGGGCCGTTGAGATCGCCGCCGGTGGCCAGGATGAAGGTCATCCCAATCAGCCCATTGACCCCCATATTGATGAGGGTGGGCGCCGCGCCGAACATACGCAGGTAGTCGCTGGGGGCCCGGCCGGTGGTGAGCAGCAGCCGCCGGTAGCCCGCCCAGGCGGCCCAGACCGGCCGCCCGCTGAAAAACAATCCCACCACAATCAGAATGACGCACAGGCCGCTCAGACAGACTCCCAGCTGCAAATTGTAGCCGGTGGCCCAGTGGTGGGCCACGTTGGGGTCCGCCCCCAGCGAGGTCATCACGGGTACCAGAATGGTGGCCAGCAGGCCGCAGGCAAAACCCATATTGTACAGGTTCATTCCGTTTTGGATTTTGTAAGTATAGGCGGACAGGGGGGGCAGCACAAAGCCGATGACGGCGCCGATGAGAATGGCCCACCAGATGTTGCCCCAGCCGTTGTCCAGGGCCACATAGCTGACCACAGGCGACAGAGCGGTAGCCAGCAGGGAGACCGAGGCATACTTGCCGAAGTCCTCCCGGCGGATTTTGGCATACAGGAAGGTGCCAAAGATGATAGGCCAGATGTTGGCAATGTTTTTCCCGAAGAGAGCAAACCCAGCCATCAGGCCGATCTCCACCAGGGTGTAGCCGTTGAGGGGGTCGCGGCTCAGATGGAGGATTCCCAGGCTGATAAGGGTCACCAGAGCGGCGTTGACAAAGGCCGCGCCGATGCCGGCAATCTTCACATAGTCGGTAATGAGGGCGTCTTCCGTCAAAATGATCTTCCATAAACCGGGCAGGATCTGGGTTGGATCACCCAAAACGATGCCAATGGCAACCAGATAGGCGCAAAAGCAGAGGGCGGCAGGATAGATCTTGTGGTAGCGCATATGGTGTCCCCTTTCGGATGGGCAGCCGTGTTACAGGCCGTCAAAATAAGCTCTGGTCTGTTCCGCGTTACGCATGACTTCTTGTTTGAGCTCCTCCAGGCTGTCAAATTTCCGCTCACCCCGCAGGCGCTTGTAAAACTCCATCCGGACGCTCTGTCCGTACAGATTTCCGTTGAAATCCAGGATAAAGCCCTCCACAGTCACCCGGTCCCCGTCATCCACCGTGGGGCGCACCCCCACGTTGGTCACCGCCGGGCGGCTGTCGCCGTTTTCAAACCACACTTTCGTGGCATAGACCCCGTAGGCCGGGATAAGCACCCCTGGCTGGAAGCGCAGGTTCACCGTGGGAAAGCCCAGGGTGGACCCCAGCTTCTTGCCGTGGGCCACTGTGTCGGTGAGGGTGTGGGGATGGCCCAAAAACTCGTTGGCCCGCTCCATCTCACCCTGGGCCACCAGGGTGCGGATGTAGGTGGAGGACACCGTGATATCGTCCCGGCACACCTTGGGGATGATATCGCAGCCGATGCCCAGCTCCCGGCACAGGGCCTGGAGCCGGTCCGGATTGCCCTCCCCCTTGTAGCCGAAGTGGAAGTCATGGCCGGCCACCAGATGGACCGCCCCGTGCTCCCCCACCAGATAGTCGGTGACAAATTCCCGCCAGGGCATATGCATCATCCGCTCGTCAAAGTGAGCCACGATCACGTCCCGGATACCATAATACCGCCGCATCAGCTCCGCCCGGTCCAGGGGGGAACTGAGCAGAGGCACCGCCGGGGTCTTGAGAATCAGGTTCTCCGGATGGGTATCAAAGGTGACCGCCGCGGGGATGGCGTTCAGCTCCGCCGCCTTCTCCCCCACCCGGCGCAACAGGGCCCCGTGGCCCAGATGAACCCCGTCAAAAAAGCCCAGGGCAATCACACGTCTTGTCTCTGTCCCGTTCACTGTCTTACACCTCGAAAAAACTTTTGATGGTGGTCATTACGCCCTCCGCACACCGGCCCAGCAGCAGAAATTCCCCCTCGGGTCCGTAGACCCGCCAGGTGCCGTCGGCCGCATCGCAGGAGAATGGGCTGCCGTTTTTGGCCTTTTTCAGCGCCCCCTGGCCGATGGTGACGGCGGGGTACGCGCCAAAGCAGCCGTCCACCGGAGCCAGCAGCGCCGCCGGGTCGGGGGCGGCCAGAAGCTCCTCCAGGGTCACCGCCCGGTCCAGACCGAAGCCCGCCGCCTCGGTGCGCCGGAGGGCGCACATACAGCCCCCGCAGCCCAGAGTCTGGCCGATATCGTGGCACAGGGTGCGGACATAGGTGCCCTTGGAGCAGCGCACCCGCAGATACCAGGTGTCCTCCCCCCGGGGGAACCCGGCGGGACTGTGGTCCAAAATCTCCAAGGCGTAAATGGTCACCGGGCGGGGCTGCCGCTCCACCTCTTTGCCCGCCCGGGCCAGCTCATAGAGCTTTTTGCCCTCCCGCTTGATGGCGGAGTACATGGGCGGGATCTGGAGGATGTTCCCCCGGAAGCGCTCCAGGACCGCCTCCAGGGCCGTCCGGTCCACCTGCACCGGACGGGCCTCCAGCACCTGGCCGGTGGTATCCTGGGTGTTGGTGATAACGCCCAGTTTTAAACCGGCAATATATTCCTTCTCCCCCTCTGTGGCAAACTCCACCGCCCGGGTGGCCCGGCCCACAAAGACAGGCAACACGCCGGTGGCCATGGGGTCCAGGGTACCGCCGTGGCCCACCCGCTTTTCGTGGAGAATACCCCGCACCTTGGCGCACACGTCCATGCTGGTCCAATCGGAGGGTTTGTCAATTATGAGAACGCCGTTAGCCATTCGCTTCCACCTGCCGGATGGCGTCCAGGATGGCGGTTTCCGCCTGCTCCAGGCTGCCGGTGACGGTACAGCCGGCGGCGGCGGCGTGTCCCCCGCCCCCCAGCAGGGCGCATACGCGGGTGGCGTTGAGTCCGCCGCTGGTGCGGACGGACAGCTTGCAGTCCCCGTCCTCCAGCTCCCGGATGGTGACGGAGGTCTCCACCCCCTCGATCTGGCCCAGGAAGGCGGCGATGTCCTCCATATCCTCCTCGGTGGCCCCGGCCTCGTCCATCAGGGACAGGGACACGGGAGCCACGGCGATCTTGCCGTCCTGATAGCGGTGCATCCGCTCCACAATAAGCCGCTCCACCTGGAGCCGGGCCCAGGTCTTGGTGCGGAAGTGCCGCTTGTTCAGCGGAAATACGTCCATACCGGTGGCCATCAGGGCGGCGGCCACCCTGTGGCTGTCCGCCGTGGTGTTGCCGTACTGGAAACAGCCGGTATCGGTGGACACCGCCACATAGAGGGGCACCGCCGTCTCCTCCGTCACCTGGCCCAGCTCCTTCAGGATGTCGTAGATCAGCTCCCCGCAGGCCGCCCGCCCGGTGTCCAGGCAGGTCTCCCGGGCGAAAAACTCCTGGGAGGGGTGATGATCGATGGCCAGGTCAATGCCACGCTCCAGCCAGGGCTGACCGGATTTGGTAAACAGGCCCCGGGCGGCGATATCCACGCTGACCACCGTATCCGGCTCATAGCCCTCCGGGGCCAGCAGGCCCTCCAGGTAGGGGGTGAACAGGTGGGTCTCCCCGGTGCCCGGGCAGATGTGGGCGGTCTTGCCCATGGCCCGCAGCCCCCGGCAAAGGGCGGCGGCGCAGCCGATGGTGTCTCCGTCGGGCCGCTTGTGGGTCAGAATCAGATAGCGGTCGTGGTCTTTCAGCCAGGCCGCGGCTTCGGTATACGTCATGGCCCTCACTCCTCGCTATCCAGATCGATATGGGCGTTGGCCGGATTGGCGGGCTTGACCACCTCCGGGTTGCGCAGCATACTCAGGATGTGGGCGCCCTTGCCGATGGAGTCGTCCTCCACAAATTGCAGCTCCGGGGTATAGCGCAGCTTCAGCGCCGCCCCCAGCTCCCGGCGCAGATAGCCTCCGGCCGACTTGAGGCCCTTGACCACTTCCTTCACGTCGCTCTTGTCCAGCACGCTGACATAGATCTTGGAATAGCGCAGGTCGGAAGTGGTGTCCACGCCGGTGATG
>CALWXZ010000044.1 GCA_944385625.1 uncultured Flavonifractor sp. | reverse complement strand
TACCCATAGCGAGGCGGTTTGACAAGAAACCGCATTTTTACAGATAGTTGACTTTCCTTAATAAACCGCTCCGGTAGGGCCTGGTACACCTGCGGGACCGGTCGGGCCCTGTGGCCCGGCAGCCCCCGCAGGACCGGTTGGACCCTGTGCCCCGGCAACCCCCGCAGGACCGGTTGGACCCGGCACACCACCTGTTCCCGAGCTTCCCGCTGGACCAGTGGGTCCTGGCTCACCCGTGGGGCCGGTAGGGCCTGTGGGACCCGGGTCCCCCGCCGTTCCGGCTGGTCCGGTGGGACCAACGGGGCCAGTGCTCCCCGCCGCTCCAGCGGGTCCGGTAGGGCCAGTGGGTCCAGTGCTCCCCGCCGTCCCCGTGGGACCTGTTGGTCCGACAGGTCCTCGGCAGATGCAGCAGGGTGGCCCGGCCAGACATAAGGGATTCGGGTCATAATATCGGTGTTTCTCGCTCTCCCATTGCCGCATTGCCGTCTCCCGCCTTTCCTTCTATACGCCGCCGATTTGGCGCCGCCATCTGCTCCAGTCTATGCGCCAGGTTCGGGGCGGGTGCTTGATACAGAAACATCGGCCCCTGTCGCAGCTGCGGCAGGGGCCGGTGTTTTGACCTGCTGGGACTTAATACAGCAGATTCTTTTCGGTCTGGGGATCAAACAGATGGATGAGCTCCGGACGGAAGGTGAAGTTGATGGAGGTGCCGTAGGGGATGCCGGCGCGATGCTCCTCAGGCAGCTCGGTGGTGGGGATGCGCAGTACCACGTCCTTGCCGGCGGCAGTCACATGGAGGTAGACCTCACTGCCCATCATCTCGGACACATCCACGCTGCTGGATACGGTGTGCGGGCCGGCCACAGCGGCAAAGGAGATGTGCTCGGGACGGATGCCGGCCACCACGTCCATGTCACCCACGCCCTTGTCACTCAGGAGCTTCTGCGCCTTTTCGGACAGCTCCATCACGGCGTCGGCCACAGCGATCTGATACTTGCCGTCCTTCTTCATCAGCTTGGCGTCGAAGAAGTTCATCTGGGGCGAACCGATGAAGCCGGCCACAAACAGATTGGCGGGGCGGTCGAACACCTCCTGAGGCGTACCGATCTGCTGAATGAAGCCGTCCTTCATAATGACGATACGGTCGCCCAGGGTCATGGCCTCGGTCTGATCGTGGGTCACATAGATGAAGGTGGTGTTGATGCGCTGACGCAGCTTGATGATCTCGGCGCGCATCTGGTTACGCAGCTTGGCGTCCAAGTTGGACAGCGGCTCGTCCATCAGGAACACCTGGGGATCGCGGACGATGGCGCGGCCGATGGCCACACGCTGGCGCTGGCCGCCGGACAGGGCCTTGGGCTTGCGGTCCAGGTACTGGGTGATGTCCAGGATGGCGGCGGCTTCCCGCACCTTCTTGTCAATCTCCTCCTTGGGCACCTTGCGCAGCTTCAGGGCAAAGGCCATATTCTCGTATACAGTCATGTGGGGATAGAGCGCGTAGCTCTGGAACACCATGGCGATGTCCCGGTCCTTGGGCTCCACATCGTTCATGCGCTTGCCGCCGATGAGCAGGTCGCCCTCAGAGATGTCCTCCAGGCCGGCCACCATCCGCAGGGTGGTGGACTTGCCGCAGCCGGAAGGACCGACCAGCACAATGAACTCCTTGTCCGCGATCTCCAGATTGAAGTCGTGGACGGCGGTCACCTTGTTGTCGTAGATTTTCTTGACGCCTTTCAGAACCACAGTTGCCATATACATGGACCGTAAGGGCAATGCCTCCGCAAATACCCTCTTGCTCCGGGAGAGCGAAACTCCCGGAACGTTACGACAGGTCTCCACACTGCCGCACCGCCGGCCCGGCGGATTTTCCTCCTTTTTGTCGACTCTTTCGATCCTATAGAAATGGAGTAGGATGGAAAGGCCAGTATTTGGGGGGTGCGCTCTATTCAGCCGCGGATCGATTCGCCGCGGAAGAATACGTCTTTCAGCTCCAGGTTCTCATCCAGGACCACCACGTTGGCCCGCTTGCCGGGTTCCAGGCTGCCGGCCCGGCTGAAAATACCGATGGCCTTGGCGGGATTTACGGCGGCGGCCCGCACCGCGTCCGCCAGCGGGATGCCGAAGGACACGGCGGTCCTCATACAATTCATCAGATCAGTGACGGAACCGGCCAGGGTTCCGTCGGCCAGGGTGGCGTACTTGCCCTGCACCTTGACCGCCTGGCCGCCCAGGGTGTAGTCGCCGTCTGGCATACCGGCGGCCCGCATGGTATCGGAGATCAGAATCACCCGCTTGGCGCCGAACATCTTGAACACCGCCCGCACCACTGAGGGGTGGATGTGAACGCCGTCACAGATCAGCTCCACATTGCACAGGGGGGTGTCCAGCGCCGCGCCCACCACACCGGGGGCCCGGTGAGAGAAGGGCGGCATGGCGTTGAACAGGTGAGTCACCTGACGGGCGCCCAACCGGAATGCCTCCATGGCGGTGTCATAGTCGGCGGTGGTGTGGGCCAGAGAGACGGTGACCTCACTCTCCATAGCCTCGATGAACTCCATGGCGCCCGGCTCCTCGGGAGCCAGAGACACCAGCTTCACCAGGCCGTGGGAGGCGGAGATCAGCCGGCGGAGCATGGCCACGTCGGGGGCGTGAAGCCAGTCGCCGTTCTGAGCGCCCTTCTTGGCCATGGACAGGAACGGACCCTCCAGGTTGATGCCGCACAGGGCGGCGCCGGGCTTGTCGGCCTCCTTATGGGCGGCGGCCACCTGACACACCTTGGTGAGCTGATCCTCCAGCAGGGTCATACCTGCCGGACAGATCTGGGTTACGCCCCGGGACAGCTCATACTGCGCCATGACCTCCAGGCCCTCGGGATCGGCATCGGAGAAATCGCGGCCCTTACAGCCGTGAAAGTGTATGTCTGTCAGACCGGGAATCACATAGCAGCCGGCAGCGTCGTAGGTCTTGCCGTCGCTGCTGGAGTTGGAGAGGAGCCTGCCGTCAAAGCACACGTCCCGCTTGACAAACCCCTCCTGCAAATCATAGACCTGGCCGCCGGTTATCCGCATACGGAAACACCTGCTTCCACCAGTTTGTGGAGGGCGGCCTTATCGCCCACCAGGGTCACGTCGGGATGGAGTTGCAGCACGGAGGCGGGCACGTCCTTGGTGACAGGACCGCAGAAGGCCTCCTTCACGATCTCGGCCTTCTCCTCGCCGCTGACAACAATGAGGATGCGCCGGGCATTCATGATGTTCTTGATGCCCATGCTCAACGCGTGGCGGGGCACCTCATCCCTGCTCTCAAAAAAGCGCTTGTTGGCCTCGATGGTGCTCTCGCTCAGGGTGACCACATGGGTCTCCAGACCGAAATCGTCTCCGGGCTCGTTGAAGGCGATGTGGCCGTTGTGGCCCATGCCCAGCAGCTGCAGGTCAATCCCGCCCAGATCCTGAATCAGCTTGTTGTAGGCGACGCACTCGGCTTCGGGGTTCTTGGCCAGGCCGTTGAGCACATGGGTGTTCTCCGGCTTGATGTCGATGTGGTCGAACAGATTGTCCTGCATGAAATAGCGGTAGCTCTGCTCGTGGTGGGGAGACAGGCCCAGGTACTCGTCCAGATTGACGGAGCGGACCTCGGCAAAGGACAGATCCCCCTTCTTGTACCACTCCACCAGCTGCTTGTAGGTACCCACGGGGGTGCCGCCGGTGGCAAGGCCCAGCACACAGTCGGGCTTGTAGATAACCTGGGCGGAGATAATATTGGCCGCCCGGCGGCTCATGGCCTGATAGTCTTCCGATTGATAAATACGCATAATAATGTAACTCCTAGCCTTTCATGTCACTGATGGGGCGGGCGACCTCCCGCCCTGAAGTATTGCGCTGAATCAGCAGTACTTGGCAATGGCGGCGGTAATCATGGCGTAGGCCTCGTCCACCACCTGGGCGTCACTGTCAATCAGGCCGGGCATGGGCTTGCGGACGGAGCCGCAGTTCACGCCGTTCTTGGCCAGGATGGCCTTCATCACGGCATACAGGTTGCCGTGGGCGGAGCACATCTTGTAGATGATGCGGTCAATGTCGTTCTGGATCTGACGGGCGGGCTCCATCTCGCCCTTCTGGAAGTGCTCATAGATCTTCAGGAAGAGCTCGGGCATAACGGCGTAGGTGCCGCCGATGCCGGCGCAGGCGCCCATGGCCAGGCCGGACACATACTGCTCGTCGGGGCCGTTGAACACAATAACCCCGGCGTCCCGCCACATCTGGATGTCCTGGACGGGCATGGAGGAGTTCTTCACGCCGATGACCCGGGGGTTCTTCTGCATCTCGGCCAGCAGGGAGGGCGTCAGAGCCACGCCGGCCAACTGGGGGATGTTGTAGATCACAAAGTCGGTGTTGGGAGCGGCGGAAGAGATGTCGTTCCAGTACTGGGCGATGCCGTACTCAGGCAGGTGGAAGTAGATGGGGGGGATGGCGGCGATGGCGTCCACGCCCAGACTCTCGGCGTGAGCGGCCAGCTCCATGCTGTCGGCGGTATTGTTGCAGGCAACGTGGGCGATAACCACCACCTTGCCCTTGGCCTCGGCCATCACGTTCTCCAGCACCACCTTGCGCTCAGCCACGCTCTGGTAGATGCACTCGCCGGAGGAGCCGCCCACATACAGGCCGTTGACGCCCTTGCCGATGAGGTAGCGGGCCAGGGCCCGGACCTCGTCGGGGGAGATGTTGCCGGCCTCGTCATAGCAGGCATAGAAGGCCGGGATCACACCCTGGTATTTCTTCAGATCGCTCATGTCAGTATTCCTTCTCTCAAAAAAGTTAATAAAGGAGCTCAGGGGATAATATTAACCCTTGACAGCGCCCATTGCAATACCCTGGGTGAAGTATTTCTGGAAGGCAATAAACACGGCCACAATGGGGATGGCGGCCAGGGCGGCGCCGGCCATAATCAGGCCGAAGTCGGAGGACATCTCGCCCTGCAGGTTGGCGATGGCCAGGGGCAGGGTCCAGTTGTCGTCGCTGGTAAGCATGACCAGCTGGAGGAAGTAGTCGTTCCAGGTGTTGACGAAGGTGAAGATAGCCAGAGCACCGATGCCCGGCTTAATCATGGGGAAGACCACGCTGAAGAAGGTCTTGAGCTCACCGGCGCCGTCCACACGGGCGGCCTCCAGGATCTCGTTTGGAATGGTCTCGGCAAACTGCTTCATCAGGAACACGCCGAAGGGCCAGCCTACGGTGGGCAGGATAACCGCCCACAGCGTATTGTTTATGTGCAGGAAGGTCATCTCCTGCAGCAGGGGGATGACGATGACCTGCTTGGGCAGGGCCATGGCGCAGATGATGATGGTAAACAGCACGGCCCGGCCGATAAACCGCTTCTTGGCCAGGGCATAACCGGCCAGAGCGGCGGTCAGACAGGTCAGAATCATGGCCATGGCGGAAATGAACACAATGTTGAACAGCCACTTGAACGCAGGATTCTCAAACAGCCGCGCATAGTTGTCCACGGTGGGACTCAT
This sequence comes from uncultured Flavonifractor sp., assembly GCA_944385625.1. Taxonomy (GTDB): domain Bacteria; phylum Bacillota; class Clostridia; order Oscillospirales; family Oscillospiraceae; genus Flavonifractor. The sequence goes on along the minus strand of CALWXZ010000044.1, from coordinate 12,371 downwards.
GGGGAACCAAACGGGATATTTGGCGTTGATTTCAATGACATCTTTAAAGGAGCCGGTAACGATCCAGTACAGGGGGAACAGGAAGAACAGGGCCAGCAGGATCAGAATCACTGCGGCAAACACCTTGTAACCGGTGGAGCTACCGCTCAAATCAGTTGTTTTTGCTTTCATGTTCTCACCCCCCCTTAGTCGGTCTTTACCACTTTGAACTGGATGGCAGAGAAGATCGCGATGATGATGGCCAGGATCACGCCGATGGCGTTGGCGTAGCCCAGATCATTGAGCCGGTAGGCCGTATCGTAGACCTGGTACATGATGGTCATGGTGGAGTTCATGGGCCCGCCCTTGGTCAGCAGCTGGATCAGGGCGAAGCACTGGAAGGAGTTGATGGTGGTGATGACCAGCACATACAGGGTGGTGGGCATGATCTGGGGCCACTTGATCTTCCAGAACACCTGGAGCTTGGTGGCGCCGTCCACCTGGGCCGCCTCGATGAGGGACTGGTCCACGTTGCCCAGGGCCGCCACATACAGCACGATGGGCTGGCCGATGGAGGTGGTGAACAGGATCAGGATGATAAACCAGATGGCGGTTTTCTGGTTGCCCAGCCAGTCAAAGCCGGAGGTTCCGGCCACCTGGTTGAGGATGCCGTTGTAGGGGTCCAGAATCCACTTCCACACCACGGTGATGGCCACCGAGCCGGTGACCACCGGCAGGTAGAACACGCACCGGAAGAAGGACCGGGGGATGGCGTGCATCTTGTAGATGGCGGAGCTCACCCACAGGGAGAAGGCGGTGACGGTGGGCACCGCCACCACCACGATGAGCACCGTGTTCAAAAAGCCCTTGTGGAAGATGGGGTCCTGGAACAGCTTGACGTAGTTTTCCAAACCGGCAAAGCCCTTCACGCCGCCCAGGCCATACTCCGTGAAGCTGTAAAACACGCAGATGAACATGGGGACGACCACGAAGGTCACAAAGAAGATGAGGCTGGGGATCAGAAAGCAGTAGGCGGAGATGGTCTCACGCCGGATCAGCGCCTTGCTCATGCCGGAATAGGGGGACTGCTTTTGCTTTTTCGGCTTCCCCTGAGCGGGGGCCGCCGCGCTGGTTTGCGCCATAGATGTCTCCTCCCTTTTTTAGGGTATTTTCTTCCTCACACACGTCAGACAGGGGAGAAAAAAGGATGTGCCCGCCCCCTCTCACGAAGGGAGCGGGCACATGAGTGCATGATATTTTCGGTTGAACCGGATGGTTACGCGATGTTGGCGTTGGCCTGCTCCACGAAGCTGTCGGCCGCGGTCTGCACGTCGGCGCCGGTGGTCAGGATCTCAGCCAGCATGGGCCACCACAGGGCGCGCTGCTCAGTCCAGCCGCCGGTCAGGTTGTAGTAGCGGCCCAGGTAGTCGCTCATCAGAGCGAAGGGAGCGCGCAGCTCGGCGTCGGCGTCGCCCTCATAGACGTCGCCCCAGTCGGAGTGGACGGGGAAGAAGCCGGTGGTCTTCACGGCCTCGGTGCCGGCAGCCTGGTCGTCGCACACGAACTGGATGAACTTCTTGGCGGCGTCGATCTTGGCCTGGTCGCCGTTGTCAAACACGCCGAAGCCATAGGGGCCGGCCATCTCCAGCTCGGGCACGCCGTCGTCAGAGGGGAAGGCCATGGCGAAGGGGGTGAACTGGGTCTGGGCGGCGTACTGGGAGTAGTTGGAGTAGTTCCAGCAGAAGGTCATGGCGCAGGTGCCGTTGGCGAAGGCCTGCAGCTCGTCGGCGGCGGCATAGCTGGTGGACACGCCCATGGTGCCCTCGTCGACCATGCCCTGGAGCAGCTCCAGCGCCTTCACGTTGTTGGCGCTGTTGGCGTTGTAGGAGGAGCCGTCCTCGGTGACATAGTAGTCGGAGTACAGGTTGTTCACCAGAGCGCGGGTGCCCTGGTCGCCGCCCTGGGCGCCGCAGTAGATGATGCCGGGCACGGTGATGTTGATGGTACCGGCGGCGGCAGCGTCACGAATGGCCTCCATGGCCTTCACAAAGTTGTCGGTGGTCCAGGTGCGGGTGTCCTGATCCAGATACTGGAGGGCGTCGGCAGCCTCAAAGGCCTCGTAGTTGATGGCCATGCAGTGGGCGGCCACGCTCAGGGGATACATATAATAAGTACCGTCCAGCTGAGACACGGAGGAGATGCCCTCGGGGATGTCGGAGCCGCCGGCGGTCCACAGATCGGACAGGTCCACCATCAGGTCATTGCGGGCATAGTTGCCCACGATGCGCTCGGGGCCCTCAAAGATGATGTCGGGAGCGTTGTTGGAGCTGATGGCGGTGGTCAGCTTCTGGTCGCCGTCCTGATAGTTGATGGGAGTCACGGTAATCTTGATGTCGGGGTTAGCCTCGTTGAAGGCCGCCACGATGGGATCCCAAGCGGCGGAATCGGTGAATCCGCCAATGTTGAAGGACCACAGCTGCAGCTCCACGGCCTCGCCGCCGGAAGTGCCGGGGGTCTCGCTGTTGCCAGCGGGGGATTCGCTGCTGCCACCGCCGCCGCCGCAGGCAGCCAGTCCCAGAGACATGGAGGCGGCCAGCATAAGCGCAAGAATACGTTTCTTCTTCATCGTTCATCCTCCTCATTTTCGATAATTTTCGTGATTACACAACGGCAACCCGTTGTGTAGATTGTACAGTTCAACACAGGATTTGTCAATAGCGAATCACATATTTTTTTCTTTTTTTATGAAGTCTGCAAATAATTTTCAGATTTCTTCCTTCCAACTCAGATGTGCTTGTCGGACAGCACCTCTGCCACCAGTTCCTGTCTGGCCCGGCAGCCCTCCCGGTCCCGGCGGCATACCTCATGGAAAAGCACGTCCATCAGATAGAGCTGGGCGATGCGGGCCGCCACCGAGCCACCCTGGAGGGGTCCCTCCCGGGAGCCGCACTGGAGCACGATGTCGGCGTAGGCGGCGCCGGGCGACTTGGGAAAGCGGGTGACCAGGATGATGCGGGCTTTCCGGTCCCGGATGATCTGCAGGTTTTTCAGCAGCTCCTTGGTGGAGCCGGAGTAGGAGAAGTAGATCACCAGATCGCTGGGCGTCAGCTGGGAGGCGGCGATGGCCTGGAGGTGGGAGTCCATCACCGCCGTAAAATTCAGCTGGATGGTGCTGAACAGGTGGGCGCACTCCTGGGAGAGGATCATGGACCCCCCCTGCCCCATGCAGAGCACCCGGTTGGCGGAGATAATCATATCCGCCGCCTTGCGCACCCCATCCGGCCGGATCAGCTCCAGGGTCTGGGCCAGGGCCTCCGCGTCGTTCCGGTAAACCGCCCGGCACATACCCTCCAGGCTGTCCTCCTGCTGCTCCAGCTCCTCCATGTCGCCCCGGTCCGTCCGTCCGGCGGTGGCGTTGGCAATGGCCAGCTTGAAGGCGCTGTAGCCCTTGTAGCCCAGCCGCTTGCAGAAGCGGGAGATGGTGGCCTCGGCTACGCCGGCCTCCTCCGCCAGCTCCGAGATGGACATGAACTGGGTCTGCTGCTGGTGGATCACCGCATAGTCGGCCACCTTTTTCTCCGCGCTGGTCAGCTGATAGTATTCGCTATTGATTTTTTCAAATACGTCAAGTAAGGGCATGGCCGCCCTCTCAATTCCGCTCCAGGATCTGGCCGATCATCTGATCGCACATGATGAGCATACGAGGCAGGTGGAAGGGGCCCTTGAAGGTGGAACCCTTGCAAGGGGGCTCGGTGGGCTTGCCGTCCCGGCGCAGGTAGCCGAACCAGTCGCCGTACTCGGGGTCGGAGAAATACTGCTTGCAGTACTCCAGCGTCCGCTCGAACCACTCCAGATACTGCTCGTCTCCGGTGTCCCGGTAGATCATCATGGAGGCGATGAGAATCTCGTCGTGGGGCCACCACAGCTTCATATCGTGCTCATAGGCCTCGGGGGGACGGCCCAGGCAGTCGATAAAGTAGAGCAGCCCGCCGTACTCCTTATCCCAGCCGGCGTTGATGGCCTGATCGAAGATCTTGACAGCGGTGGCGTGCTGCTCCTTGTCGCCCCGCAGGTTGGCGTCCTCCATCAGGAACCAGGAGCACTCGATGTCGTGACCGGGGTTGACCACCCGGCCCTCGGTGACGTCCCCCCGGAACTCGCCGTTGGGGCCCACGCTCTCCAGGGTGCAGCCCAGAGCGGGCTTGTAGTGGTAGCGGAAGATCTCGTCCACGCACTGGGCGGCCCGCTGGTTATACAGCTCGGCCTGCTCCGGGTCCACCCGGCGCAGCACGGAGGTGATGTTCAGGTAGATCATGGGGTTGGCCAGCGCCCGGCCGGAACGGGTCTCGGGAATGGTCTTGGGGCCCAGGCCGGTGGGGTCCTTGATGAGACCCTGGTTCAGGTTCCAGATCAGCTCATAGGCCTCCCGTGCCCGCTCCAGGCACGCCTTGTCCCCGGTGACGCCATAATATTCCGCGTTGGCAATGGCGTAGAACCCCTCGGAGAAACAGTAGCGGCGCTGACGCAGAGGCTTGCCGTCGCCGGTGACGGTGAAGTACATCCGGTTTCCCGCCTCCCGGTTGATGCAGCAGCGCTCCATAAAGTCCAGGCAGCTCTTGCTGGCGGCCAGCCACTCATCCTTTACCCCATAGGTGTGGCACAGGTAGGCGAACATCCAGGCGCAGCGGCCCTGCATCCATACGCTCTTGTCGGTGGAGAAAATCTTGCCTTCCCGATCCAGACAGGTATAGACGCCCCCGTTTACCGGGTCCATACCATTTTTGAGCCAGAAGTTGACGCTCCGTTCCAGCTCCTCCTTGATCCATTTCTGATGGTCCTGCAGACGTGCAGTGATATCCATAGTCACAATTCCCACCTTTCCATTGTTGGGAGAGTTCCCCCGTTGATTCCATCATACCCGCCGGTACAGTCCCCGTCAAGGCCTGGAAAGAAAATAATTTTCAGAATCCGGAAAATATGCTTGACAGATTGAAAAAAGCTGGTAGCCTATACATATAACAGTCTCTTTGCGCCTGATATATATAAGGAGGACGAGTTCATGAACTACCTTGGAATTGAAGTTCCTGTCAAACACATCCCGGAGCTGGACCCCGGGTTCATCCCTCTGGGCAAATTCTTTGCCTCCTTTTTGAAGGACGCCAAAAAGCCTCTGGACCTGGCGGTGGAGCGGGCCGGGGGCGAGGTGGCCGTATACAAGACCTTCATCCACGGCACCCCCGACATGGCCGAGGCCGACCGGTACTATGTGGACCGGCTCATCAAGACCATGCTGTGGTATATGGGCGGCTTCAAGGTATATATCAGCGGCGATCAGGACATTTTTGAGGCCATGAAGGCCACCTACTGCGTGGGGGGCAAGCGCTCCTTTGACGCCGACTTCATGTCCAATGTGTATGAAAAGCCCTTCCAGGTGGTGTACTGCGACCAGGTGCCCGCCGAAAAGAGCAATCCCCAGGCCGTGGGCCGCCACCTGGGCGGCTGCCGTATCGGCTTTGACGCCGGCGGCTCCGACCGCAAGGTGTCCGCCGTCATCGACGGCGAGCCCGTGTTCAGCGAGGAAGTGGTGTGGTACCCCAAGGTCACCGCCGATCCCGACTACCACTATGAGGGCATCGTCTCCGCCCTCAAGTCTGCCGCGGCCCATATGCCCCGGGTGGACGCGGTGGGCGTCTCCTCCGCCGGCATCTACATTGAAAACCGCACCATGGTGGCCTCTCTCTTCCTGAAGGTACCCAAGGAGGACTTTGACGCCAAGGTGAAGGACATTTACATCCGGGCTATCAAGGATACCTTCGGCGATGTGCCCTATGTGGTGGCCAACGACGGCGACGTGTCCGCCCTGGCCGGCGCCATGAGTCTGGAGGAAAATAACATTCTGGGCATCGCCATGGGCACCAGCGAGGCCGTGGGCTATGTGGACCAGAACGGCAACATCACCGGCTGGCTCAACGAGCTGGCCTTCGCTCCCGTGGACGCCAATCCCGACGCCATGGAGGACGAGTGGTCCGGCGATATCGGCTGCGGCGTGAAGTACTTCTCCCAGGACGGCGTTATCAAGCTGGCCCCTGCCGGCGGCATTGAGCTGGACGCCTCCCTCTCCCCCGCTGAAAAGCTGAAGGTGGTGCAGAAGGCCATGGAGGAGGGCAACCCCGGCGCGGCCGCGGTGTATCGCTCCATCGGCGTGTATCTGGCCCACTCTCTGGCCCTGTACCACCACTTCTACGGCTTTAAGTATGTGCTGCTGCTGGGCCGGGTCATGTCCGGCAAGGGCGGGGATCTGCTGCTGGACACCTGCAAGCAGGTGCTGGCCGACGAGTATCCCGAGCTCGCCTCCAAGATCAACCCCACCATGCCCGATGAGAAGGCCCGCCGGGTGGGCCAGTCCGTGGCCGCCGCCTCCCTGCCCGAGCTGAGATAATTCCGCAAATGCAAAACCCGTGGGCACAAAATGTCCACGGGTTTTTTCTATCTTCCATGTTTTATTGAACGGTATAGCCCCCCCGGACCATGATGGTCACATCGGTGGTAGCCTTGACGCCCCGGCCGTCGATGGTGGCCAGATAGAGGTGATTGGCGGTCAGATTTTTTCCACCGGCCAGAGCCGAGCCGCCGGTGGTGTCGATGAGGCCGGGAGCCGTGTCGGACACGCACACCGCCGTGCCGGTCCGCAGCAGAAACTCACAGGCCGCGGTGCCCACCACCGTCTGCCCCGCCTTCAGGTTGACGATCTGAAACACGCCGCCGGCGGAAGAGGAACCGGAGCCGCCGCTCAGGACCTTTTCCACCTCCTCCACATAGCCGTCCACCACGCCGGACAGCTTTTGCTCCAGCTGGGACTGCTTGTCCGCCACCTTGTCGTCCACCTGCTCCAGAATGGCGGGAATGGACTGATCCTCCAGATAGCTCAGGGTGACCAGAGGGTCGTTTTTGCTGCCCTGCTGACCGGCGGCCACAGCCACGCCCACCAGCGCCAGAGTCACCAGCCCGCCGGAGATCAGCCGGAGTGGCCATTGTTTCTGCTTCATATGTACCTCCTGTCTGACGGGGAGCCGTCCAACCGGGCGGCTCCCCCTTGCCGTTTAAACCATGGTTCCTGTGTGCAGGCCGAAGCTGACCGCGATGGCGTTGTCCACCCGCTGCATCTGCGCTTCATCCAGCCGGCCCATATGCTCTCTCAGCCGCCTTTTGTCCAGCGTCCGGATCTGTTCCAGCAGCACCACCGACTCCTTGGGCAGGCCGTAGGTGTTGGCCGAGAGCTCGATGTGGGTGGGCAGACGGGCCTTGCCGGTCTGGGACGTGATGGCCGCCGCGATCACGGTGGGGCTGTGGCGGTTGCCGGTGTCGTTCTGCACGATGAGCACCGGCCGCACGCCGCCCTGTTCGCTGCCCACCACGGGGCTCAGGTCGGCATAAAAAATGTCTCCACGTTTTACGCTGTTGTCCACAAAAGCTCACACTCCGCCGGAAAATAGTCACCAGCGTCACAGGGCCGCAGGCCTATGTAACGCGGTCACTATGATTTTCCCACGGGGCGGAGGGAATTATACCCGTCCCACAAAATTTCGCGGGGCGGACGGCTCCCCCTCCGCCTGGCCGGGCCTTTCTCCCCTGCCCATTGTATGCTCTGCCGGGGCCGGGAGTGTCTCACTCCAGATAGGCCCGGTGGACCCGGGGGGAGACGGCGCACAGCAGCTCATACTGAATGGTGCCCGCCAGCGCGGCCACATCCTCGATGGGCATCCGCTCCCCAAAGACCTCCACCTCGTCCCCCGGCGCCACGTCCAGGCCGGTGACGTCGGCCATACACATATCCATGCAGATCCGGCCCACGATGGGCACCCGCCTGCCGCGGATGAGCACCTCCAGCCTGTCGGAGCACAGCCGGGGCAGGCCGTCGGCATAGCCGATGGTGAGTGCGGCCAGGCTGGTCTCCCGGTCCAGCACATGGGTGCAGCCATAGCTCACCGGGGTACCGGCTGGCACCGTCTTGACTGAGGCCACCCGGGTCTTGAGTGCCATTACCGGCCGCAGGCCGGGGCCGTCCAGCCCCTCGCAGGAGGGGTCGGGATAGTGTCCGTACAGGGCAATCCCCGGGCGTACCATGTCCAGATGGGTGCAGGAATATTTCAGGGTGGCTGCGCTGGCGGCACAGTGCCGGATGGGGAAGGTGATCCCCCGGTCCTTCAGCCCCTCCAGCAGATCCAGAAAGCGGGTAAACTGGAGCATGGTGTACGCCTCGTCACCGTCGGCGTTGGCGAAGTGGGTGTAGATGCCCTCCGCCTCCAGGCCGGGCAGGGCGCACACCCGGGCGATGGCGTCCACCGCCCCGGGCAGGGCCTCCTCCCCGCACAGCCAGCCCAGCCGGGACATTCCGGTATCCGCTTTCACATGGATCTTCAGCCTTTTTCCCGCCGCCACCGCCGCGTCGGACAGGACCCGGGCCATCTCCAGGTCGAATACTGTCTGGGTAATCCCATACTCCAGCAGGGCGCCCGCCCGCTGGGTGGGGGTATGGCCCAGGATCAGAATGGGGGCGGAGATTCCCGCCTGGCGCAGCTCCATGGCCTCGTCCAGGCAGGCCACCGCCAGATATTCGGCGCCCAGCTTCTCCAGCCGCCTGGCCACCTGCACCGCGCCGTGGCCGTAGGCGTCCGCCTTCACCACCCCCAGAAACCGGCACCCCTGAGGCAGCATGGCCCGCAGCGCCCGGTAATTGTGCTCCAGATTGGACAGGTCGATCTCCGACCAGCTTCTTGTCTGCGTCTGTTCCATCTCATTTCCTCTTTGCCCTTGAGATACGCCGCGCTCCCCGTCAGACTCAGGCGCCTTACGACAAACCGCGGCGCGATTTGTCCATTGGTGTTTATTATACTACGCCGCCCCGCCGCTCACAACCCCAAACGGGCCGGTCTTTCATCTATTTTTCATGGAATGTTCATACAATTTCCAAGACATTTTTTTCGCTTCCGGATATACTATAGCCATAGAAACAGTTTGTACGCCATGTTCCCCGCCTTCATCAGAACAGCGCGGGGTCAAAGGAGGTCTGTATGATGAGAAACGATGTGGGAAAGGTCTTTGCCGACGTGGGTCTGGCCAGTGTGGGACTGGTGGCCCTGGCCGCCGAGCAGATGGGCAAGGCCGGCAAATTTCTGGTTGAAAAGGGCGCCGCCGCAGTGGAAGAGGGCCGCAAGCACGGCGCGGAGCTTCAGCGCAAATGCCAGGAGGAAGCCCAGCGCCGCCGGGCCGAGCAGTTCGACCGGCACGTCTGCCAGATGAACGCCCAGCAGCGGGAGGAGCTGCGCCGCCGTCTGACGGAACTGGACGACCTGGAAAAGGAGGCCGCCCAGGCCGATTCCGATGACGACGACACCGTTGCATTTTAACACAGCGGGGTGCTGCCGCGGCAGCACCCCGCTGTTTACATCATCTGAAACTGGGAAAAGATGCACCGGATTACGGTAAAGCCGTCCTGGGACAGCTCCCCCTGGAGAAGGACGTGGCTGTCCGGGTCGAACCACAGGGAGCACTCCTGCCCCTCCCCCGCCTGGCCCTCCGGGTCCCGGCAGATGACCCGCAGCGCGGTATCCTGCCCATATGTCTCCATGGCGCACTCGGCAATAAAACCCTCGGTGGCATAGCGCAGCAGAACGGGGACCGCCTCCATGGGACTCATACCGCTGTCATCCAGGGGGCCGGTCTCCACCCACACCCCGTCGTATTCCAGATATCCGCTGCCGTCCCGCAGCCGGCCGGTCACCCCGGCCACGGCCTCCGGGCTGGTGACGGTGAGTACGCTCTCCCCCTCCCGCCGGTACTCCAGGGCCAGGCCGTACTCATAGACCCGCTGGCCGTAGTCGGCGGTCAGCACCAACTGGGCCGTACAGCCCTCCATGGCCAGATATTCTCCCCGGATATCCAGGGCCAGCTGCTCCGCGTCGGAGGCTCCCCCGCCGCAGGCGGCCAAAGCCAGACACAGGCTTATCATCAGTACGCACAAACCAAACCGGCGGCGCACCACGTCTCCTCCTTTAACTGACAGATTCTTTGAGCACCCGGGGCAGAGCCGCCACCACATCGGTGGGGGTCATACCGTATTCCCCAATCTCCTCGGCGCACAGGTCGCCGGCGGCGCCGTGGAGCCACACCGCCATGGGCACCGCCTGCCGGGCGGGCAGGCCCTGACCCAGCAGGGAGAGGATCACCCCCGCCAGCACGTCGCCGCTGCCCCCCTTGGCCATGCCGGGATTGCCGGTGGTGTTGATGTAGGCGGCGCCGTCCGGGAAGGCGGTAATGGTCCGGTGGCCCTTGAGCACCAGACAGCAGCTGTGCTCCGTGGCAAATCGCCGGGCGGCCCCCAGCCGGTCCCCGTCGGACAAATCGCCGCCCAGCCGGGCAAACTCCCCGTCGTGGGGGGTGAGGATGGTATGCAGGCCCTGCCGGGCGTCCAGTACATCTATATGTCCCTCCAGGGCGTTTATGCCGTCGGCGTCCAGCACCACGGGGATGTGGATCTCCCGGAGCAGATGGCGCACCACGGCGGCCACCCCGTTGCCCCGGCCCAGGCCCGGCCCGATAAGGCACACGCCGCAACCCGCCAGCTTATGATGGATCGCCTCTCCCGCCTCCAGGGAGAGCTGCCCCTCCTTGCCCGCCGGCAGGGGGTAGGGCATGGCCTCGTCCAGCTTGGCGGCGGCCACCGGCCAGATGGGAGCAGGGACCCCCACCGACACCAGCCCCGCGCCGGAACGTACCGCCGCCTGGGCCGCCAGCACCGGCGCGCCGGTATAACCCACGCTGCCGCCCAGAACCGCGCACCGGCCGAAGTCCCCCTTGTGGGCATCCAGGGGACGGCGGGGCAGCCTGACGTCGCCGGTCTCCACGGTACGCACCGGGCAGTCCAATCCGTCCACCAGGTCCCTGGGTATACCGATATCCGCCACCGTCAGCATCCCCGTACACAGCCCCCCCTTGCCCACATAGTGGCCCGCCTTGGGCAGGGTAAAGGTGACGGTCCGGGCGGCGTGTACCGCCATGCCCAGCACCCGGCCGGTATCGGCCTCCACCCCGCTGGGGATGTCGGCGGACACCACCGGAATGTCGCAGGTATTCATCATCTGAATGGCGGTGAGGGCGTCCCCCCGCACATCGCTGTTGAGTCCGATGCCGAAGATGGCGTCCACCATGGCAGCCGCCTCCAGGCACCAGGCCGCAAAGGAGGCGTCGTCGGGCTGGAAGGACTCCAGCTTTCCCCCCGCCGCCGCCAATTTGGCCTCCATTGCCCGGGTGTCCTGGGTCATTTTCTCATGGCTGCCCACCAGGATGCACCGCACCTCAAAGCCGGCCTCCAGCAGCTGTCGGGCACAGGCCACCCCGTCGCCGCCGTTGTTGCCCGGCCCGCAGAAGCACACCACCCGGCCGGCACAGTCCCCGGTCAGGGTCATAACCTCCTCGGCCAGCGCCGCCGCCGCCCGCTCCATCAGGTCCGTGGAGGGGATTCCCCGCTCCTGAATGGCGATCCGATCGGTCTCCCGCATCTGCTGTGCTGTGGCAATCCGCATATGTAACCACGCTCCTTGGTTTTTCGATATCGTAACAGGCAGTCCAATTATATGCTGTCCACCCCGCCCCGTCAATTTTAATCTTGCACTTTCTGACAATCTGTGCTATAAATAATCTTACTTGCGAAGAAGGGAAAAAGAGCGGTTTCCCACCCGGCAGAGAGCGTCCGTCACCGGCTGAAAGCGGACGTGGGGCTGGCCCGTTCGGTTCGTCCTGGAGCGGCCCTGGAGACAGGGACGGACTCGCCCCACGTTACCGGGGCCAAAGTGCCCGCCGTGGGCGGGAATTGCGGGTGGTACCGCGGAAGGTTTGCCTTTCGTCCCAGTTGATTGGGATGGAGGGCTTTTTCATTTTGTGAATACTGCAAAAGGAGCTGCGAATATGAAGGAAACACTGGAAACCATACGCCGGGAGGCGCTGGCTGCCTTTGAGGGGGCCCACACCGCCCAGGATCTGGACGCGCTTCGGGTCAAGTACCTGGGCAAGAAGGGTGAGCTGACCGCCGTGCTCAAGATGATGGGCAAGCTGTCCGCCGAAGAGCGCCCCGCCATGGGCCAGCTGGCCAATGAGGTCCGCGCCGCCCTGGAGGGCGCCCTGGAGGCCAAGGGCAAGGAGCTGGACGCCAAGGCTCTGGAGGACCGGCTGAAGGCGGAAGCGCTGGACATCACCGTGCCCGGCAAGGCCGTCAAGCTGGGCCACCGCCACCCCATGTATATCGCCCTGGACGAGATCAAGGAGATCTTCATCGGCATGGGCTTCACCGTGCTGGACGGCCCCGAGGTGGAGCTGGCCGAGCTGAACTTCGACCG
>CALWXZ010000043.1 GCA_944385625.1 uncultured Flavonifractor sp. | reverse complement strand
GTCTCCTGGGCGGCCTTGACCGCCTCCCGGGCGGCGGTGTCGTCCATGCGGTAGAGGGGCTGGCCCTCGGTGACCTGATCCCCCTCCTTCACATAGAGCTCCAGAATGGTGCCGCTGCCCGGCGTCACCGTGGCCGATTTGTTGGCCTTGGCCATGCCGCTGCCCTCCACCTTCACCTGGATGGACCCCAGCTGAACCACATCGGTCATGGCCTCACCCAGCTCCGTCTGCTCCTCCCGGAACACAAAATACCACAGGGCAAAGGCAACCCCGGCCACCACCGCGGCGGCGACCACCAGGCCCACGATCGTCTTGAGCTTGCTGCGGCGCTTTTTCTTTCTGGGGCCGGAAGGCGCCCCCGCCGGCGGAGTTTGACCCGGAGCAGGCCGCTCCAGCACAGGCGTCTGTTGATCCGTCATTTTGAACTCCTCCTTATACACTTCCTTGTTCACTGCCATTCTAGCACAGCGGGTCAGCGAAACAATGACAAAGCAATGACAATTTCTTAACAAAACCTTAAATTTCCCAGGCGGTGGGGGGCCGGGCGCCCTTTTGCTGGAAATCCTGTCCGAAATTTTCCGGTTTTCTCCCTATCCCCGTTCCGCACCGGAGCGGAAACGAAAAAAGGGCCTTATGCAGAACCGCCGCCTGCATAAGGCCCCCCTGTTCAAAGTTCAATCAGATATCGTTCATAGCCGTTGACCACCCTGGTGCCGCCGTAGCGCTGCTCCCGCCGGATGCTCCGGCCATAGTTGAGGTGGGTGTGCCCGTGGAGATGGAGTGCCGGCTGGTACTTGTCCAACAGGCGGTTAAAGGCCCGGAAGCCGGTGTGGGCCAGGTCGGTACAGGGCACCATATCCTTTCCCGGCGCGTGGGTCAGCAGGATGTCAAACCCCCTCTTGAAAAACAGCCTGGGGGTCAGCCGCGCGGCCCGGAAATCCATCTGCCAGTCGGTGTACTGGTAGGGCCCCTTCTTGTAGCGCATGGAACCCCCCAGCCCCACAATCCGCAGGCCCTGATACTCATAGAGCTGTCCGTCGATGCAGGTACAGCCCAGGGGCGGGTCCTTCTCATAGTGCCCGTCGTGGTTGCCGTGAACGTAGAGCACCGGACAGTGGGCAAAGGTGGCCAGAAAGGACAGGTAGTGGGATTTCAGATCCCCGCAGGAGAGGATCAAATCAACCCCCTCCAGTCTTTCCGGGGTAAAATAGTCCCACAGGGCGGGGGACTCATAGTCTGCCACAGCCAAAATCTTCACGCCAGCCCAGCCTCCTCAAAGCCCTGGACCCGCATCATTTCTCTGGCATGGTCGGTGAGCTCCTCCGGCTTGGGGATGGACCCCTCCACATGGGTGGACAGCCAGTTCATGGACAGGATCTGCCGGGCGGGCAGGGGGCCGTCCTCCCCGTACACCACATGGCCCTGCTGGTTCATCAGCACCCCGTAAAAGGGGTCCAGCCGCTCGGCCCGGATGGCGTCCCGCAGCACGCCGGCCAGCCGCCGGGTACCGGCGGGCAGGCGGCGGGAACAGAGCACGTCCACGATCTTCTGGTTCAGGCCCCACCAGTAGCTGATGGCGCTGCTGCCCCGGCTCTCCCGCTTCCAGCTGCCGTCCAGCACCCGCCGCACCAGGCTCTGATAAAACCGGCCCCAGTCGCAGTGGATCAGGGCCAGGTTGTGCAGCTCCCGGGATCGGGGCCCGGCGTTGGCGGCCAGCCGGTCCAGGTAGTCGATATAGACAATGCCCTTGTCCCGCAGGCTGTCAATGCCGCCCCCCTCCTTCAGGCTGTCCCAGGAGAGCACCACCCGGGCGTTGGCGTTGACCATCCGGGCCCCCTGGGCAAAGGCGTTGATGCTGGCGATGGTGCCGAAGGTGGGGTAGTCGGCCACATAGCCGATCCAGCCGCTGCGGGACAGGGTGCCCGCTATGGCCCCCTTGATGAACTTGGCCTCGTACATCCGGGGGTAGTAAGTACGCACCGAGGGATAGGAGTTGTTGAGGGAGCAGTTGAAAAATTTTACCTCCGGGTGGAGCACCGCCTGCTTCACGCTGGGCAGCAGCAGGGAGGGATCGGTGGTGAAGATCAGATCCGCCCCCTTTTCCACCGCCTCGCTGATGGCCTGCTCCGCCGCCTGGTCGGTGGCGGCGTTTTCATAGGAGAGGGTGTATACCTGGTCGTTCATGGTGTCCTCCAGCAGATAGCGGCCGCACTCGTGCTCATAGACCCAGCGGGAGGTGTCGCTGCTGCCGGCGTGGATGAAGGCGGCGCACAGCCGCTCGGCAATGGTGGGAAAGGAGAACAGCGGCTTTTTCACCGTGTCGTCCAGCATGAGGGTCACCCCGGCGTGCTCCAGCCGGTTGAGCACCTCCTGGCGGATCTTGGGCAGCTCCCGGGCGATCTGGGTGGACAGCTTGCTCCGGGACGCCTGATAGCCAAAGATCTTGATGTACACCAGAAAGGCCACGGCCACATACTTGTGGTCGCCGGTTTCCCGCAGGCAGGCGTCCCGGAACATATAGTAGAAGGTCCGAAAGTTGTGGATCTCCTCGGCGCTCCACGCCTCCCGGCCGGGCCGGCCCATGGCGTCCAGCAGCTCCCGATACTCCCCCGGCCGCCGGAACACCAGGAAATTCAAACCGGTCATCTGATAAAAATTGAGAAACTCGTAGTAGGCGGCCACCTCCGGGTCGTCGGAGGGCCGGGGCAACAGCCGGGTGACCATGGCCGGAATGGTGATGGCTCCAAAGTATTTCAGTACGCTCACCCGTTTGTGTCCCTCCACCACATAGAAGCGGTTGAGATACTCCACCGCCTTGATGGGGTCCCGAATGCCCTCGTTCAGGTGGGCCTGACAGAGCAGCGCCCACTTGCCGGCAAATTCGCTGTCCTCCTCCAGGGCCGGATAGAAGCCGGGGGAAAAGCTGTTGCGGCGCAGCTGGTTGCAGGTGCCCACGATGAGTTCGCTGGGCACCTCCACCACCCCCAGGCTCTCCCGCCGCATGGCCAGCTCCTCCGGGTCGCCGGGCAGCATCTGCAATCCGGTATCCTCCCCCCGGGCCGCCGCCGCCTTGATCTCCTTTTGCGCCAGACGGAGCGCGCTGTGGTATTCCTCCAGCATGGGCATGGCCGCCCTCCCCCTTTCCAGTCTCTCCAAGATGCTCTGCCAACAAACTACCACGCCTGGGGCAAAAATACAATCCCTTTCTCCGGTTCCGCTCCACTTTTTGGTGGGAATTACAGGCAAAAAAGGGGTCCTCCGGTTGAAGAATGGGGCGGGCCGTGCTATAGTAGTATCTGTCGGACAGGTCCCGAAAGGCCTGTCTCCATCCCATCGATCCCAACCGGCCTTGCCGGTCCCTGCTATAAAGGAGATTTTCCATATGAACGAAAACAGCTACCGTAAGGGCACCGTCCCCTGTCATACCTGGCGCATGATCCGCGCCCTGGAGGAGGATCAGTATCTGAAACGGCCCGCCGTCCCCGGCCGCCGCCCTCCCATCGTCATGCCTGAATCTCTGCTGGCCCCTATGCCTTCGGCCCAGCCCGCTCCTGCCCCCGCCCCCGCTCCCACGCCCGCTCCTGTCCAGGAGGCGCCCGCTCCCAGCGTCTTTGACCTGCGGATGGCCCAATACGGCGACGAGCTGGCCCGGCTGTACCGGGAGCAGTTCCACGGAGATCTGGCCGCCTGGGACCGGCTGACCACCCTGCTGCGCCAGAGCTGGCAGTCCCGCCGTGAGGCGCTGCTGGCCCAGGACCAGCGCCGGGCGGATGATCCCGACTGGTACCGCCGGCGGGACCTGCTGGCCATGGCGGTGGACGCCGACCGCTTCGCCGGTTCCCTGTCCGGGGTGGCGGAGCGGCTGCCCTACCTGAAGGACTGCGGCGTCAACTTCCTGCGCCTCAATGCCGGCGCCGGCGAG
Organism: uncultured Flavonifractor sp.; assembly: GCA_944385625.1. Taxonomy (GTDB): domain Bacteria; phylum Bacillota; class Clostridia; order Oscillospirales; family Oscillospiraceae; genus Flavonifractor. The sequence goes on along the minus strand of CALWXZ010000043.1, from coordinate 13,991 downwards.
GCGGAGCTGGCCAAGCTGGCCGACGCCTGCCACAGTCAGGAGATCCTCCTGGCCCTGCCGCTGAATACCGCCGCCCCTCAGGACGCCGCCGCCTTCCACACCTGGACGGATGGGCTGCTCCATCTGGCAAACCTGGGGGCCGACGCCATTCGCCTTGGGGACCTGTCCCTGCTCCCCCACGGGATGCTGCGGATGGCCCGGCTGATCTGCGCTCTGGTGTGCCCCGGCGTACTGCTGATGGGCAAGGCTCCCGCCCACGGCGAGGCCCCCTATTTCGGCAGCCAGGACAAGCCGGAGTGCCACCTGCTCTGCCGGGACAACGGCGCCCTGCTGTGGAACAGTCTGGCCACCGGCGACGTGGCCCTGCTCCGCCACGAGGTGGAGGCCGCCCTGTCCTCCGCCGGGCTCTTCCTCAACCGCCTCCACGGGGACAGCGGCCTGGCCTGGGACCTGGACTACGGCTGGCTCCGGGCCCACTGCGGCACGGACGAGACCGCCCACCGCCAGTACCTCAACGACTGGGCCACCGGCCGGTTCCCCGGCAGCAACAGCCGGGGCGAGCTGTGCCGGGAGGGGAAGGTGTGCGGCACCACCGCCTCCCTGTGCGGCGTGGAGGCCGCCGACTACGAGCAGAACGACATCAAGCTGGAGCGGGCCATCGCCTGCGACCTGCTGCTCCACGCCTTCCTGCTCACCCAGAGCGGAATCCCCCTGCTGAACTGCGGCGACGAGGTGGGCCAGCTCAACGACTACGCCTATCATGAGGACGCCGCCAGAGCCGGCGACGCCCGCAACCTCCAGCACGGCCCCTTCCAGTGGGAGCTGGCCGCCATGCGCAACGATCAGGAGACCCGCCAGGGCAAGCAGTTCCAGGGCCTGCGCCGCCTGGAGCAGCTGCGCGCGGCGGAGCCCGCCTTTGACGCCAGGGCCAGCCTGTGGACCTTCGACACCGGCAATCCCCATGTGCTGGGTCTGGGCCGCTGGTATGAGGGGCGCAAGCTGGTGGCCCTGTTCAATTTCAGCGGCGACTTCGTCACCGCCGGTACACCCGAGGGGGGCGCGTTTGACGAGCTGATCTACGGAGGCCACTACGACGAGATCGGCCATGTGGAGCTCTACCCCTACGGCTTTGTCTGGCTGCTGCAGCATTAATGCGTTTAACCGGCCAGCGGTATCATCCGCCGGCCGGTTTTCTGTCTCTGCACAATTTGGTCATCTGTGGTATAATCAATATCATCATTTTACTTGCTGAGGTGAGCGCTATGTCAACTGTCCAGCCCATCGGAGAAAATTTGTATGTATTGGATGACGGTCGCGTACGGCAGTTTCTCATGACCGGTGATCGGCAGGCCCTTCTCATCGACACCGGTTTTGAGGACAGCCGCGTACTGGACGCGGTGCGGAGCGTTACCAACCTGCCCATCCAGGTGGTGCTGACCCACGGCGATCGGGACCACGCCGGCGGGCTGAGGGACTTTGGAAGCTGCCGCCTGCACCGTGGAGACTGGCATCTGATCCCGGAGGGGATTGGGCTTGAGCCGCTGGAGGAGGGGGAGGTCCTCACCTGCGGCGGTTACCGCCTGGAGGTGGTGGAGATCCCCGGTCACACCCTGGGCAGCATCGCCCTGGTGGAGCGGGAGAAGAGGCTGCTCTTCCCCGGAGACTCGGTCCAGAGGGCGGGACCCATCTATATGTTCGGCAGCCACCGGAATCTGGACCTGTACATCGCCAGCCAAAAAAAGCTGTGCGCCTGGGCGGACAAGGTGGATACCGTCCTCCCCTGCCACCACGACTGCCCCATCGATCCCAGCTATATTGAGAAGGACCTGGAGGACGCCCTTGCCCTGAAAGCGGGCGCCCTCCCCAGCGAGCCCCATCCCTTCCTCCCCTGCCGCACCTACCACGGGAAGTGGACCGACTTTTATTACCAGCCGTAACAAACCGTCCGCAGGCCATGGGACTGGGACTCCTCCCTGCCCATGGCAACTCTATCTGATGAGCCTACTGGCGCGCTGCTGCATTTTTATTGCGGTACAGCTTTTTATCCACCTCTGTTTTCAGCATAACCATGTCCTCAGGCCCCATCGGCTGTCCTTCTGTAAAGGACCGGCGCTCCCAACCATGTGACACCTTCAAAGGAACGTGGGATGTTCTCCGGAGTCCCACCAACTGGTCAAACTCCCGCAGTTTGCAGTCAACATCCTGGGGAGAGGTCAGTATGACGCAGAACTCATCTCCGCCGATTCGGTAGCATTCCCCGCCATCTCCAAACACCTCGTAGATACATTGTCCGGTCAGTGCAATCATCTGATCTCCCACATGATGTCCATATGTATCATTGATTTTCTTCATCCGGTCGATATCGAAAAGAATCAGCGTCACCTCGCCGGGCGCCTGATGCTGCATCTCCCGTATCCGGAGTTCATAGGCATTGCGGTTGGACAGTCTGGTCATCTTATCCTCTGTGGCAAGCTGCCGATAGACCTCGATATAGCTCTTTTCTTTCCAAACAGCTCCAAACATCATCACGGTATCCATTGTCATGCAAAGGATCAGCGCAAGTATACCCCAAATATACAGTACCGCGCTGTTGGTCGGCGGCAACAGGCCCACATGATACAGAATAATAGAGACCAGAGCGGCGGCAAATATGAGAAGGATGCCCCAGAAGGTGCAGACAAGCCGCTTCTGCCGGGCTCGCCTCTTGTGGAGTTCCCTTAGGAATGCCGCCAGGAAAATAATAATCAGCAGATGGACGCTCACTGTCGTACTGCGGATGGGGACAATATTCAGCAGGTGCAGCAGCATCCAGACGCCGGCATTTGCCGTGGTAATCCACGTCAGGGCCTGGAGCAGCCTGCTCCGCAGTTCCAAAATCATCTGAAGGTAGCATAAAAGCGGCAGCGGCAGCAGGTAGAACACACAGTAGCTGAAGAAATAGGTCAGAGAATAATTTCCGCCCGCTATTGTCGTAATCTTGGAGTCCAGAAGCATCCATGTACCGGACAGAAAAATAAACGCGGTGAGGGCCAGGATAAGGGGGATTCCCGACACCCGGCGTATGGCCATGAAGATCATAATGAGTATCAGCATCAACACAAACAGCATACAGCATAGCCACACTAACACAACAGGCAGATGGGTTTGGAACAGGTGCCAACCAATGGCGTTAGGGTAGTCCTGAAGGACTGAGAAAAGCTCCCACTCCGACCCCTGGTCATACTTGGTAAGCTCCACCCGAAGGGTGGAGGCGCCGCTATACAGCCGGGCTGAAATAAAGTGCCACATACTGCTCAGGGCATACTCCTTCCCCTGAGCCGCTTCGTAGATCAGCGTCTCATCCGCCCAAACCCGGATGGACTGATACCGCGTCTGTATCGCCAAGACCTGCTCCGGGTTGTGTTGTTCCGCCGTCAAATCGTGGACCAGATTCAGCGTACTGCCATCAAACTCCAGGCTGCAGGGGAGCCTGGGAAGGGATTCCAGTCCGTCGCCGCCCTCGTACAGCCAGCCGGAGTCCATCTGTTCTATGTCCGGAGTTATCAGTCCTCCCAGTGGCACCGGATATTTAAGCGCCGTGGCTAATGTAAGCAGAAAGACGATGATAATGCCAACTGCCAGAATCGCCCGGTTTCGAAATGATTTAAATATGGTAAAATCAGTCATATCATCCCTATCCCTTAACAATGGTATTTTGGCTCCGCAAAAAGGATACAATTTTTTCTATTTTTAAAATAATAATACCTAAGATGTATTATTTGTCAAGTTATTATTTTCCCCGGCCTGTACCGCCGATTTCTTGACTTTTCCGATGTAAAGTGTTAATATATATGATATATCTGTGTCTTTAGGCGCACATCCCGTATTATAGAAGGCGAACACATATGCAACCCATGAAATACAGCGATACCGCGTTTCCCGTGTCTCTGGACCCCCGGCAGGTGGTGGCGGAGGTCCACGCCAACACCACGGATCTCCCCCAGCGCACCGTGCGGGAGCACATCGAATACGCTTTGGACCACCCCATCGGCGCCGGCCCCATTGAGGAGGCCGTCCGGCCGGGGGAGAAGGTCTGCATCCTGATTTCCGACATCACCCGCCGCTGGCAGCAGCCCAGCGCCTACCTGCCCATCCTGGTGGAGCGGCTCAATCGGGCGGGCATCCCCGACGGGGATATGCTCATTGTCTGTGCCACCGGCACCCACCGGGTGCAGACCGAGGAGGAGCACATCTCCCTGGTGGGGGAGGATCTCTACCGCCGCATCCGGTTTATCGACCACCGGTGCGACGACAAGGAGCACCTCACCTACATGGGGACTACCAGCCGGGGTACGCCGGTATGGCTGAACAGCTACGCCATGGCCTGTGACAAGCTTATTCTCACCGGCGGCGTGGTCTACCACTTCCTGGCCGGCTTCGGCGGCGGCCGGAAGTCCATTGTCCCCGGTATCGCGGGCCGGGAGACCATCAACACCAACCACAACAACGCCCTGAATCCCGGCCTGGGCAGCGGCTCCAACCCCCGGGTGTGCAACGGCAACATGGGGGCGGATAACCCCTTCCACAGCGATCTTGTGGAGTGCGCGTCCCTGGCAAAGCCCGCCTATCTGCTCAACGTCATTGTAAATGACAACTACGAGATTGTGGGCGCTTTTGCCGGCGACTGGCAGCAGGCCCACCAGGCCGCGGCCAAGGTTGTGGAGCAGATGGACGGCGTGGCGATCCCCCGGCGGGCCCCGCTGGTCATCGCCAGCGCCGGCGGGTATCCCAAGGATATCAATCTCTATCAAACCTCCAAGCTGCTCTCCAACGCTCTGGCCGCCGTCTCCCCCGGCGGCACTCTGATCCTGCTCTCCCAGAGCCGGGAGGGCTTCGGCGATCCGGACTGCGAGGCCCAAATCTGCGCCTATGACACCATGGAGGAGCGGGAGAAGGCCCTCCGGGCCGACTTCTCCATCGGCGGGTTTGTAGGCTTTCTCTTTGCTGAAACAGCGGAGAACTACCACCTCATTCTGGTCACCGATATCCCCGGACAGCGTTTTGAGCGCACTAAGATCCAGGTGGCACAGACTCTGGATGAGGCATTGGCCCTGGCCGCCCAGGAAAACGGCGGCAGTCTTGATGGGGTGGAGACCATCCTCATGCCCCACGGCGGCAGCACCTTCCCCCTGCCCCAGGCATAGCTTTGATCTGATGGGGCCGTGGGAAAAGATAAAACCGGTTTCTTGCACGGGCGTAAACCCTGGGCAGAGTTTTATCCCCTGCAAGTGCAGCCTTTGATTTCCGGGCCAAAGGCCGTGCGCCGCGGGCCGCACCTTCTCAAAAAATGCCTGCATTTTGAATCACGTCAAACCTTTGGTGACAAGCTGATGGCCGCACCTTTCGGTGCGGCCATTTTACTGTTCAGCCCGGGCGTGTGGCTTTTCTCCGCCACGGATGGAGAAAGGCTGCGCGCCGCGGGCTGTATTCGCTTCAAAAGGTGGCACCCGTGCCACTTTCCCACCAGTTGCACCGAGAGGCGCCGCATACGCGGCGCCTCTCAGTCTCATGTGCAGTAGTTCATTATGCCAGGGTTCTTTTCGTGACGATCCGTCTCATCCGGGCACATTCGGATAGACTCACTCGGCCAGGAACCGGCCGATAATCACGGTGGCCTCGGCACGGGTAGCTACGCCCTGCGGGTCCAGCAGAGCGCCGGGCTTACCGGTAATGTAGCCGTTGTCCACAGCCCAAGCCATAGCCTCGGTGGCCCAAGCGGAGACAGAATCTCTATCATTGAATCCGGCCAGAGGCTGAATGGCATCGGTAGCCTTTCCAGCAACCTGCGCATACCGGTAGAGCATGACAGCCATCTGCTCACGGGTGATCTGATCGTCGGGGGCAAACATACCTTCCGCCACACCCTTGACAATGTCGTTGGCAGCGCTCCACACCACAGCGTCGTGATACCAGATGCCGTCGGACACGTCCTGGAAGGGGTTGGCCTCCTCAGAAACCTTGGACCCGGCCATACGCCACAGGACCGTGGTAAACATGGCGCGATCCAGGCTCAGGTTGGGGCTGAAGGTGGTGTCGCTGGTGCCGGTAAACACGCCGGCCTCCACAGCGGCCAGGATCTCATTCTCGGCCCAGTGGCCGGAGATGTCGGTGAACTTGTTCTCGGGCGTGGGGGTAGTGCCGCCGGTGCTGCCGCCAGTGGTGCCGCCAGTGCTACCGCCGGTGCTGCCGCCGGTACTGCCGCCGGTGCTGCCGCCGGTGGTACCGCCAGTGCTGCCGCCGGTGCTACCGCCGGTGCTGCCGCCGGTGCTGCCGCCAGTGCTGCCGCCAGTGCTGGAGGAGGTCACGGTTACCGCAACCACATTACTCTGAATATCACCCACCATGCAGAAGTAGTAGGTAGTACCAGTCGCACTGGTGTCAACCGTATAAGTGGCGGAAGTGGCGTTCTCAATGGCCTCGGCATTGGTGCCGCCGCTCTTGCTGCTCTTGTACCACTGATAAGTAGCGCCGTCCGCAATGGCGGGCTGGCCGGCAGCGGTCAAAGTCACGGTACCGCCCACGCCGACAGTGCTGCTGGCGGGGGTCACGGTCAGGCTGGTGACGGAGTCGGACGCCTTGACGCTGGACAGGTTGAAGGCATAGTCCACAGCCTGGAGCTCCAGCTTGGAGGGATCAAAGTCGCTGGTGGTGCCCAGGATGCCAGAGTCGCCCAACAAATCGGACACATTATAGGACTTCTCCACGGAAGGAGCATTGACCACCACCACATCGCCCAGGCGCTCGCCGTCGTAGTAGAAAGCCAGGGCCTGGATGCCGGTAGCGTCATCAATCTTCACGTTCCAGGTGCCGTCGGTGACAGGAGAGGCCACGATGGCGGGAGCGGTGGTGTCCACCTTCACGGGCATGGAGATGCTCTGGGCGGTGTCAGAATCCAGCAGGGCCTTCAGCACGGTCTGCTTGTAGGCGTCAGTCATGCCGGTCATGGAGTGGCTGTTCTTATCCCAGGTGTTACCCTCGGGGATGCAGCCGGCGGTGTTCAGGAACTCGTACTCGGTCATGGCAACAATCTTGTAGTTGTACTGACCGTCGGCAACCGTCTTGCCCTGGTCGTCAGTGCCATCCCAGGCCATGTTGCGGTTGTACTTGGTGCCATAGGTGGCGGCCACCTGCTGGGTCTGGTTGCCGTCGCTGTTGAGGGCCTCGAAATACTCAAACTCGGGGCCAATGGTCTTGACCACGTTTCCGTCAGTGTCGGTGATTACCACGCAGAGCGCCTTGGCGTCGCGCAGCAGCAGCAGGTTGGCATAGGCCAGATCGGCGTAGCCGTCGGCATTGGGAGAGATGGCGGAATAATCGCCGCTCAGCATTCCGGCATTCCGCAGGGTATCCAGATATTCACGGGCGGAGTTGTACCGATCGCCATACTCGTAACCGGGCCAGGACTGACTGGCGAACTGGTTGGCGCCCAGAACGGCCTCATAAGCGCTGGACCCACTGTCAAGCACGGTTGCCATCGTGGTGGCATAGTACATGGGGTAATTCAGGTCGGTGGTCTCCATCCCGCTGATGTCGTCATAGGCGGTGGCCAGATCAAAGATGGGGGCCTGGGTCCAGTCGCCCCGGAAGCCCATGAAGGGGATGTTCACGTCCTCGTGGTCAGAGTCAAAGAACACATAGCCCTCCAGGAACATACCGTTGGGATACGCCTCATCGCGGGCGGCCATGCTCTCGGCATTGAGGGTCACGGTGATGGTGATCTCGGTGGAGGAGTTGGCGGGAATGGTGATCTTGGCGGGAGTGGCAGCCTCATTGTAGCGGTTGATGTTGGCAGAGTCGGTGTCGATGGTGGCACCGTTGGTGACAGAGGTAACGGTCATCAACGCATCGTCAATGCAGTCGATGTCATTGCCGGAGTTGCTGTAATCCGAGTTCACAATGGCGTCACGGCCGCCGTCCATAGTGGTGGCGTCGGTCTGCAGGCAGGACAGCACGTCGAAGGTGCGGGCCTCGCTGTTGTAGTTATCCATGGTAAAGCTGAAGGTGAAGGTATCACCCAGCTTGTCGAACAGCTCCACCTTGGTGCGGGGCGCCTCGCCGGTCTCGGGATTGTAGGCCACGTCGTTGTGCAGCACCACCTTGCTGGAGGTAGCGGCGGCGATGTCGGCCATACCAGCGCCCTGACGGCGGGGGGAGAAGTACTTGTTCAGCCGCTGGCCATCCACCAGGGGAGCATAGACGGTAGCGGTGCTGGCCACCAGCTGGTTGACCAGGTTGGTATACTCCTGGGTGCCGGGCTCCACGCCGAACACATCCAGGTTGTCGTCCACATACTGCTGCACCACCAGGAAGGCGCCGGCCATATTGGGGGAAGCCATGGAGGTGCCGCTCTTGACAGACAGGGCAGTGTCGGAAGAAGCGCCGGCGGACAGGATGCTGCCGCCGGGAGCCATAATGTCGGGCTTCAGACGCAGCGCCTCGGTGACGCCCCAAGAGGTAAAGGAGGAGGGGCCGTTATCGTCGTAGGTACGGGAGCTAACATTGGGCTCCTCCTGGCTGGTAAAGCTCACCTTCACGCTACCGGTGGCCAGAGCGGCCTGGAACACGGGGTAGAGGCTGGAAGGGAACGCTCCGAAGGTGGGGATCTCAGCATAGATCTGATAGTCCTCCAGGGGATATGCCTCATCGCTGTTATTGGCCATAATGAGGGCCACGGCGCCGGCCTGATAGGCGTTCTCACCCTTCTCCAGGAAGGTCAGGTCGCCGCGCTGAACCAGGGCGATCTTGCCGGTCAAAGCGCCTTCCAGCGTCTCGCTGCCGGTGGCGGCCAGGATCTCATCCACGCTGCCCAGACCGCAGTCCACGATCTCATAGGCGTCAGTCAGAGCACCCATGGCGGCAGTATTGTTATCGTTCAGCGTGATGGCATCCAGGCCCTCGATGGAATTGCCCTCGCCATCGGTGATGGTCATGGTAGTGACGTTGTAATAGGTCGTGTAGCTGTAGCCGGTGCCCTGGGCGGAGGCCACGGTCATGGGGGCAAACAGGCTGCCGGAGAAGCCCACCTTGGAGCTGTTGGGCAGCAGGGTGGTGGTGCTGCTGATCAGGCTGCCGGGATGGCTGTCGCGGGTGTCGTTGCCGGCGGAAACCGCGATGGAAATGCCGGCGGCAGCGGCACGGTTGTAGGCTTTCTGGTAACCGGCCTGAGCATAGGTGTTCATGGTGGTGAAACCATTGGGGATGCCCAGGGACAGGTTGAAGGCGTTGGCACCCAGGGTCACGGCGTCATCCAGGGCGGCGAACACAGCCTCGTCGCTCTCCTGGCCGAAGTTGTCATACTCGCTGAACACCTTGAAGAACATGATCTGCGCATCATAGGCGCTGCCCAGCACGCCGTTTACGTTGTCCATGCCCACAGGCTTGGAGGGGTCCTTGGGACCGGGGTTGCCGGCAGAAATACCGCAGACGTGGGTACCGTGGCTGCTGGTGTCGCCGTCCCAAACCTCCAGATCACCGTCCATGTAATCCACGGCGAAGGGAACCTTCTCATTGTAATAGAAATCACCGTTCAGGATATCCTGCTGCACTTCCTCGCTGAAGCCGGTGTCCTCGGTGGGACGCTGATGGAACCAGCTGCCCCAGCCGGAATCAAAGAGGTTGATGGTATCCTGGTTGGCCTCGATGGCCTCCAGCAGGCTCTCTTTGGTCTTGTAGTTGCCCGGCTTCTCCTCGGCAATCTGGGGGTCCATGTACTGGAAGAGCTCGTGGGTGTAGCGTAAACTGGAGTCAAACACGGCAATGACCTTGCCGGCGCCGGTATAGCCCTTATCCCAGGCGTCCTGCAGCTTCATCTGATCCACGGAGCCCTGATCGGAGAGCACGCTGGTGTCGGTGTAGTAGCCGTCACCCAGGTCAATGCCGTCTCCGCCGTAGGTCTCATAATAGTCTTCCAGGGAGATATACTCGATGGTATCCTCATCCTCTTCCCAGTTGTCAGCATAGTCATAGGACTGGGTCATATAGACATCCAGAACGCCATTCAAACTTTTGATGGTGTCGATGTCCTTGTACTGCACCCGGGCAGCAAAGCCGTTCAGCAGGTTGGTATAGTGGTAACGGAACTCCGCACCGGGCACCATAGCCTCAATCTGGGTCTGAATGTCAGTCTGGGTATCCACCAGGTTGGCCCGGTAGGCGGCCACGCTGGTATCGGCGGAATAACCCACACTGTCCTGACGGAACTCGTCAACGAACTCATCCACATCCAGCGTGGTATCGCCCTTGAGTTCCACGATTACGGTGACCCACTCATCCGGGTCAACCACGTCTGCGGCAGCTTCCGGCTTGGTAAACTCTGCCCGAAGATCCGCAGCCTGCTTCGTCGTGTCGGCGGCGCCGGCTGCAGGAAGCATACCGAGCATCATGACCAGCACAAGAAGCAATGCCATGGTCTGTTTCATATGTTTCCTCATTTGCAATCTCCCTTTTCTAAAATTTTAAAGCAGTCATTTCCAGTTCTTTCCTGTTTGCAGAGACAGAGCATACCTCCGCGGGTCGGTTCCAGAATTGGCCAGCTTTTCACAGATGAAAAATATTGGTGCAAGCCGTTTGTAAAATTAGTATTTATATGTATATATAAACATAAAAACCATTTTTTACTTGCTCCAACAGACGTTCTCCTTCTCACAGTTGGAGAATATTCGTTTGAATCCAAACCGCTCTGCTTTATTACACTAATTTAACAATGAGGTAGTTTACCACAGAAAATGAAATTGTCAATATCCAGCCACGGCTAACGCTTCAATTTACAAATCTTGCAAACTCTATTTTCCTGTGATAATGATTAACTCAGCGCTTTTCTGCATAAATATGACGTTTATGCGATTATTTTATGTTATGACAGTTTAAGAAAAATTTTTGGGCCTGTCAGCCCGGTCCCTCCATCAACCGCTGGTTTTCTACCCAAGCGTTTGTTCGGCAAACCTACAACTGCAGCGCCCCTTGCGTCCCAGAGGCCGTGGGCATATAATGGAGAAAAACGACGGCTTTGACCAAAGGAGGCTTTTTTGTGGATCTCGGCCCTTATCTCCCCTTCTGGGGGGAACTCACCCCGGCCCAGCGGGAAGCTCTGGGCCGGGCGGTGACCCGGCGCGCCTTCCCCCAGGGGGCGCTGGTGTCCGGCGGCGGGGCGGACTGCACCGGACTGGTGCTCCCCCTCACCGGCCAGCTCCGGGCCTACCTGCTCACCGACGAGGGGAAGGAGCTCACCCTCTACCGGCTGTTTCCCGGAGATCTGTGCCTGTTTTCCGCCTCCTGCGCCATGGGGAACCTGCAATTTCCCCTGCTGGTGGAGGCCAGGCAGGACACACAGGCCCTGCTCATCCCCGCTCCGGTCTACCAGGCCCTGATGGAGGAATCCGCCCCGGTGGCCCGGTTTACCAACCGGCTGATGGCCGACCGGTTCTCCGATGTGATGTGGCTGATGGAGCAGATTTTGAGCCGGAAGTTGGACAGCCGCCTGGCGGCCTTTTTGGTGGAGGAGAGCCGGCTGGCGGGGGGAGTCTGTCTCACCCTCACCCATGACCAGATCGCCCGGCACCTGGGCAGCGCCCGGGAGGTGGTGACCCGGATGCTGAAATACTTCCAGTCCGAGGGGCTGGTGGAACTGAGCCGGGGCGGCGTTTGCCTGCTGGATACCGCCGGTCTGACCCGGCTGGCGGAGGGAAGTCTGCGGGAAAAGTGATTTTGTCACAGAAGAATGCGGGCCTTCTCTGGCATACTGGTCTCATCAGAGATCAGATGCCGGAGGGGGCCCGTCCTTTTTGTCTCCCCCGGCCCACGCAAAGGAGGCGCCTTATATGGGCTTATTCAATCTGTTTTCCCGCCGCCCCGGCATGGAAGAGGGGCTGAAACGCTGGAAGGAAACCCCCGACGCCGTCCTGCTGGACGTGCGCACTCCGGAGGAATACCGGGCCGGGCACATACCCGGCGCCCAGAACCTGCCCTTGGACCAGCTGCCTGGGATGAAGCTGCCCAAGAGCCAGCCGATTTTTGCCTACTGCCTCAGCGGCGCACGGAGCGCCCAGGCCTGCCACTGGCTCCAGCGGCAGGGCTACACGTCCACCAACCTGGGAGGCATCGGCGGCTACCGGGGCACCCTGGAAACCAACTCATAAGGAGGAACGCATGATGAAAGTTGTCATTGTGGGCGGCGTGGCCGGTGGGGCCACCGCGGCAGCCCGTCTGCGCCGCCTGGACGAACAGGCGGAGATCGTGGTTTTGGAGCGTACCGGATACGTCTCCTACGCCAACTGCGGTCTGCCCTACTACATCGGGGGCACCATTCAGGACAAAGACGCCCTGACCCTCCAGACCCCGGAGAGCTTCAAGGCCCGCTTCAACATCGACGTGCGGGTACACCATGAGGTGCTGTCCATCCAGCCGGCGGAGCACACCGTCACCGTCCGCCGGCTGGAGGATGGCGGGACGTACACCGAGCGCTATGACAAGCTTATCCTCTCCCCCGGCGCCAAGGCCATCCGGCCCCCGCTGCCCGGCATTGATTTGGAGGAAATTTTCACCCTGCGCACAGTGGAGGACACCTTCCGCATCCGCGCCTTCCTGGATGAGCGGCGCCCCAAGTCCGCCGTGGTGGTGGGGGGCGGCTTTATCGGTCTGGAGATGGCGGAAAACCTCATCCACGCCGGGGTACACACCACCCTCATCCAGCTGGACGACCAGGTGCTGCTCCCCCTGGACCGGGATATGGCGGGAGAGGTACACTCCTACCTCCGGGGCCAGGGCCTGGATCTGCGGCTGAGCACCGCCGTCACCGGATTCCGGCGCCAGGCGGACGGCAAGGTGGAAACACTCATCGGGGCGCAGCCTCCGGTGTCCGCCGACCTGGTGATCCTGGCCATCGGCGTGGCCCCCGAGTCCGACTTGGCCCGCCGGGCGGGCCTGACTCTGGGCCAGAAGGGCTCCATCGCCGTGGACGCCCATATGCGCACCTCCCAGCCGGACATCTACGCCGTGGGGGACGCCGTAGAGCTCACCCACATCGTCACCGGCCAGAAAGCCTTGGTGGCCCTGGCCGGGCCGGCCAACCGGCAGGGCCGGATTGCCGCCGACCACATCTGCGGGCTGGAGCAGTCCTATGCAGGCGCCCAGGGCTCCTCCATTCTCAAGCTCTTCGGCATGACCGCCGCCGCCACCGGACTGAACGAGAAGGCCGCCAAGGCCGCCGGCCTGGCCTATGACAAGGTGGTGACCTACTCCGCCTCCCACGCCACCTATTACCCCGGAGCGGCCAACATGACCATCAAGACCCTCTTTGACCCGGCCACCGGCCGCATTCTGGGGGCCCAGATTGTGGGCCTGGACGGGGTGGATAAGCGCATCGACGTAATGGCTGCCGCCGTCCGGTCGGGCCTCACCGCCCGGCAGCTCACCGAGCTGGACTTGGCCTACGCGCCCCCCTATTCCTCCGCCAAGGACCCGGTGAATATGGCGGGCTACGTGATTGAAAATGTCCGGGGCGGCCTGGTGGAGCAGTACCACTGGGACGAGGTGAAAGCTCTGCCGGCCGACGGCTCGGTCATCCTGCTGGACGTGCGCACCCCCGACGAGGTGGCCCAGCAGGGCCTGCTCCGGTCCGACGCCGTACACATCCCTCTGGACAGCCTGCGCCAGCGGCTGGGGAAGCTGGATCCGAACAAGAAAATCTATGTCAACTGTTACAGCGGCCTGCGCAGCTACCTGGCCTGCCGCATCCTGAGTCAGAAGGGCTTCCGGTGTGCCAATCTCTCCGGCGGCTGGCGTTTCTGGTCGTACGCCGCCCGGGACCGGGTACACGACACCGTACCCACCCACCCCTGCGGCATTCCCACCAAGGCATAGCAGCAAAAAGACCTTCCCGTGAACAGGTCCAGTAAAACCGGACAATAGACAAAAGGCCCCCTAATGTAGGAAAATAGAACTACATTAGGGGGTCC
>CALWXZ010000042.1 GCA_944385625.1 uncultured Flavonifractor sp. | reverse complement strand
GTCAAGTGCAACGTGCTGGTGGCCTCCCACGACCATCAGCTCATCCAGACCGTGTGTAACCGGGTGTTCGACTTCACTGCCGGCGGCCAGCTCATCGACCGGAAAATGACCTACGACGAGTACCTGGAGAGCATGAAGCAGGCGTAAAGAGGGCGGATTTCCTGCCCTGGGGAAGAAAAGAAAACTGTGCCATTGTTTTAAATCTGTGCTATAATGGTTACCTGTATGATTCCATCCGGAAAGGATGCTGACTATGCGAAAAGAGATCCTTCTGCCCGCCGTGGCCGTGGTGGGCGGCGCGGCAGGATTTGCCCTGCGGCGCTGGGAGCTGGCCACCGCCTTTGAGGCGGACACCGGCCTGCCCATCTCCGGCGCTCCCGCCACCCTGGCCCTCATCGCCCTGTCGGTGGTGGTGGCGGCGGCGCTGCTGGCCCTCAGCTTTGTGGGCCGCTGCCCCCGGTTCCAGAGCTACGGCCAGGCCTTTTGGGCCAGGGACAACACCCTGTACGCCATGGCGGGGGTGCTCTCCGGTTTTCTCCTGCTGGCGGGCGGGGCCCTGATGGCCTATGACTTTGCCCAGGGCGCCAATCCCGTGTACACCCGCCTCATCGTGGCGGTGATGGCGGTGGTCTCCGGGGTGTGCGTCATCGTTACGGTGCGGGACAACTTCAAGGGGACCAACGGGGGCAAGTACAGCGTGCCCCTGCTGATCCCGGCCTTTGCCTTCTGCGTGTGGCTCATCGCCGCCTACCAGGTGCGGGCGGGGGACCCGGTGCAGCTGGACTATGTGTACGAGCTCTTCGGTATCATCGCCGGCCTGCTGGGGCTCTACTTCATCGCCGGGTTCTCCTTTGACAAGGGAAGAACCGGCCCCGCCGTGCTCTTCTCCCTGCTGGGGGTCTACTTCTCCCTGGTCACCCTGGCCGACCAGCACGACTGGGGCAGTCTGGCCCTCTACGGCTTTACCATCCTCTACCTGCTGACTTCCAGCGCCTTGCTGCTGTACAACGCCGCCCGGCCTCTGCCTCAGGAGCCGGTCGAGAACGATACGGAGGGAACCTCTGATGTCTGAAAAGAAAACATTTTATATCACCACCCCCATCTACTACCCCTCGGACAAGCTCCACATCGGCCACGCCTACTCCACCGTGGCCACCGATACCATGGCCCGCTATAAGCGGCTCCAGGGCTACGATGTGATGTTCCTCACCGGCACCGACGAGCACGGCCAGAAGATCGAGGACAGGGCCAAGGCTGCCGGCGTCTCCCCCAAGGAATATGTGGATCATATTGTGGAGGGCCCCCAGGGGGTCAAGGACCTGTGGAAGCTGATGAACATCTCCAATGACCGGTTCATCCGCACCACCGACGACTACCATGTGGCCGCCATCCAGAAGATTTTTAAGGCCATGTACGACAAGGGGGACATCTACAAGGGCAAGTATGTGGGCAAATACTGCAAGCCCTGCGAGTCCTTCTGGACCGAGAGCCAGCTGGTGGACGGCAAGTGCCCCGACTGCGGCCGGGAGGTCCAGGACGCCGAGGAGGAGGCCTACTTCTTCCGCCTGTCCAAGTACGCCGACCGCATCCAGGACCTGCTGGAGAACACCGACTTCCTGGAGCCCCGCAGCCGGGTCAACGAGATGGTGAACAACTTCATCAAGCCCGGCCTGGAGGACCTGTGCGTCTCCCGTACCTCCTTCAAGTGGGGCGTGCCGGTGGACTTTGATCCCGGCCATGTGGTCTATGTGTGGATCGACGCCCTGTTCAACTACACCACCGCCCTGGGCTTCATGAACGACAAGTACCACGACTTTGACAAGTTCTGGCCCGCCGACGTCCACTTTGTGGGCAAGGAGATCGTCCGGTTCCACTCCATCATCTGGCCCGCCATGCTCATGAGCATGGGCCTGCCCCTGCCCAAGAAGGTGTTCGGCCACGGCTGGCTGCTGCTGGACGGCGGCAAGATGAGCAAGTCCAAGGGCAACGTGGTGGACCCCTATCTGCTGAGCCAGCGCTACGGTGTGGACGCCCTGCGCTACTTCCTGCTGCGGGAGTTCCCCTTCGGTACCGACGGCAACTTCTCCAACGAGGCCCTCATCGGCCGCATCAACACCGACCTGGCCAATGACCTGGGCAACCTGGTCAGCCGCACCACCGCCATGGTGGGCAAGTATTTCGGCAAAAACCTGCCCGCCTGCGCCGACGCCGACCCCGCCCAGGACGACGAGCTGATGGGTCTGGCCCGGGGCCTGCGGGCGGCCTATGAGGAGCAGATGGAGCACTACGCCTTCCAGAACGCCCTGGTGGAGGTTTTCAAGCTCATCGGCCGGGCCAACAAGTATATCGACGAGAACAAGCCCTGGGTGCTGGCCAAGGATGAGGCCCAGAAGCCCCGCCTGGCCCGGGTGCTCTACAACCTGCTGGAGTGCGTGCGCATCTCCGCGGTGCTGCTCACCCCCTTCATGCCCGATACCTGCGCCAAGATCTTTGAGCAGATCGGCGCGGACGAGGGCCTGCGGAGCTGGGAATCTGCCGGGACGTGGGGCCTGCTGCCGGTGGACGCCCCTGTCCAGAAAGGGGCCGGTCTCTTCCCCCGCATCGACGCCGCCAAGGAGCTGGAGGAGCTGGCCGCGCTGGAGCAGGCCGCCAAGGCGGCGGCCGCCCCCGCCCAGGAGGAGCCCAAGGAGCCTGAATATATCACCATCGACGACTTCAACAAGGTCCACTTTGTCACTGCCAAGGTCCTGGCCTGCGAGGCGGTGAAGAAGAGCAAGAAGCTGCTCCGCTTCACCCTGGACTGCGGCGAGGGCATCCCCCGCCAGATTCTCTCCGGTATCCATGAGTATTATGAGCCCGAGGAGCTGGTGGGCAAGACGGTGGTGGCCTGCACCAACCTGGCCCCCCGGAAGATGATGGGTCTGGAGTCCAACGGGATGCTCATCTCCGCGGTGAAGGAGGAGCCCGACGGCACCGAGAAGCTCCACCTCATCATGCTGGATGACAAGGTCCCCGCCGGCTACGGCCTGTGCTGAGCGCAAAACCAAAGCACAAAAAAGAGACGCTGCGTGCAGCGTCTCTTTTCTTATCTGCTGTATTACCGCTGGTCCAGGGGCAAAAAGGGCCGCATGGGGGCCACCGCCTTGTAGGCGGGGCGGATAATGCGGTTGCCGGGCTGATAGACCTCCTCAATGCGGTGGGCGCACCAGCCCACGATGCGGGCCACGGCAAACAGAGGGGTGTACAGCTCCTGGGGAATGCCCATCATCTTGTACACCATGCCGGAGAACATATCCACGTTGGCGCACACCACCTTGTCCTCCCCCTTGACGGAGAGGAGCACCTCGGGGGTGAGCCGCTCCACCGTCTCGTAGAGCTCGAACTCCTCCAGCATCCCCTTGGTCTCGGCCAGCTTTTTGGCAAAGCGCTTGAGGATGACGGCCCGGGGGTCGGACAGGGTATAGATGGCGTGGCCCATGCCGTAGATCAGGCCGGACTTGTCCCCGGCCTCCTTCCGCAGCAGCTTGCCCAGGAAGGCGCGCACCTCGTCCTCGTCCTTCCAGTCCTTCACCGCGTCCTCGATGTAGCCGAACATCTCCATAACCTTCTTGTTGGCGCCGCCGTGGCGGGGGCCCTTCAGGGAGCCCACGGCGGCGGCAATGGCGGAGTAGATGTCGGTGCCGGAGGAGGAGAGCACCCGGCAGGCAAAGGCGGAGTTGTTGCCGCCGCCGTGCTCGGCGTGGAGCACCAGGCACAGGTCCAGCAGCCGGGCCTCCTGCTCGGTGAACTTGTTGTCGTGGCGGACGGAGTAGAGGAAGTTCTCCGCCACGCTGAGCCCCGGCTGAGGCCGGTGGAGGTAGAGGGACTCGTCGTTGTAGTAGTGGCGCTTCACGGCGAAGGCGTGGGCCACAATGACGGGTACCCGGGCAATGAGCTGGATAGCCTGCCGCAGCTGGTTGGACAGGGACATATCGTCGGGGTTGGTGTCATAGGAGTACAAGGCCAGCACCGACCGGGCCAGCTTGTTCATCACGTCGGGACTGGGGGCCTTGATAATCATGTCCTCGGTAAACATATGGGGCAGGGTGTGGTTTTCGCTGAGCATCTGCTGGAAGGCGGTCAGCTGCTCCCGGGTGGGCAGGGCGCCGAACAGAAGCAGATAGGCGGTCTCCTCAAAGCCGAACCGGTGCTCCTGCATAAAGCCGTCCACCAGCTCCTCCACGTCGATGCCCCGGTAGATCAGCTTGCCGGGGGCGGGAAACCGCTCGCCGTCCTGGAGGTAGTAGCCCAGCACGTTGCCGATCTGGGTGACGCCGGCCATGACGCCGGTGCCGTCGGCGTTGCGCAGGCCCCGCTTGACCTGATAGCGCTCATAATAAGCCGGATCAATCTGGTTATGTTTGCGGTATTCCTGGCATAGACTCTCTATGAAGTCCATGGATGTGTCTTTCTCGGAGGTTTGCATCTTCGGCCTCTCCTTTGCCCAAATTCTTTTACACGGTATTGTACAACCATTTTGCGGCACAGTCAATATGGAAAGTGACGGAACTGAAAATTGAAATGGAATGAAGGACAACTTGCAAAAAGAGGGGGAGGGGTGATGGGGATGCGACAGGTGGCGGCGGTAGCCCTGGCCCTGCTGCTGGCCCTTTTTCTGCTGCCGCTGCTGCTGGTGCCCCGGGGGGAGGGGGCCCTGCCGGTGGAGAGCGGCAGCCTGCCCATCGATCACGCCGTGGTCACCCCGGAGCCGGGTCTGGACAGCGCCCGGCAGGTGCGGGTCAAGCTGGCGGACGGAACGGTGGAGACCATGGCCCTGGACAACTATCTGTGGGGGGTGGTGGCCGCCGAGATGCCCGCCGCCTTTGAGCCGGAGGCCCTGAAGGCCCAGGCGGTGGCCGCCCGCACCTATACCTGCGCCAAGATGGAGCGGACCACCGCCAGCCACCCGGAGGCCGACGTGTGTGCCGACGTCAACTGCTGCCAGGCCTATCGCACCCGGGAGGACGCCGCCGCCAGCTGGGGGGAGAGCGCCCAGCTGTACACCGACAAGATTGCCGCCGCCGTGTCCGACACCGACGGGGTGGCGGTGCTCTACCAGGGCAGGCCCATCCAGGCCGTCTTTTTCTCCTCCGCCGACGGGCGGACGGTGGACGCGGTGGAGGTGTGGGGCAATTCGGTGCCCTATCTCACCGGAGTGGACAGCCCCGAGGGGGAGGAGGTGCCCAACTACCACTCCACCGTCACCTTGACGGTAGAGGAGTTTAGGGCCGCGTTTCTGGCAAAATACCCGGAGGCGGATCTGTCGGGGGACCCGTCCGGCTGGTTTGCCAACACCGTGTCCAACTCCGCCGGGGGGGTGAGCAGCGTGGACGTGGGGGGCGTCACCGTCAGCGGCCAGGACCTGCGTACCCTGTTCGCCCTGCGCTCCACCAGCTTTACCGTCTCCGCCGGGACGGAGGGGGTGAGCTTCTCCGTCACCGGCTACGGCCACGGGGTGGGTATGAGCCAGTACGGGGCCAACGCCCTGGCCAAGGAGGGCAAGAACTATGAGGAGATTCTGAAGTGGTACTATACCGGGGTGGAGGTGGAACAATATACCCCTGGGCAGTCCTGAAACTGCCCAGGGGTATACTCATGCCGTCAGATGGCTGATGTTGGCCTCATTCAGTTTATACCATACCGCGTCTTGCTTTTGGGCCTGGGCCGCTACGGCGGCCTCGTACTCGGTCTCGGAGACAGGCTGACCATCCACTTCAAAGGCTGAGGGTTCCAGCGCTTCCACCTCCCCCTCAAAACGGACGGAAGCCGTGCCCTCCTCCGTGCCGTCGGTTTTTAGCTGCCAGAAGGTGCGCCAGTGGCTGGGATAGCCCCGGATCTCGCTCCCCTCCTGGCCGGAGCCGTCCACATAGCGAAAGGAGACCTTTCCCGGCGGGACGTCCTGATAGAGACTCTAGCCTCTGTCTGCGAAGCAAATGTAGGGGAGGGGGACGCCGGACTCCATCCAGCCTTCTCCAATGGCAACGGCCTCTTCGCCGTCCACCGGCACGGACACCTGGTCCAGGGTCACCAAAAAGCCCTCCGCCGACGGGTCGAACCGGTATTGATTCCACTCGGTCCGTCCCGCGCCGCTGGAGCCGCAGTTGCAGAGAGTTCCGTCCTCTCTCACCACATAGAGATTTCGCTCCCAGCCCTCCACCGCCAGGACGGGCTGGCCGTCCACCAGGGTGTAGATGGCAAAGACGTAGCCCTGGTCCAGATTCCAGATGTCGTTGCCCACCCAACCCAGCAGCAGCTCCTCCGAGCCGTCCCTGTCCAGATCCCGGCGGACATAGCCGATCTGATGGTCCTGACCCCAGTAGGGCGCAATGACAGCGGATACCAAATCCGGGTAAAGATCAGGCTGCTGTTGGAGAAAGGCCAGCTCATACTCAATCAGAAGGGGTTGATACGGGTCGAATTCCCCGGTAGCAGCCCTGGGCTGAGGATTCATATCGACCACTGTGCAGGCGCAGCAGGTGACCACCAGTCCCAGAACCAGAGCGAGGCAGACCGCGGCCTTGCCGGGTCTGCGGTACCCTTTGATCCCAAGAAGCCGGGCTTTCAGCCGCTTTCCCTCCTGGCAGAGGGGGGCGGCCATCCAGGGGGAGGCCCTTCCGGGCCGGGCGGCCAGCAGCAACAGCATATCCCCGTAGGCCATCCGCTGCTCCGGCGCCAGGGAGCGGATCACCGCCTCGTCACAGGACAGCTCACAGTCCAGGGCGATGCGCCGCCCCATCCAGTGGACCAGGGGATTGAACCAGTGGAGACTGGTGACCAGCACCACCAGCCACTTGTAGCAGATGTCCCCCCGCCGGGCGTGGGCCAGCTCATGGCAAAGGGCGGCGGACAGGGCCTGAGGGTGGAGGGACGGCCCGCCCTGGGGCAGGACGATCACTGGCCGCAGGACGCCCAGCAGCATGGGGGCGTTCACCTGGTGGCTGCAAGCCAGACTCACCCGGCGGCTGTGGCCCAACCCCTCAAACAGGGCCATGGCCTCCGCGGTCGGCGGGGCGAGAGAGGCGCGGACCCGGCGGGAAAAGAGGGCGTAGGCGGCGACGTGCCAGCAGAAGAACCCTGCTCCAACCGCCAGCCACAGGAAAAGCAGCACGCCGGGGAGAGAAACTGCCGGGGCGGCGGGCTGGGCCGCCTCCGGTTGTTCCACCGTGGCCGGTTCCGACGGCGGGACAACAGGGACGGCCTGGGTGACTGTCTGGCTTTGCCGGTGGGAAAGAATGGTTTCCTGCCGTGCCATCTCCTGGGTGAGCTGAGGGGGCTCCGGCAGGGTGATGCCATAGCCCAAGGGGATCAGGAAGCGGAGAAGCACCGCCAGCCAGAGATAATAGGAGAAGGCCCTGGGCACCCGGTTTCCCATCACGGGACGCAGGAGCAGCACAAGGGCGCACAGCAGGGAGCCGGACAGGGTGAGGGAGAGCAGCGTGAGCAGCACCTCTTTCATGTGGATTCCTCCTGATGGAACAGGGCTGACAGTTCGGCGATCTCCGCCTGGTTCAGCTGGCCGTCGGACAGCAGGGAGGCCACCAGCTTTTTGGCGCTGCCGTTGAACACCTGGTCCACCAGATGGCGGGCGGACCAGCGGCCATATTGGGCCTGGGTGATGGCCGCCCGATACATCCCCCGGCGCTCCAGCACCACCGCCCCCTTCTCGCACAGACGGCGCAGCAGGGTTTTCACCGTGGAGTCCTCCCAGCCGCGCCGATCGGACAGAATGCGGCGAAGCTCCGATAGCGGCGCCGGCTGGGGCAGGCTCCACAGGGCCTTCATGACCTCCAGCTCGGCGTCCTGAATTTTTTCAGCACCCTTACACATAGCGGCCTCCTTAAAAGTTTACTATTGTAGCCTATATTAAGATTACATCAGTAAACTTTATTTGTCAAGGGGGAGAATATCGCTGCCCCACCAAACAAAAACGACCGCCATAGGCGGCCGTCTTTGTGAGGATTCAGCTTTGGTTGGGGCTTAGAGAATCACGATGGGCTTGATGAGGTCCCGGGGCTTATCCTTCATCAGCATGAGGGCCTCCTCCATGTGCTCGAAGCCGTTGAAGCGGTGGGTGAGCATCTTGCCCGGGTCCAGCCGCTTGGTGGACAGCAGGGCGGCCAGCTTCTCCATCCGCAGGCGTCCGCCGGGCATCAGGCCGCTGGCGATGATCTTGTGGCCCATGCCGCAGCCCCACTCCACCCGGGGGATACGCACATAGTCGCCGGAGCCCAGGTAGTTGACGCTGCCGATGCGCCCGCCGGGCTTGAGCATGGTGACCGCCTCGATGAAGGTGTCGGCGGCGGTGCCGCCGGCGATGACCACCTTGTCCACGCCCTTGCCGCCGGTCTTTTCCATGATCTGCTCCACAATGCTGCCCTCCCGATAGTTGATGATATCGGTGGCGCCGTACTCACGGGCCAGGGCGGCGCAGTCCGGGCGGGAGCCCACGGCGAACAGATTGGCGGCGCCCCGGAGGGCGGCCCCCGCCACCGCCATCAGGCCCACCGGGCCGATGCCGATGACGCACACGTCGTCGCCGAACTTCACGTCGGCCAGCTCCACGCCGTGGAAGCCGGTGGGCACCATGTCGCTGAGCATGACGGCGGCGGCCATATCGATGTTGTCGGGCAGCAGCGCCAGGTTGGCGTCGGCCTCGTTGACGTGGAAGAGTTCGCCGAACACGCCGTCCTTGAAGTTGGAGAACTTCCACCCGGCCAGCATCCCGCCGGAGTGCATGGAGAAGCCGGCCTGGGCCTCCAGCGAGCCCCAGTCGGGGGTGATGGCGGGGACGATGACCCGATCGCCGGGCTTGAAGTCCTTGACCAGGCTGCCCACCTCCACCACCTCGCCCACGGCCTCATGGCCCAGGATCATGTCGTGGCGGTCGCCGATGGCGCCCTCCCAGACGGTATGTACGTCGGAGGTGCAGGGAGAGACAGCCAATGGCTTTACCAGTGCGTCCAGCGGGCCGCAGGTGGGGGCGTCCTTCTCGATCCATCCGGTCTTTCCGATCCCGAGCATTGCAAATCCTTTCATTGCGCTGTCACTTCCTCATAATTAAAATAGATTCAAAGCGATGGGCTTTGTATGATATATCCTACCACAAAAAGAAAACTGCGTCAATACTTTTTAAACTAATTAGTACGATAACTAAAATGACGGGATAATTGCATAATTTTGGGCGGTCGGGAAAAATAATAATGGTTTTCCATCGCGGTACGGGAGCGCGTTAAAATCATTGTAAACCGCGGCGGGTTTTGTTATAATAATGTTCCGGGTCAATGGGAGATTTCCCACCCAAATATGACGTAAAGTGAGAGATCACACATGAACACACGGTATGACGTTGCCATTCTGGGCTGCGGCGAGGCCGGCATTTTCGCCGGGTACGAGCTGATGCACCGCAACCCCGGCCTGAAGGTGGTGGCCCTGGACCAGGGGGCCGACATCTACACCCGCAGCTGCCCCATCGTGGCGGGCAAGGTGAAGGAGTGTATCCACTGCAAAGTTTGCGGTACCATGTGCGGTTTTGGCGGCGCCGGCGCCTTTTCCGACGGTAAGTATAATTTTACCACCGCCTTCGGCGGCTGGCTCACCGATTTTATGCCCAAGGAAGAGGTCATGAACCTCATCGACTATGTGGACTCCATCAACATGAAGCACGGGGCCACCGACAAGGTGTTCTCCACCGACACCCCGGCCGCCCGGGCCCTGGAGAAGCGCGCTCTGGAGCACGACCTCCACCTGCTCCAGGCCCGGTGCAAGCACCTGGGCACCGAGAACAACCTGAAGATTCTCCAGAGCATCTATGAGGAGTGCCGCAAGGGAGTGGAGTTCCATTTCCACACCCCGGTGACCAAGATCCTGGATCTGAAGGGGGAGGGCTACCGCCTCATCACCGAGAAGGGGGACGAGATTGACTGCACCTGGCTCATCGCCGGCCCCGGCCGCTCCGGCGCCGAGTGGTTCTCCAACCAGTGTAAGCAGCTGGGTATCCAGCTTATCAACAACCAGGTGGACATCGGCGTGCGGGTGGAGCTGCCCGCCAAGGTGTTTGAGCACATCACCGACGTGGTGTACGAGTCCAAGCTGGTCTACCGCACCAAGCAGTACGGGGACCAGGTGCGCACCTTCTGCATGAACCCCTACGGCCATGTGGTGGCCGAGAGCGTGGAGGGCATCAACACCGTCAACGGCCACTCCTACTCCGACCCCGCCCTCCAGAGCGAGAACACCAACTTCGCCCTGCTGGTGTCCAACCGGTTCACCCAGCCCTTCAACGAGCCCTACCGCTACGGCAAGCACATCGCCTCCCTGAGCAATATGCTGGCCGGCGGCGTGCTGGTCCAGCGCTTCGGCGATCTGGTCAGCGGCATCCGCACCAATGAGCACCGGCTGGGCAAGTCCTTTGTCCGGCCCACCCTCACCGCCGCCGTGCCCGGCGACTTGTCTCTGGCCCTGCCCAAGCGGCAGCTGGACGACATCATTGAGATGATCTACCAGTTGGACAAGATCGCCCCCGGCACCGCCAACTACGATACCCTGCTCTACGGCGCGGAGGTCAAGTTCTACTCCGCCCGGCTGGCTCTGTCCGGCCAACTGGAGACCTCCCTGCCCGGCTTCTTCGCCGTGGGCGACGGCGCGGGCATTACCCGGGGCCTGGCCCAGGCGGGGGCTTCCGGCGTGAAGGCGGCCCAGGTGATTCTGGAGCGGCTGAAGTAAGCCCGCCCGGAGCCCACACAATGCAAAGCATTGCCGCCGGCGGAATTTATTTCCGCCGTGCGAATCAAATCATCAGGGCTCCCGCAGGGTCTTGGCCCTGTGGGACCGACGGCGCGGGCATTACCCGGGGCCTGGCCCAGGCGGGGGCTTCCGGCGTGAAGGCGGCCCAGGTGATTCTGGAGCGGCTGAAGTAAGCCCAACAAAAAACAGCTGCAAGCCATTGGCTTGCAGCTGTTTTTTGACTTGTTATGCGGCGGAGACGCCGGTGTCGGGCAGATGGGTCTCCTCCGGCTTTTTGACCAGGAAGGCCAGCCGCTTGCAGAAGAACCGGGAGATGTAGCCCACCGTCAGGGCGCATACCACCGTGCCCTCCCGCAGGCCGTACACCGCCCCCAGATCCAGCAGGGACAGCAGGGTGGCCGCGGCCACCATGGTCAGGTCAAAACCGGTTTTGGTCTTACCGAAGTCCCAGTGGAACTGCTGGCTGCACACCCGGACAAAGCCCTCGCAGGGGAGAATGAGCACATTGGGGATGACCTCCAGGGCCACGCCCAGGCCCAGGCCGGTGCAGCCCAGCAGCAGCACCACCCAGTGCCCGGCGTAGGACTGGGGCACCAGGCCGGACAGCAGGGACATCCACAGATCGATACAGCAGGAGAAGAGGAAGGTGGCGGGAATCTGGAGCAGCTGAATGGGCTGGAACTTCCGGCGGAGCACCAGGATCTGCCCGCCCAGCATGACGCAGTTCACCACAAAGGTGAAGGTGCCCAGAGAGATGCCGGGAAACACATAGGTGAACACATAGGCCAGACTGGATACCGCCGAGGTGCCCATTCCGGCCAGGGTGATGAGGGAGATGCCGAGGGCCGAGCACAGGACCCCGGCCAGGAAAATCAGATACCGCCGGAGCAGACCGGAATGGGACATATGTCACGCCTCCAAAAAATGATTTTTTAGCACTAAAAATAGTTTAGCACTATAAAGAGGGCGGTTCAAGAGACAGGTTCACCAAATCAGATGGCAGCTTTTTGTGGATTTGGCGAAAGCGCAGCAGGGTCTGCCGCGCAGCTGCGCGGCAGACCCTGCTGGTCAGTTTTCCTTTTTGTGGCCGGCGTGCTCCCCCTCCTCCTCCGGCGGCGGAGGGAGCTTGGTGACGGTGGCCCACTCCACCCGGCGCTCGGACAGCTCCTCCACCCGGATGTGCAGGCCGTAGATGTCCACCTCGGGGTGGCTGCCGTCCTCGGGGATGACGGACAGCTGGGCGTACACCAGCCCGCCCAGGGTCTCGGCCTCCTCGTCCTGGGGAAACTCCACTCCCAGGGCCTGGGACACCTCCTCCAGCTCGGCGCTGCCCGCCACCCGCCAGCGGTTCTCCCCCAGAGGGATGATCTCCTGGTCCTCCTGGGGATCAAACTCGTCATAGATGTTGCCCACGATCTCCTCCAGCAGGTCCTCCATGGTGACCAGACCGGCGGTGCCGCCGTACTCGTCCACCACGATGGACAGGTGGATCTTCTTGCTCTGCATATCCCGGAACAAAAGGTCGGTGCGCACCGACTGGGGCACGAAGTAGGCCGGGCGCAGCAGCTGGCGCAGGGGCTTGGGCCGGGGCTTGCGGGCGTTGATGAGCCACTCCCGGGTGGAGAGGATGCCGATGATGTCGTCGGCGTCCTCCTCATAGACGGGGAAGCGGGACAGGCCGGAGTCCTCAATGGTCTTTTCGATCTCCTCCGGGGTGTCCTCCGCCCACAGCATGACCATGTCGGTGCGGTGGACCATCACGTCGGCGGCGGTCATGTTGTTAAACTCGAAGATGTTCTGGATCATCTCCTTCTCGTCGCTCTCGATGGCGCCCTTCTCCTCGCCGATGTCCACCAGCCGGCGGATGCCCGCCTCGGAGACGGGGGCCCGGTCGGCGTGGGGGTCGATGTGGACCAGCCGCAGGCACAGCCCGGCCAGCAGCTCCAGCAGGGCGGTGAGGGGGCGCAGGAGAATGGAGAGGGCCAGTACCAGTCCGCAGGTGCGCCGGGCCACCGCCGGGCCCCGGTGGAGGGCCACCCGCCGGGGGACCATATAGCCAAAGACCAGGGTGACCAGGGCCAGGACCAGGGTGGTCAGCAGCAGGCACAGAATATGTACCGCCTGGGCGGCGGAGCCGGACAGCTGCCAGCGGAGGGCGGCCCAGAGGGAGAGGGGGCGGGCCAGGCCGTGGGCGGCGAAGGCGGCCCCCCACAGTCCGGTCAGCACGACGCACAGCTGGACGGTGGTGCGGGTGCGGGGGGTGCGCCGGAGCAATTTCTCCAGGCAGGCGGCCTTGCGGTCGCCCTCCTCCGCCTGACGGCGCAGGTCGTTTTCATCCAGGGAGAGGATGGCCAGCTCGGCGGCGGCAAAGATGGCGCTGAGGCAGATCAAGAGGATCTGAAGCAGCAGCCGGGACCATAATGGGGGGTACAAGGTAATTCCTCCTTGCATATTCGGGGTGTATCTTTTCCATTCAGTATAGCACAGCCGTGAAAAAAATCTATAAGAATGAGGAAAAAAGTTGGTATCCATGTTATAATACCCACAAGCGTCGTACTTTGCCCGGGGACCGGTCACCCAAGGTGGGGCGGCCCCATGACGGAAAACCGCCGGAGCGTGAAAAGATGGAACGAGGAAACATACCGGCCTGGCTGGAGCAGCCGGCCGCCTTTGTGAAATGGCTGATCTTCGCGGGAATCAGCGGCCTGCTGTGCGGCGGGGTGGCCACCGCCTTTTACTATGCCTTCTCCGCCGTCACCGGCCTGCGCCACGGCAGCCCCTGGCTGATCTGGCTGCTGCCCCTGGGGGGGCTGGCCATCGTGCTGCTCTACCGGGTGTGCGGTATGGAGGGGGACCGGGGCACCAACTTCGTGCTGGCGGCGGTGCGGGAAAACCAGCCCCTCCGGCTGCGGACCGCCCCCCTGGTCTTTGTGTCCACCGTCATCACCCATCTGGTGGGGGGCTCCTCCGGCCGGGAGGGGGCCATCCTCCAGATCGGCGGCTCCATCTCCTCCAAGGTGGGCCGGTGGATGCGCCTGGACGACAAGGACAGCCGGATTATCACCATGTGCGGAATGTCGGCCGCCTTCTCCGCCCTCTTCGGCACCCCCCTTACCGCCGCCATGTTCGCCATGGAGGTCACCAGCGTGGGGGTGCTCTACTACGCCGCCATCGTACCCTGCATCCTCTCCTCCATCATCGGGCTGTGGGTGGCCCAGCGCTTTCAGGTTTCCCCCACTGAGTTTACCCTGGAGGGTATCCCCAACCTGAGCCCCGTCACCCTGCTGCAGGTCATCGGCATGGGCATCCTCTTCGCCCTGCTGTCCATCTTTTTCTGCCGGCTGATGCACGCCGCCCCCAAGGTGTATGACAAGCTGCTGCCCAACCATCTGGTGCGGGCGGCGGTGGGGGGCGCTCTGGTCATCGGCCTGACCTACCTGATCTGGATCTGGAATCCCGGCACCTACGACTATAACGGCGCGGGGGAGGCTATCATCCACGCCGCCATCGGGGGGCACGCCCGGCCGGAGGCCTTCTTCTTCAAAATGCTCTTCACCACTATCACCCTGGGGGCGGGCTTCAAGGGGGGCGAGATTGTACCGGTGTTCTTCACCGGGGCCACCTTCGGCTGCACTGTGGCTCCCTTCCTGGGCCTCCACCCCTCCTTCGGGGCGGGGCTGGGCATGGTGTGCGTGTTCTGCGGCGTCACCAACTGCCCCATCACCTCCCTGCTGCTCTCTCTGGAGCTCTTCGCCGGGGACAGCCTGGGGATGTTCACCGGCCAGAGCCTGTGCCTGTTCGCGGTGTGTCTGGCGGTGTCCTATATGCTGTCGGGCTATTATGGGCTGTACAGCGAGCAAAAAATCGTATATAGTAAACTGCGCCCTGAATTTATCAACAAAAAGGCCAACGAGGACCGCTGAGCCGGCGCCCGGGCCCCACTGCAAAAGGAGAAGCCATATGCTGCAATTCAATCATTTCAACTTCAACGTCCTGGACCTGGACCGGTCCCTGGAGTTTTACCGCAAGGCCCTGGAACTGGAGCCGGTGGCGGAAAAGAACGCCGACGACGGCTCCTTCAAGCTGGTGTACCTGGGGGACGGGGAGACCGGCTTCCGGCTGGAGCTGACCTGGCTGCGGGACCGGAATGAGCCCTACGACCTGGGGGAGCAGGAGTTCCACCTGGCCTTTTTGACCGACCGCTTTGACGAGCTGCTGGAGCGCCACCGCGCCATGGGCTGCGTGTGCTTTGAAAACCCGGCCATGGGCATCTACTTTATCGAGGACCCGGACGGCTACTGGATTGAAATCGTCCCCCAGAGGGCGTAAGGATATGGGCAAGACGGTGACGGCGGGGCGCCTGGCCTACGCCGACCTGCTGCGGGCGGTGGCCATGCTGGCGGTCATTGTGGTCCACCTGTCCGGCTCCCGGCTGGGCGGCGTGCCGGTGGGCTCGGCGGAATTCCATGTGCTCAACGCCTACGACGGGCTGACCCACTGGTGCGTGCCCGTCTTTATCATGCTGTCGGGTATGTTCCTGCTGGACCCCAAGCACAGCCTGCCCCCCTCCAAGCTGTTTTTCGGCCACATCCTGCGGATGCTGGTGGCCCTGGCGGTGTGGGGGACGGCCTACGCCCTGGTGACCCAGGTGGGGGTGGCGGGGCTGAGCTGGGAGAGCGTGAAGGCGGCCCTGTGGCAGGTGCTGCTGGGCAAGACCCACTTCCACCTGTGGTTTTTGTATATGATCGTGGGGCTGTATCTCATCACCCCCATTCTCCGCGCCTTTGTGCGGGGGGCCAGCCGGGGGGACTTCCACTGGCTGTTTCTGCTGTGCTTCCTGTTTGCCAGCCTGCTGCCCACCCTGTTGCGGCTGCGGCCCAGTCAGACGGTGAGCCTGTGGGTGAACAACCTGAACCTCCACCTGGTGCTGGGCTATGTGGGCTACTATGTGCTGGGCTACTACCTGAAAACCTACACCCTGAACCGGGCGGCGGAGTACCTCATCTACATTCTGGGCATCCTGGGGGCGGCCGTCACCGTGGGGGGCACCGCCTGGCTGTCCCAGCAGCGGGGGAGCTTTGCCCAGACCCTGTATAATTACGACAGCCCCAACATCGCCCTGATGAGCGTGGCGGTCTTTGTGTTCTTCCGCTATGTGCTGGGCATCAGCGAGGAGCGCTCCCGCCGCCAGCGGGTAAGCTCGGTGGCCAGGGTGTCCTTCGGGGTGTACCTGGTCCACGTCTTTTTCCTCATCCTGCTGGACAGGCTGGGGATCTCCGTGCTGTCCTTCCCGCCGGTGCTGGCGGTGCCCGCCCTGACGGCGGCGGTGTTCCTGTGCTCCTTCGCCGTGGCCTGGCTCATCTCCAAGATCCCCCTGGTGGGGCGCTACCTGACTTAAAGGAGGCAACTGAGTGCTCTTTTCCAGTTCCACGTTTCTCTTCCTGTTTCTGCCCCTGGTGCTCATCATCTACTATGTGCCCCTGCGGAAGTTCCGGCAGGGCCAGAACCTGTTTTTGCTGCTGGCCTCCCTGGGGTTTTACGCCTGGGGGGAGCCCTGGTTCGTGCTGGTGATGATCTGCTCCATCCTGGTCAACTACGGCTTCGGCCTGTGGGTGGACCGCAATAAGCGGCGGGGTAAATCCTGCCGGGCCCCCATTCTGCTGGCGCTGCTGGTGAATTTGGGCATCCTGTTTGTATTTAAATACCTGATGTTTACCCTGAGTATTCTAAATGGCCTGGGAGCCCACTTTGTGATCCCGGTGATTGAGCTGCCCATCGGCATCTCCTTTTTCACCTTCCAGGCCCTGAGCTATGTGCTGGACGTCCACCGGGACCGGGGACAGGTGCAGCGCTCCCCTCTGAAGGTGGGGCTGTACATCTCCTTCTTCCCCCAGCTCATCGCCGGGCCCATCGTCAAGTATGAGACGGTGGCCGACCAGATCGACCACCGGCAGGAGAGCTGGGAGGATTTTTCCGCCGGCTGCGCCCGGTTTGTGGTGGGTCTGGGCAAGAAGGTGCTGCTGTCCAACCAGCTGGCCATCATTGCCGACCGGGCCTACGGCATGGCGGGAGACGGGCTGACCACCTCCTTTGCCTGGCTGGGGGCGGTGGCCTATATCCTCCAGCTGTACAATGACTTCTCCGGCTACTCCGACATGGCCATCGGCCTGGGCCGGATGTTCGGCTTTCACTTTCTGGAGAACTTCAACTACCCCTTCGCGGCCACCTCCCTGGCCGATCTGTGGCGGCGGTGGCACATCTCCCTGGCCACCTGGTTCCGGGACTATGTGTACATCCCCCTGGGGGGCAGCCGGGTGGAGGGCAAGGCCAGGCTCATCCGCAACATCTTTATGGTGTGGCTGTGTACCGGCATCTGGCACGGGGCCAACTGGACCTATCTGGCCTGGGGAATGCTGAACTTCGCCCTGCTCATGCTGGAGAAGTACGGCGGCCTGGGCCGGGGCTGGCCCAGGTTTTTCAAGTGGCTCTACCCCCTGCTGGTCTTTCTGCTCACCTGCGTGTTCTTCCGCTCGGACAGCATCGGCCTGGCGCTGCGCTACTTGCAGGCCATGTTCGGCTTCGGCGCCGGGCTGGGGGACGGGCTGACGGTGCTCTACCTCACCGAGTGCTGGCTGCCCCTGCTGGCCGCCGCCCTCTTTGCCGCGCCGGTGGCTCCCAAGGTGCGGGCCTGGGCCAACCGGCGGGGCTGGGTGGTGCTGGACATCGGTTACGCCCTGCTCATCGCCGGGGTGTTCCTGGTGTCGGCCAGCTTTATCATCAAGGGCACCTATAACCCCTTTATCTACTTCAACTTCTGACAAGGAGCGGCCCAATGAAACGACGCAATACCATAACCGCCTGCCTGTTCCTGCTGCTGATGGCGGGGGGCTTTGTGCTGCTGCTCACCTCCTTTCTGGGGCGGGAGGGCAGCTTTGAAGCCCTGCTCAAGGGCTTTGCCAGGGACAGGGATGTAACCGCCTTCCTGGCCCAGGCGGAGACGGCTGTCAACCAGGACCTGGACCGGGACCATCTGTTCATCCAGCTCTACGGCGGCATCCAGCGCCTCACCGGCCGGAGGATGGTGGAGGACGCGGTGGATGAAAACACCGTGGTCAAGCTGTCCACCGGGGCGCTGAACTTCGTCAAGCCGGACAGCACCGCCCAGCC
>CALWXZ010000041.1 GCA_944385625.1 uncultured Flavonifractor sp. | reverse complement strand
AAGCTGGCCTCCATGCTGGCCCTGCTGCCCCAGACCATCCACCTGCCCGGCGGCGGCACCGCCTCCGCCTGGTATGTCTATATTCTGGCCACCGATCCCGGCGTGCGCAGCAAAGGCTACGGCCGTCAGCTGCTGCTCTATGTGGACGAGTTTCTGAAGGCCCGGGGGGCGGACTGCGTTACCGTGGTGCCCGCTGAGGCCGGCCTCTTCAAGTTTTTCGGCATGGTGGGCTTTTTGCCCGGCTTTTTTACCCGCAAGGTGGAGCTGCTGCGGAGTATGACCACCCCCCTCTGTCCGGAGGACAGGGTGGAGGCCATCGGCCCGGCGGAGTACAACGCCATCCGGGAGCGGGTGCTGGCGGGGCTGCCCTATGTGTCCTACAGCCCGGAGCTGATCCGCTATCAGCAGGGCATGGGACAGATCACCGGCGGCGGTCTGTATCAGGTCACCGTGGGCAACTTCCAGGGCTGCGCCGCCGCCGAGTACCTGGACGGGGAGAGCGTGCTCTTCAAGGAGCTGCTGCTGCCCCTGGAGCGGCAGCCCCGGGGCCTGGCCGCCCTGGCGGCCAAGCTGCCCGGCCAGCGGTGCTTTGTCCGCACCCCCGCCCAGTGGGACGGGCTGCAGGGCAGCTATACCCAGCCCTTCGGTATGGTGAAGTGGTACAATCAGGAGAAGGGGGCCCTGTGGGGCGAGGAAACCCAGGGCTATATGGGCCTGGGCTTTGACTGACCGGCCCGGAGGCCGGACAAACTGAGGCGGACAGACGGGGAATGGGTCCCGGCTGTCCGCCTCTTTTTACCCAACCCTCCATTTTGCAACCCGGCGGTGGGGTGTGATTCATGGCCACGGTTTTGCAGGAATTCCGTTAAAATGAATATATAGGGCGGATACATGAATATTTATAAGATAATTTTATCACATTAGTGAAGAAAAGCGGCGAAAACCAGGAGATGCAAGGGAAAAAAGCATCTGAAATCGAAGGATGGAATGGACAATTATGCAGAAAAGTGTCCTCCTGCTGGGGACAGCTGCAAGATTTGACGGGTATTCCATCAAATTCAGGGGCCAGAACTCTTGACGGAAGGGGGTATTTACGATAAAATAAACAGACGTTTATTGTGGGGCGATTTACGAAAACGAACAGAGATTGGTATAGGAAGTGAAGAAATGGCAAAATACATTTTGAAAAGAGTGCTGATGGCGGTTATTACCCTGTTCATCGTCATCTGCCTGACTTTTTTCCTCATGAACGCCGTTCCGGGCAGCCCGTGGCTATCTGAGAAGACCCCCACTCAGGCCACCATCGACGCCCTGAATGAAAAGTACGGCCTGGATCAGCCGGTCATCGTGCAGCTGGGCAAATACCTGGGCAATATGCTGCAGGGCGATTTCGGCGACTCCATCAAGATGCAGAAGGACCGGCCGGTGCTGGACATCATCACCACCATGTTCCCCATCTCGGCCAAGATTGGCATCATCGCCATCGTGTGGGCCATTCTGGTGGGCGTGCCGTTGGGCTGTCTGGCCGCCTACAAGCGAGGTACCTGGGTGGACAGCCTGTTGCGGGTCATCTGCACCCTGGGCATCTCCATGCCGGGCTTTGTGGTGGCCACCATACTGCTCTACCTGTTGGCCGGCGGCATAGAGGGCTTCAAGATATTCCCAACCATATTTGACGGCACATGGCAAAGTTATGTGCTGCCGTGTGCCGCCCTGGGCTTCTATCCCATGTGTTATCTGTCCCGGCAGACCAGAACCGCCATGCTGGACTCCATCAATCAGGAGTACATCAAGACGGCCCGGGCCAAGGGCCTGCGCAACCGGAAGATCATCTTCAAGCACGCCCTGCGCAACGCCCTCATCCCCGTCATCACCTATCTGGGACCCCAGATCGCCTTTACCCTGTGCGGCGGCTTCGTGGTGGAGACCGTCTTCTCCATCCCCGGCCTGGGCCGTTACTTCGTCTCGTCCATCCAGAACCGTGACTACCCCATCATCATGGGCACCACCATCTTCCTGGCGGCCTTTATCATCGTCATGAACCTGGTGGTGGACCTGCTGTACAAGCTGGTGGACCCGCGGATCAATCTGAGCAAGGGAGGGAACTGAGTTGGCAGAGAAAAAGAGAAAAAAAGTCCTTGGCTCCCTTCAGCCCGACGTGGAGGATATCCTCCACTGGAACGACCTGCCTGAGAACGCCTTTGAGCCGGCCTCCACGCAGGAGAAGGAGAGCTTTATTCAGGACCGCAAGAGCGTGTCCTACTGGAAGGACGCCTGGCGGCGCCTGCGCCACAACAAGGTGGCCATGGTGGCCATGGTCATCGTCATCCTCATCGGTATCTACGCCTTTTTAGGCCCCTATCTGGTGCCCTACGGCTATGACGAGCAGATCCGGGGCGCCAACAACCTGCACCCCTGGCACTACTCCCTGGAGGACCAGGAGCGCATCAACGCCTACATGGAGGAGCACAACAACACCTCCAACCTGAGTCCCGAGGAGGCGGTGGAACAGGCCATCGCCGAGGCGGAGGCCCGGGGCGAGGAGCTGTCCAGCATTGAGATCGCCAAGATCCGCGCCAATGCCAAGACCAGCCAGAGCAGCGCCGACACCGAGGTCACCGAGGCCGACGCCATCAAGGCCCTGGGCATCAAGGCCAAGCCCTTCGGCTACTCCAACGACGAGCTGCAGCGCATCGCCGACGGCGAGTCGGTCTTCCCCCACATCTTCGGCTGCGACACCCACGGCCGCGATATCATGGTGCGTACCATGATCGGCGCCCGGGTGTCCATGATCGTGGGCATCTGCTGCGCCATCATCGTGCTGGTCATCGGCGCCATCTACGGCTCCATCTCCGGCTACTGCGGCGGCAAGGTGGACACCGTCATGCAGCGCATCGTGGAGATCATCTACACCATCCCCGAGGTGCTCATCATTCTGCTGCTGGGCGCCACCCTCAAGCCCATTCTGGAGGACTTCCAGAACTCGGGCGACGGGTTCTTGCAGAACATGGTCACCATTCTGGGCTCCAACCTGATCGCCATCTTCATCGCCTTCGGTCTGCTGTACTGGGTGACCATGAGCCGCATCATCCGCGGCCAGATCCTCCAGCTCAAGCAGCAGGAGTATGTCACCGCCGCCCGGGCCCTGGGCGCCAAGGGCGGGCGCATTATCAAGCGCCACCTGCTGCCCAACTGCATCGGTCAGATCGTGACCACCACCTTCCTGCAGATTCCGTCGGCCATCTTCACCGAGTCCTTCCTGTCCTTCCTGGGCATGGGCGTCTCCGCCCCCATGACCAGCCTGGGCTCCATGTGTTCCGACGCCCTCAGCGGCCTGACCAGCTACCCCTACCGTTTGTTCATCCCCGCCGCCATCCTCAGCGTGATGATCCTGTGCCTGAACCTGTTCGGCGACGGCCTGCGGGACGCTCTGGATCCCCGGCTGAAGAAGTAAGAAAGGAGGAGACACCATGGAAGAAAAACAGAAAACCGGCAAGCTGCTGGAAGTGAAGGACCTCCACGTCTCCTTCTTCACCCCCGCCGGCGAGGTCAAGGCCGTGGGCGGCATCAGCTACGATCTGGACTATGACGAGGTTATGGGCATTGTGGGCGAGTCCGGCTCCGGCAAGAGCGTGGAGGCCTACTCCATCATCGGCCTGCTCCAGTCCCCCGGCAAGGTCATCGGCGGCTCCATCACCCTGGAGGGCGAGGACGTGCTGGCCAAGAGCAAGGAAGAGATGATCGACCTGCGGGGCAACAAGGTGGCCATGATCTTCCAAAACCCCATGACCTGCCTCAACCCGGTGTACACCATCGGCAACCAGCTCATTGAGGCCCTGAAGGCCCACGACAAGAAGGTCTCCAAGGAGGAGGCCGCCAAGCGGGCCATGGAGATGCTGGAGCTGGTGGGCATCAACAACGTGGAAAAGCGGATGAAGCAGTACCCCCATGAGCTGTCCGGCGGTATGCGCCAGCGCGTCATGATCGCCATGGGCCTGATCTGCCACCCCCAGCTGCTCATCGCCGATGAGCCCACCACCGCCCTGGACGTGACCATTCAGGCCCAGATCCTGGAGCTGATGAAGGATTTGCAGAAGAAGACCCACATGGGCATCATCTTCATCACCCACAACCTGGGCGTGGTGGCCGAGATCTGCGACAAGGTCAGCGTCATGTACGCCGGCAAGATGGTGGAGCAGGGCCCGGTGGACGATATCTTCTACAAGCCCGGTCACCCCTACACCATGGGCCTGCTGCGGTCCATGCCCCGTGTGGACGCCGAGAGCTATGAGCGGCTGATCCCCATCGAGGGCACCCCCGTGGATATGCTCAATCCCCCCGAGGGCTGCCCCTTCGCCCCCCGCTGCGAGTATGCCATGAAGATCTGCCTGCAAAAGATGCCCCCCTATGTGGAGCTGGGCGAAGGCCACCGCGCCGCCTGCTGGCTGCGGGTGCAGGAGCAGCTGGAGAAGGAGAAGGCCGGCCAGGCGGACGGCAAGCCCGCGGCGGAGACCGAGAACAAGGAGGCGGGCGACCATGAGTGAGAAGAATGATATCCTCGTTCAGGTGGACCACCTGAAGAAATACTTCGGCGTCAAGGGCGTGAAGGGCCCCGGCGTCCAGGCCGTGGAGGACGTGTCCCTGTTCATCAAGCGGGGCGAGACCCTGGGCCTGGTGGGCGAGTCGGGCTGCGGCAAGACCACCCTGGGCCGCACCATCCTCCAGCTCCACCCCCCCACGTCGGGCAAGATCATCTACGACGGCCAGCCCATCTTCGAGGGGGAGGACCCCTGGCAGAAGGACGAGAACGGCCAGATGATCCACGTCAAGACCCCCAAGCCCAAGGTGGCCAATATGCTGCCCTACCGGCGGAAGATGCAGATCATCTTCCAGGACCCCTCCGCCTCTCTGGACCCCCGGATGACGGTGGGCGAGATCATTGGCGAGGCCCTGGACATCCATAAGCTGTGTACCGGCAAGAAGGAGCGCACCGACCGCATCAAGGAGCTGCTGGCCCGGGTGGGTCTGAACACCGAGCACGCCAACCGCTACCCCCACGAGTTCTCCGGCGGCCAGCAGCAGCGCGTTGGCATTGCCCGGGCCCTGGCGGTGCGCCCCGAGTTCATCGTGTGCGACGAGCCCATCTCCGCCCTGGACGTGTCCATCCAGTCCCAGGTGGTGAATATGCTGGAGGATATGCAGCAGGATCTGGGCCTGACCTATTTGTTTATCGCCCACGATCTGAGCGTGGTGCGCCATATCTCCAACCGCATCGGCGTTATGTACCTGGGTTCCCTGGTGGAGCTGGCGGAGAGCTACGAGCTGAACAAGCACCCCATCCACCCCTATACCAAGACCCTGCTGTCCGCCGTGCCGGTGCCCGACCCCGAGGTCAGCCGCACCCGGCACCGCATCGTCCTCCAGGGCGACATCCCCTCCCCCATGAATCCCCCCACGGGCTGCCGGTTCCACACCCGCTGCCCCTATGCCACCGAGAAGTGCAAGCAGGCCGTGCCCCAGTTCAAGGAGCACGCCCCCGGCCACTGGGCGGCCTGTCACCTGCTGGACGAGTAAGCGGGGGCGGGCTCCTGCCCGCATCAGCGGGCCCGCCGCCCTGCGGCGCCCAAGCGTTTTGGGCGGAGGCCAAAACCTTGATGCCGGGCGAATTCACTTCGCCCGAGCAGATAAAAGAATGGGGTCCCCACCCGGCCCTGCCGGGCGGGGCTGCACGCCCCGGGCCACTGGGCGGCCTGTCACCTGCTGGACGAGTAAGCGGAGATAGAACCGATAAAAAAGGCGGCAGTCTGCCGCCTTTTTTTGGAAGTAATGGGCTTGTAACAATTTTGAAACATTTTCTTTACAGCTATACCTGAGCTGTGATATAATACGTCCGTGTTATTTTAACGCACGAAAGGCCATGGCCTTTCGGCGCCCGCTGGCGGGCGCCGATGACTGTTGCCTCCCACCGTGTATCCCGCCTCTTGGCGATTCGATACAAAATGAGAAAGATGGAGGTCCAACCATGAAAAAGAGAAAGCTTGTCTCTCTGCTTCTGTCCGGGGCCCTTGTGGTCGGCCTGCTGGCCGGCTGCGGCGGCGGCACCAGCACCAGCACCGAGACTCCTGACACCCAGGAGAGCGTGACTCCCAGCAGCGAGACGCCCTCCGGCGACGGCTTCGAGATCAGCCTGAGCATCGCTTCTGAGCCCCAGACCATCGACCCCGCTCTGAACAGCGCGGTTGACGGCGCCATCATGATCAACCATATGTTTGAGGGTCTGATGCGCTGGGAGGATTCCGGCAGCGAGACCGCCGGCTCCGACGGCACCTGCACCGACGCCCAGCTGGGCTACGGCCAGGCCGAGAGCTACGACAAGGTGGTCAACGAGGACGGCACCGTCACCTACACCTTCCACCTGCGCGACGGCATCAAGTGGTCCGACGGCAAGGACGTCACCGCTCAGGACTTCGTGTTCTCCTGGCAGCGCCTGGTCACTCCCGCCACTGCTGCTGACTACAGCTACATGATCGACTGCGTGGTCAACGCCAACGCCATCATGAACGGCGAGATGGAGCCCAGCGAGCTGGGCGTCAAGGCTGTGGATGACAAGACCTTCGAGGTCACCATCACTTCCGACCTGCCCTACTTCACCGAGATCTGCGCCTTCCCCGCCACCTTCCCCGTGCGTGAGGATGTCGTCAGCGACTCTCAGTGGACCTACAGCCCCGACACCTACATCTCCAACGGTCCCTACAAGATGACCGCCCGTGAGACCAACGCTCAGATCGTCATGGAGCCCAACGAGTACTACTACGGTGTGGATTCCCTGGGCCCCCAGAAGATCACCTTTAAGCTGATGGACGACCAGAACGCTCAGCTGAACGGCTTCAAGACCGGCGAGCTGAACTTCATCGAGTCCGTCCCCGTGGACGAGGTTGCCGGCCTGCTGGCTTCCGGCGAGATGAAGGTTGTGGACTACCTGGGCACCTACTATGTCTGCTACCAGACCCAGAAGGCTCCCTTTGATGATCCTCGTGTGCGTAAGGCCTTCACCCTGGCTGTTGACCGCACCTACATTGTCAACGAGATCACCCAGACCGGCCAGGTTGAGGCTGGCGCCTATGTGCCCGCCGGCGTGTACGACGCTGAGGGCGTGACCGGCGACGACTTCCGCACCGTGGGCGGCAACTACTATGAGCCCCTGTCCGGCGACGACAACGTCAACTACGAGGCCAACTGCGAGGAGGCCCGTGCCCTGCTGGCCGAGGCCGGCTACCCCAACGGCGAGGGCTTCCCCGTTGTTGAGTACCTGTACAACACCGACGACAACCACAAGGCCATCGCCGAGGCTCTGCAGAATATGTGGCAGACCGAGCTGGGCGTGACCGTCACCCTGAACAACCAGGAGTGGGGCACCTTCCTGCAGACCCGTAAGGACGGCGACTACTCCATCGCCCGTAACGGCTGGATC
The DNA here is from genome assembly GCA_944385625.1 of uncultured Flavonifractor sp. Classification (GTDB taxonomy): domain Bacteria; phylum Bacillota; class Clostridia; order Oscillospirales; family Oscillospiraceae; genus Flavonifractor. Next base: position 10,703 of record CALWXZ010000041.1, on the reverse strand, counting down.
GCCGACTACAACGATCCCATGACCTTCCTGGATATGTTCATGACCGGCGGCGGCAACAACGACGCTCAGTACTCCAGCGAGGAGTTCGACGCCAAGGTTCAGGAGGCCAAGGCTGCTTCCGATCCCGCTCAGCGTATGCAGCTGATGCACGAGGCCGAGGACATTCTGATGGAGCAGGATTGGGTTGTCAACCCCCTGTACTTCTACACTCAGTCCTATATGCTGACTGACGGCATTCAGGGTATGTACTACTGCCCCCTGGGCTACTTCTTCTTCGATCACTGCACCCAGGGCTAATTTCACAGCACAAGCAAACGGGCGGAGCCATTTGGCTCCGCCCGTTTTAGCTGGAAAGGATGGCGCACCACGTTTTCCGGGGAGATGGAGCCCACCGAAAGAACGGGATTCTGTGGGGGCGCGCTTACGCCCGGCCCGTGGGACAAAAGAAAAGGGCCTGCTGCAAAATGCAAAAGTTGCACAAAAGATCCGTCATTCCGAGAAAAATGGCCGCCTGCCGGGCGGCCATTTTTCGTGGGAATCCGTCCCATTTTGCCGGGGAAACGGATTGCCACGCCAGTGTGCGCACTGGCTTGCAATGACAGGGTTTGTGCAGAAGAGCCATTTTGCAACAGACCCTTTATGCTCGGATGCTTACCAGTTGCCGAAGGGGAAGTTGTAGTAATAATTGCCCCCCTGCTGCTGGTTTTGGGACTGGGACTGCTTCTGCTGGTTGTAATTCTGCTGCAGCTGCTCCATGGCGTCCTGCCGGTCCTGATTGTCCTCGTCCAGGGTCAGGGTGATGGTGGAGGTCTGGCCGTCCCGATAGATGCTGAAGGTGACGCTGTCCCCCGCCTTGGCGTCCTTGATGGCGGACTTGAGCGCGTCGCTGGAGGAGACGGTGGTGTCGCCCACGGCGGTGATGATGTCGCCCACCTGGAGGCCGGCCTTCTGGGCGCAGGAGCCGTCCAGGATGGCCAGCACCTCGGCGCCGGCGGGCACGCCGTAGCGCTGGGCGGCCTGGTCCACGTCGTTCATCAGGATGCCCACGTTGGGCTTGCCGGTCACATAGCCGTGCTCCATGATGGAGGTGACCATATCCTTTACGTCATTGATGGGGATGGCGAAGCCCAGGCCCTCCACCGAGGCCTCGGAACTGGAGCCGCTGGAGGACAGCTTGGCGGAGACGATGCCCACCACCTGGCCGTACTTGTCGAACAGGGGGCCGCCGGAGTTGCCCGAGTTGATGGCGGTATCGGTCTGGATCATGTTCATGACGGTGCCGTCGCTCATGGTGATGGAGCGGTCCTTGGCGGAGACGTAGCCGCCGGTGAAGGTGAAGGTCAGCTCACCCAGGGGGTTGCCGATGGCGTACACCGGCTCGCCCACGTTGATGGCGTCCGAGTCCCCCAGCACCACGGTCTGGAGGCCGCCCTGGGCGATCTGCAGCACGGCGATGTCGTTCTCCTCCTCGCCGCCCACCAGGGTGGCGTCGTAACTCTTGCCGTCGGAGAAGGACACCTTGATGTCGGAGACCCCGTCAATGACGTGGTAGTTGGTGAGGATGTAGCTGGTGGTATCGTTGGAGCTGATGACAAAGCCGGAGCCGGACACGGCGTTCTTGACGGTCTGGCCCCACACGTTGGTGGTCACATTGCCGTTGACGCCCACCACGGCGGCCAGGTTGGAGGCGTACACCTCCTCCGGGGAGAGGACGGTCTTGCCGTCCACATTGGCCAGGGACACGGCGGAGGGGCGGGTGCCCTCGTAGATGGTGGCGGAGTTGCTGCCGAAGCGGCTGACGGCCCACACGCCGCCGCCGCCCACCGCGCCGCCGATGACGGCGCAGCACAGGCCCACGGCCAGGAATTTGCCGAAGCCGCCCTTCTTCTGCTTGGGGGGCTGGGCGTCGTACACATGGAACTGGTTGGTCTCTATGACGGGCTCCCTGTTCTCCGGGGGCCGGTTATAATCGCTGTAATACATAAACGGATCTCTCCTTTACCAACAGGTTTTTGCATTTTCCTTTGAACGATTTTTAGAATACCCCGTAATTGTGGCTGAATTGTGAAGAAAATGTGCATGATTTTTAAATAATTGCCACCCGCACTGAACTGCACCCCATTTGTTAGACAGTATGATATACTGAATAACAAGTGGGGTGCATTATTATGCCAAAAAGAAAACCAAACAAGAGATATACACCAGAATTCAAGGAAATGGTTATAAAGCGGATACAGGAAGAAGGTGTATCATACAACGAAGCCGAACGCGAGTATGGTATCGCTCATGGGATGATCCAGAAGTGGGAACGGATATATCTGGTAGAGGGAACAGGAGGTCTGGCAGTGGAACGCCGTGGCCGTGGTAGCACTGGCCGGCCAAAGAAACTGTCCAAAGAGGTAGAAGAAGATCTGCTTGCCGAGGTGCAGCGATTGCGGGCGGAGAACGAATACTTAAAAAACTTGCAAGCCTTGGTTTTGGAGAGAGAGCGACGCCAAGGGAAAAAGCCCAGGTAGTCCAAAAACTAAGGCTAAAATATTCCTTATCCATTCTGCTTGAAATCGCTCAACTGCCCCGTGCGACCTTTTACTACCATGTCAAGAAGATGCATAGGGCAGACAAATATGCAGATGTGAAAACGAAGATCATCGCCATCTACCACGAAAACAAAGGAAGATACGGCTACCGGCGTATTACCATGGCGCTTGGCAGCAGAGGGATTCTCCTGAACCACAAGACTGTCCAGCGACTTATGAGAGAACTGGGCTTGGTTTGCCGTGTCAGGATCAAGAAATATCGTTCTTACAAAGGCGAGGTTGGCAAAATTGCTCCCAATCTGCTGAACCGGGATTTCCGCGCTGAAAAGCCAAACCAGAAATGGGCCACCGATGTAACGGAGTTTAGCTTGTACGGACAGAAGCTATATCTCTCGCCGATTCTGGATTTGCATAATGGCTATCTGGTCAGCTATACGATTTCTGAACATCCTGTCCTGAACATGGTAACTACCATGTTGGAAAAGGCTTATGAAACCATACCGGATGGGACTGACCTGATTCTTCACTCTGACCAGGGCTGGCAATACCAGCACAAGGCATACCAGCGGATGCTTAGGAAGAAGGGAATCCGACAGAGTATGAGCCGTAAAGGTAACTGTCTGGACAACGCTGTCATGGAAAATTTCTTTGGCTTACTCAAAAGTGAGTTGCTGTACCTGCAAAAATTTGAATCCATGCAGCACTTCAAGCAGGAGCTGATAGATTATCTGGATTACTACAACAACCACAGAATCAAGGCAAAGCTAAAGGGCTTGCCGCCTGCGATACACAGACAACAAGCCCTCTCGGCTGCTTAAACAATTTTCGCCTTCAAATATTGTCTAACTTTTTGGGGTCAATTCACACCGGGCGGCGGCTTTATCTTGTACAAAATAAGAAAAAGGGGCGCGAAAGCGCCCCTTTTTCTCAAAGATCCGTTATTTTTCCAGCGCCTTGGTCACGGTAACCGCCCGGGCGCCGGGGCCGATGTGGCAGGCCACCGACAGGGACAGGGGGTCCATGTGGATGGGATAGCCGGGGAAGATGGCCTCCAGCTCCTCCAGCCACTCCTGGGCGTCGGCGCGCTCTCCGGTGTAGGCGGCGGCGATGTGGAGCTGCTCCGGGCCGGACAGACCGGCAAACTCGGTCTCCATGGTGTGGCGGATGGCGTCGATCATGGTCTTTTTGGCGGCCTTCCAGCCCCGCACCTTGGCGAAGGAGTCCAGCTTCTCCCCCTTGATCCGCAGCACCGGCTTGATGCCCAGCACCGCGCCCAGGGCGGCGGCGGCGGGGGTGCAGCGGCCCCCCTTCTTCAGGTACTTCAGGGTGTCTACGGTGATGTAGATGTCCGAGTCGAACTTGGTGCGCTCCAGGTAGTCGTGGATCTCCTGGGCGCTCTTGCCCGCCTTCGCCAACTCCAGCGCGTCCAGCACCGACTGGCGCTGGGTCACCGAGATGCGCTGGTTGTTGACCACGAACACCTTGCCCTCGTAGTCCTGAGCCAGCATCATGGCGGTCTCACAGGAGCTGCTCAGGCCGCTGGACATGGGGATGTACACGATCTGGTCGTAGTCCTGGAGGATCTTGTCCCACAGGTCGGTGACGTCGCCGGGGGAGGGCTGGGTGGTCTTTACGTCGGCGCCCTCGGCCAGACGCTGATAAAACTGCTCCTGGGAGAGGGTGATATCCTCCAGGAACAGCTCGTCATTGATGTAAAAGGGCATGGGCAGCACAAAGACGCCCAGCTCCTTGCCCTGGGCCTGGGTGATGCCGCTGTTGCTGTCGGTAGCGATGGCGATCTTGTTCATAAACAACCTCACTTTATCTGTTTGGCCGGGAAATATCCACGCCAAAACGACGGTCCTGGTAAGTGCATTATATCTGATTCGGGAAAAAAGTCAAGGCATGGGAAGGGTTTGCCCATCATTTCCGGAAGGGGACAAGGCATACCGGAGCGGCGGGCCGCATAGGGTAGAAGGGGCCGAAAGGTACCCTATTACAGATGAGGATGGTGCGATATGAAAGGGCCGATCTTGTGGAAGCGACTGTTTCGCCGCAGCGCGGCGTTATTCCTGGCCACCCTGGCGGTGTGGCTGCTGCTGCTGTGCGGCGGCGGGGCGGGGGCCCTGCAAAGCCTGGGGGAGAGCGGGGCCTTTGTGTCCACCGCCCTGGCGGCGGAGCTGGGCAAGCCCGGCGGGGACGTGCTGGACAAACTGGACGGCTGGGACCGGCTGGCGGTGGGCCAGTCCCTGCTGCTCTCCGGCAGCCAGGGGGCGGTGGGCCAGCGGCTGGACGGGGAGGGGACGCAGCAGCTCCAGCTGCCCGCAGGACAGCCCGCCCAGGACCACGACGACCTGGTGGAGGAGCCCCAGACCACCACCGCCCCCACGGATATCGTGGCCCGCACCCTGATTCCCACCAGTCCTGAGGGCTACGACGTGGCGGGGGGCCTGTACCTCTATAACCGCACCGGGGAGAGCGTGGACCTGGCGGCGGCGGAGGCGGCGGCGGTCAACATCACCCTGCCGGAGGAGGGCCCACAGATCCTCATCATCCACACCCACACCACCGAGGCATACACCCCCGACGGCACCGACGTGTACACCCCCGCTGGCGGGGTGGCCCGCACCCTGGAGGAGGAGGACAATATGCTCCGGGTGGGGGACGAGATGGAGCGGGTGTTCACCGAGCTGGGTCTGAGCGTGGTCCACGACCGCACCGTCCACGACTACCCCCAGTATAACGGGGCCTACACCCGCTCGGCCCAGACGGTGAAGGAATATCTGGAGCAGTACCCCTCCATCAAAATCGTGCTGGACGTCCACCGGGACGCCCTGGCGGGGGAGGACGGCACGGTGTACAAGGCGGTGACCAAGATCGACGGGGTGGACACCGCCCAGGTCATGCTGGTCATCGGCCACGGCCAGGACGGCAGCAACCCCCACTGGATGGAGAACCTGACCCTGGCCTGCAAGCTCCAGACCGGCATGAACACCCTCTACCCCACCCTGGCCCGGCCCATGACCTTCCGCTCCTCCAGCTACAACCAGGAACTGTCCACCGGGTATCTGCTGGTGGAGGTGGGCACCCACGGCAACACCCTCCAGGAGGCCCTGTCCGCCGCCCGGCTCTTTGCCCGCGCCGCCGGCCAGGTGCTGCTGGGGCTGAAGGAGCAATGACAAAAAAGCACGCCCTCGGGCGTGCTTTTTGCCTGTTCTGAAGGGAAAGAGGAATTGCCCTTTTTCCCAAAATCACATATAATAGTAGCAATGCGTAAACAGACAGAGGGAGGCAGACTATGATCTTAAACGTGCTGGCGGTAGGCGATGTGGTGGGGGAGAGCGGCGTGGAGTACCTGAACCGCCACCTCCGCAGCCTGAAAAAACTCCGTGACGTCCACTTCACCGTGGTCAACGGGGAGAACGCCTCCGGGGTGGGCATCCTGCCCCGGCAGGCCCGGGATATCTTTGACGCCGGAGCCGACGTCATCACCCTGGGCAACCACACCTGGAACCGCATCCAGATCGCCGATTTTCTGGAGGACAACCCCTACACCCTCCGGCCCGCCAACTACACCAACCGGGTGCCCGGCCGGGGCTGGGGGGTGTACGACGGCCCCAGGGGCCTGCGCATCGGGGTGGTCAATCTCATCGGCCGGTGCGAAATGGACAGCAACTTTGAAAACCCCTTCACCACCGCCGACAGGGTGCTGCGGCGGATGGAGGGAACCGACGTGGTGCTGGTGGACTTCCACGCCGAGGCCACCAGCGAGAAGGGAGCCATGGGCTACTACCTGGACGGCCGGGTCCAGGCCCTGTGGGGCACCCACACCCATGTGCCCACCGCCGACGGCCAGGTGCTCCCCAAGGGACTGGGCTTCATTACCGACCTGGGTATGACCGGCCCCGCCCGCAGCGTACTGGGCATCAAGCCCGAGCAGGCCATCAACCGCTTCCTGGGGGGGCTGCCCCGGCGGTTCGAGCCGGCGGAGGGCCCCTGCAAGCTGGAGAGCGTCCTCTTCTCCATCGACACCGACGAGCGCAAGTGCGTGGGGGTGGAGCGGCTGGACCTGCGGGACTGACCGCCGCCACCCTTTTGGAAAGGAACATACATTCATGTTAACCATCATTCACGGGGCGGACTTTCATCTGGACGCCCCCTTTGCCGCCCTGCCCCCCGACAAGGCCAGGCAGCGGCGGGAGGAGCAGCGGGAACTGCTGGACAAGCTGGCCGACCTGGCCCAGGCGGAGCGGGCCGACCTGGTGCTCCTCTCCGGCGATCTGCTGGACTCCAGCCAGACCTACCAGGAGACGGTGGAGGCTCTCTCCCGCACCCTGGGCCAGATGGGGGTCCCGGTGTTCATCGCCCCCGGCAACCACGACTGCTACGGTCCCCGGTCGGTGTATGCCAACACCGCCTGGCCGGACAACGTACACATCTTTTCCACCGTGGCGGTGGAGTCGGTGGAGCTGCCGGAGCTGGGCTGCACCGTCCACGGGGCGGCCTTCACCACCCCCCAGGCCGACCGCTCTCCCCTCATGGGCTTTACCGCTCCCCGGGACGGGCGGGTCCACCTGATGGTCCTCCACGGCGACGTGGACGGCAAGGGCCGCTACGGCCCCATCGACCCCGCCGACATCGCCGCCAGCGGCCTGACCTATCTGGCCCTGGGCCATATCCATGGCTGCTCCGGCTTGCAGAAGGCGGGGGACACCTGGTGGGCCTACCCCGGCTGCCCCGAGGGCCGGGGCTTTGACGAGACGGGGGACAAGGGGGTGCTGGTGGTGGCCGTGGGGGACGACCCCGGCGACCTTACCGCCCGGTTTGTACCCCTGGCCGGACGGCGGTACGAGGTGGTGGAGGCCGACGTCACCGGGGCGGACACCGCCGCCCAGGCCCTGGAGGCCGTGCTGCCCGCCCAGCCCTGCGGCGACTGCTGCCGCATTTTGCTCACCGGCCAGCGGAGCTTTGCTCCGCCCGACCTGGCGGCCCTCAACGCCCAGGCCCAGCCATACTACTATAGCGTCACCATCCGGGACCACACCCGGCAGCTGCGGGACCTGTGGGAGCGGGCGGGGGAGGACTCTCTCACCGGCCTGGTCCTGCGCCAGCTGAAGGCCCAGGGCGGGCCCGAGGCCGAGCAGGCCGCCCGCTTTGCCCTGGCGGCGCTGGAGAACGGGGAGGACCCCTGCCCATGAAGATTTTACGCATGAGAGCCACCTTCGGCGGCCTGGACCACCGGAAGCTGGAGCTGAAGGAGGGGCTGAATATCATCGAGGCCCCCAACGAGGGGGGCAAGTCCACCTGGGCGGCCTTCCTGCGGGCCATGCTCTACGGCATCAATACCAAGGAGCGGGACAAGCAGGGCTATATCGCCGAGAAAAACCGCTACCAGCCCTGGAACGGCGGGGCCATGGAGGGAGTGGTGGAGCTGGAGTGGAAGGGGGAGAGGATCACCCTCCGCCGGGGCCCCAAGGGCAACACCCCCTTCGGCAAGTTTGAGGCGGTGTACACCGACACCGGGGAGCCGGTGGGCTACCTCACCGCCGACAACGTGGGGGAGACCCTCATCGGCGCCCCCCGGGAGGTCTTTGAGCGCTCCGCCTTTGTGGGCCAGGGGGGCGCGGCCATCGACGGCGCCCCCGCCCTGGAGGCCCGCATCGCCGCCCTGGCCTCCAGCGGGGAGGAGGACGTGTCCTACTCCCAGGTGGAGCGCCGCCTGCGGGACTGGCTCAACCGCCGCAGGCACAACAAGACCGGCCTCATCCCCAAGCTGGAGGAGGAGCTGGCCGGGATCGAGCAGGTGGAGGCCCGGCAGGCCAAGGCCTTCCGGCTGGCCCAGGAGGCCCGCCGGGAGATGGACAAGCTCCAGGCCGAGCACAGGCGCCTCCAGGCCGAGCGGGACGCCCACCTGGCCCGGGCCATGGCCGTCCGCCGCCAGCGGTGGGAGGAGGCCCAGCAGGCCCTGGAAGCGGCCCGGGGGCAGGTGGACGCTACGGAAGCCGAGCTCAACCGCTATGGGGCGCCCCCCGACAGGGCCACCCTGCAAAAGGCCCAGGGGGAGCTGAACCGGCTCAACGCCCTGCACACCAGCCGCAAGCAGGCCGAGGAGCGGCTGGAACAGGCCCAGGCCCAGGAGACGGAGGCTGCCGCCGCCGCGGTGGACCCCCTGTTTCCCGATATGACCCCCGACCAGGCCTGGGAGCAGGCCAACGACGACGCCCAGGCTGCTGGGGAGGCCCCCCGCTGCGGCGGGCTGTACGGGGCGGGGGCGGCCTGCCTGGTGCTGGCCGCCGGGTCCCTGGTGGTCAGCTTTACCGGCCTGCTGCCCGCCCCATGGATGGGGTGGGCGGCCTGCGGCGTGCTGGCCGTAGTTGGCGCGGGCTTGTTTGCGGCGGCGGCCATCCGAAAGAAGCGGGCGGCCTCCGCCGGGGCGGAGCTGCTGGAGCACTATGAGGTGGACAGTCCCGAGGGCATCCTGGCCCGGGCCAGCGCCTACCGGGAATCCCGGGTGGTGGCCGATCAGGCCGTCAAACAGCGGGAGAGCGCCCAGCAGGCCCTGGAGGCCCTGCTGGCCCAGGACGAGCAGATCCGCAAGGATTTGCTGGAGCTGGTCCACCCCTTCGCCCCCACGGTGAAGGATACCTTTGGGGTGTCGGCGGCCATCTCCCGCTCCCTCCAGCTGGAGGACAAGCTGGCCACCGCCCAGGTGAAGCTGGAGGGGGCCCGGCAGCTGGCCGCCAGCCTGCCCCGGCCCGAGCCGGTGGCGGCCGATCCCGGGGTGGAGCCCCGGTTTGACCCGGCGGAGACGGCGGCCCGGCTCAACGCGGCGGAGGGGGAGCTGTCCCGGCTGCGCAGCGGCCTGGCCATGGCCCAGGGGGAGCTGAACACCCTGGGGGACCCGGCGGAGCTGGCTCTGCGGAAGGAGGCGGCCCGGGAGGAGCTGGACCGGCGGCAGGAGGAGTACGCCGCCCTGGAGACCGCCCTCAAGGCCCTGGACGCCGCCCACGCCGGACTCCAGGCCCGGTTCTCCCCCGCCCTCAACCGTCTGGCGGGGGACTATCTGGCCAAGCTCACCGGGGGCAAGTACGACAAGGTGTCCCTCACCCGGCAGTTTGAGGCCCTGGCCGAGGAGACGGGGGGCCTCCAGCCCCGGCGGGCCCTGGCCCTGTCCCAGGGGACGGCGGACCAGCTCTACCTGGCGGTGCGCCTGGCGGTGAGCCAGCTGGTGCTGCCGGGGGAGGAGCCCTGTCCCCTGGTGCTGGACGACGCCCTGGCCAACTTTGACGACACCCGCATGGCCCTGGCCCTGGATTGCCTGGAGGAGCTGGGGGAGGAGCGGCAGATCCTGCTCTTCACCTGCCACAGCCGGGAAAAGGCCTGGCAGCAGGGCCGCTGACGCGGATTCCCCTTGCAATCGGGGGGAAATCGGGCTATAATGTGGCATATTCCAAGCGTATGGAGCTGATGGCATTGGCAAACGACAAGACCCAGGAGAAGGAGCTGGAGGGGAAGGACGCCCTGAAGGTGGACCTCTACTTCTGGTTACAGGCCCTGGTGATGGTGCTGGTGGCCCTGATTCTCATCTTTACCTTTGTGGGGCGCATCATCGGCGTGGTGGGCTCCTCCATGTACCCCACCCTCCACGACGGGGACCTGCTGCTGCTGCAAAGCATCGGCTACACCCCCAAACAGGGGGACGTGGTGGTGCTCACCAAGGAGTTTGACGTCTCCGAGGGCCCCATCGTCAAGCGGGTCATCGCCACCGGTGGCCAGCACGTGGTCATTGACTACGACGCGGGCACCGTCACCGTGGACGGCCAGGTGCTGGACGAGCCCTATATCAACGCCGAGGAGGTCATGCGCCAGCCCGGCGGGGAGACCCTCACCGACGTGGTGGTGCCCGAGGGCTCCATCTTCGTCATGGGCGACAACCGCAACCACTCCTCCGACAGCCGGGACGTGACCCTGGGCACGGTGGACGAGCGGTATGTGCTGGGCCGGGCCCTGTGGGTGATCCTGCCCTTCCAGGATTTCGGGCCCATTGCCCACGGCGCCCAGGCGTAAACGCAGAAAAAGACCACAGACAGCTGAACCGACCCATCTTGTGCGGACAGCACAAAAAGGCCTCAATGTAGGGAAATGTGAAGTTTTAAGCGGAGTGGC